>PVWI01000141.1 GCA_003003725.1 filamentous cyanobacterium Phorm 6 | reverse complement strand
GGCGCGGGTGTTGGTGTGGGCGCTGGAGTTGGAGTCGGAGTCGGAGTCGGCGCGACTGTACCTCCAAATTCATAAGAGCCGCTGTCAACGATCGCCCCTGGAATTGTATCACCATCTTGAGGACGAGTCACGCCGCGCTGATCCGTAGCTGGTGCGCCGCTTGGTACTCCTTTGTCAATTGCCGGACTTCCTGTCAGCAGGGGCCTTACGAAAGCGCCGTTGATATTTTGCAGTGGGCCAAGTAAGGGATCTGCGATCGTCACACTTGCCGTCGCATTGACATCACTGCCGTCATTAGGGTTTTTGGGCGGCCACTGAAAATTCCCTCCTTGATCGGCGTATTGGGCGGTGACGTGTTGCTGAATTCCCCAAGGGTTTCCTCCGTTAGCCGCTGTATTCTTGGAAAGAATCGTGTTTTTGAGGGTGACATTATTGGCACTGGCGAAGATACCTCCACCAACCCAGCCGGCGCTATTATCGGCGATCGTCGTGTTGACAATAGTTGTGGGTGCACCAAGAGTCATGCCACCGCCGAGTTTGTTGAAATCACCAGCAGCAAACGCGGTGGAGTTGCCAGAAAACGTACTGTTAGTAATCGTACCAGGGGCATTGCGTGTCCACAGGCCGCCACCTTGATTATTGGCTTTGTTGCCAGCAAAGGTGGTGTTGGTAATGGTCAATCCCTGATTGGTGCTGTCGCTCAAATTCGTTACACCACCACCGTTTCCAGGACTTCCACCGTTGGGTAGCGCCAGAATTTCGTTATTTTGGAAGGTGCTGTTTTCCAAAATTACCTTGTCTTGGTTGCCGGTGAACAGATAAGCTGCACCTCCTTCACCTCGACCTTTATTGTCTTGGAATACGCTACCACTAATCCGAATTGTGCCGGAAGCTTCAGTTGTAGAACTGGCTCTGTCTGTGTAAACTGCGCCACCAAAACCCCTCAAAAAGGCAGCGCCTTGACCTGTGGCGAAAGTGGCTGCGGTGGTGTCGTTGCCGATAAATCGGGAGTTTTCAATTGTTAACTTGCCCTGAAGGCTGTTAATTGCCCCACCGTTAATTCCTTTGTTGTTGGTGAAGTCGCTGTTGGTGACAGTAATAGCTTTGGAACTCAAAAAGCCGATCGCACCTGCACCCCGTTCATCGTTACCTGCGGTGGCTACGTTGCCGTTGAATTTACTGTTGTTTACTATCAGAGTATTGTTGAAATTCCCAAAAATTGCACCGCCACCTTTATCAGCAACGTTGTTGTTGAACTGAACATTATCTACTGTGAGGCTTACTTCGTCGGTTGTGCCGATCGCACCACCTCTATCCGTAGTTTTACCGTTATTAACGATCAGGTTTTTGACTGCAAAATTTGTAGCAGTCACCACATTTGCATTGACAAAAAAGGCGCGGGATGCGTTGTTACCACTAATGGTTAAACCCGCTGCTGCTGCGCCATCAATAGTGATGTTTTTGCCAACGGGAATATCGAGTACACCGCTAGTAAGGGTGATGGTTTGACCAGCCAAACCGGGAGCGAAAGTAATTGTATCGCCTGCAACAGCCGAGGCGATCGCCGCTCTCAAAGAACCAACCCCGCTATCGCTATTATTGGCTACGACGATAGTAGCTAAATCACCTTGGTAATTTGCCATCGTCTCCTGGCTCAAGGCTAAGGGAGATTCAATTTGACCCTTAGCAAATTCTAAATTCCAGTCACCGTCTCTGCCGGTAATATTGGTGGATGCGGCAACGTCAGCTCCGGTTAGTTGGCTGAATTTGTCAACGAAATTAGCGCCTGTACCTGCTGCTACATCGCAGCCGTACAGCATGATGTCTGCTTCTGGGGACAGTGAAGTCTGCCACTTTTCCAACTGGCTTTTGTATTGATCGATGTTCTCTGAACCCAGAGCAGTATTACCGAGTTGCATACTGCCAGAACTGCCGTGAGAAATAATGTGTACCGAGTCGATCGCCCCGTTTGTAGAGGCGTAGTTTTCAATTTCAGAGGTAATTTGTTCGATACCATTTTTGCTGCGATCGAGTATGACTACCTGTTGTCCTGGCAGCACTCCCGCTGCAATTGACTCGTAATCTTCTACGCCAGAATCAATGAATACTAATGAACGCAGTGGTAGTTTTTCTAGAGTAGATTGTGAGTTGGGTTGAGCGAAAGTAGAATTCATGTTTGATACTCCATTGAGGGCGTTATTTGGTAGATACAGCCCGGGAGCAATTCAATCAGTCTTATTTCAATACATCTTAACACTAAGTCTGAATAATTGGCAATATTAAAAATCTTTTTTTATATTTATTTTTTATCCGGGTTTACATTTTAATTCTTGTAGTAACTTGATTTTTTAATGCAATCAATGAGAAACAAATAATAAAACTTATCGAAATATTTTAAAAAAAATCCAGCTTCTCCCAGCCGGACTTTTTGAGTATTATTTGGTTGATTGTAGCCATTATTTCAGGCGTCGAAAAATGCTCATGGGGGTAATCTCTACCTGAATACTCCTTTTAAATTATATGTCAATACGGTTCAGTTAACACTATTTATGCCCCGGAGATCCCCTAAATCCCCCGAAAGCAAGGGGGACTTTGAGAGCATTATTGTCCTCCCCTTTTTAAGGGGTGTGCCAGGGAGATATCTCTTAAGTGAACCCACTCATCTTGCAATGTGCACAATGTTCACCAAAAAAGTGAACCAGTACGTATTTTAATGGGTATCAAAGTCAACCGGTGCTTACGGCCCACCCTACAAATTACTGCACATCCTACAATTAGAATCGGTGCATAAGTCTTACAGATATGCTTTGAAGCTATTCTATGGATTTTTGAGATGCCAAAATACTGATGCCAATTTGGTTTTGTGGTATTTACTAACTGTCAAAACTGTTTGACATTAAATGTCGGTTAATCGATCGCAATTAAGTTGTTTGCGCGCTGGCGCACTTTCAGGAATTGGGTCGTTTTAAATGCACAAAAGCTTAGCCCGCTGAAACGATAAACAAAAACTAGGTTTCGATGAGTCGCAAATGCGATCGCGACTGTATGATTAACGATATAATTAGACATATCCTAAAAAGCACGGTTTGAAAAGGCTTTCGGGCCTATTTTACAAGAATTCTGGAAGATGTCTATTTGCGATCGCATCACTCCCTTTATTAGCAAACCTGCGATCGCACTTGCCGCCGTTGCTGAGTGTGTCGATATCTCGATCGGCATAACACGAATCCAGTCCGCTTTTTTTAGTATCTGAAGCTGCACTAGACATTATGCAAACTCGATCGATCTCTCTAAGGATAGAGACATATTTTTGAAGTGCCCAGATAATTTGCTCGATCGCTTCAAACTTAGATATCCGTAAAATTGCTTCTTCGCCAGCCAAAATCCTAGAGATGGGATATCGCTCGTAATTGATGCTGAAGCCATTGAATACAGAGCTTCTGGATGGGGGATTTTGGTATTCCGAGGCGGGATTGGTTTCCGTCAAAGAAGTGAACATATACCGTTCTCCAAAAGGGTGTTAGGTGGTAGATACACCCCGGGAGTCAGACCGTCGGAAACTCGCAGCGACCTTGTTGCGCTTATTTCCATTTAACCCTCCTATCAGTTTCGCCTATTTCTGCGGTACTGCCATCCGCGATCGTACGGAATTTATGTTTTAGGTGTTTCCTAAAATTGCCGACAGGCCCGTAATTACCGATCGATCCTGTATCCTGTAGTTGACAGTTGGTCGATCGGCTAGACAACAGCCCCACTCAAGATTCGGTAGAAGATGGCGGCTTTTTCCCCGCATTGCGGATATTAATAATCTTGCTGAGCGCCTCGAACCAAAAAGTAGCTCCCATTGAAATAGCTACGCCGCTCAATATCCAACCTAACAATTTTGCCATCAAAGCCGGCAACAATAAATTCCCCTTCGCGTCTATTTCTAGCCTGTTGGGTTCGTTCCATCCAAAAGGTAGAGCTACATTATCCAAAGCTCGATCGACATCCTTCTGAACTTTTGTGAGATTTGTTAAATTATCTAATTTCGTGTTAGCATTCTTTTCCACCAACTGCTTAGCGTACAAATTAACAGTCGATCGCAGCATCGAATCCTTCGACAACCGATTCACAATATTAATGCTATCAGCATTAGCCGCAAGGGCGATCGCAGTTCCGAGCAAAATCGCCACCCCTCTAGCATTCCGCTTGTAAACACCCGAAGCCCGCTGCATTGAAAGATCGAACCAAACTTCAATTTCTTTCTGAAACCGTTGCAATTGCTCTTGAGTATCTCCTTCGTCTTCAACACGTTGAGCTAAAATATAAAGACTACGTTTCAAAGATTCTGGCATACTGTCCAAAGTTTCTTGAATTTGTTTGTAAATCGGACTGTCCTCTTTCTCCTCCATAATTTCTGCTACCGTATCCTGAGTTTTTCTAACTTTCCTCACAGTATTTAACAAATTACTCAAATTCGGTTGCAGTTGCGCCCGCAGCGCCGCCCGCTCAAATTCGCTATCAAAACTAGCCTTGACAAATGCCATCTGCCTCTGAAACTCTCTTCCCCCCAGCTCAGTTTCTGGCAAATAAACCTGAGAATCATTAATATAAAATCCTAGTTTTTCCGACATCCGATCCAAGCTATTGTTCAAACTCCCCAAATCATTTTTATAATCTTCGACAACTCGATTAAACTCCGCAGCCAACCAGCCAAACTCTTGCTCAATAATCGGTTTAGTAGACTCCGGCAGATTTAAACCCTCTCCAATCACCTGAATTTGTGCCAACTGTAAATCTTTAAATCTTTCCAATCGGGCTTTAGAGATCGATCGCACTAAACTAGAAATATTTAAAGTATCCAAAAGGCTAGTAGAAAAACTCTCGGCTGGAATATAAGAAGGCCCGCTCGATCTATTTCCGAAAACATTCTTAGTTCCAGTAATTAGCAGAAAAAAATGTCCCAATCGGTGCGTAATAGAGCGGAACCCCTCTGGTAACATCCCTTTGGCTCCCTGATTCAAATCCTTGATAATTGGATTGGCATAAATCGCATTAGCCAACAATCCGACTCGCTGAAATTGCACTCCTTCTTTCGCGCCTTCGTTACCGCCAGAAATCAGAACTTCGATCGACTTTCTTAAATGCTCTGCCCGCCACTGCAAAACAGTAGCAATCAATTCCTGAATTTCGGAAGCTAGCAAGCTTAAAGTCAGGTAGATAAACACCAAGCCAATGATAATATCTATAATGATGGGTAAATTCATGGTATTTTCGTGTTTGCAAATAACTGCTGTCTAAGTTTACCTTCTGTTGGGAATCCTCAAAACTCTATTAATATCAGTTTCAAAAAAAATAACTGTAGGCAAACTTCAAACCCTGATTGAATAAGCCATTGCCAATTCTTCAATCGTTCAACTAAAACAGTATAAGTTATGTCAGAAATCTTTCCACCGAGCACTGGAAAATATACAAGTCGCCTCAATGACAACTCTACAGACAAACTGTGGATGTGGGCTTTTTTGTTGGCTGCTGTGCTAATTTTCGGGCTGAATCTGGGCGGTGTGGCGTTGCGGGATTGGGATGAAGGGATTGCAGCCCAGGTGAGTCGTGAAATCTGGGGCGGCAAGTTAAATTGGCTTTATCCAACGATCGACTCTATGCCTTATTTCAACAAACCGCCGCTGGTACACTGGCTGATCGGGCTGTGTTTTGCCAACTTCGGCGTTAGCGAATTGACGGCGAGGTTGGTACCGGCGATGCTGACAGCCGCTTCTGTGCCCATGCTTTACGCGATCGGGCGGGAGTTGTTTCCCAGAAGGTCGATCGCCATTTTTTCGGCTCTCGTCTATCTGACGCTGCTTCCGGTAGTGCGGCATGGACGTTTGGCGATGTTAGACGGAGCGGTTTTGTGTTTCTTGTTGGGGGCGATGTGGTGTTTGTTGCGATCGCGCCGGGATTTGCGCTACGCTTTGGGCGCGGGGATTGGCTTCGGACTCATTTGCTTGACTAAGGGTGTGATGTTGGGGCTGCTACTAGGGGCGATCGGCTGTTTGTTTCTGGTGTGGGATACTCCGCGATTGCTCACTTCTGGGTATCTTTGGGGCGGATTGGCGATCGGAACATTACCAGTAGCTGCTTGGTATTTTGCCCAATGGGTGCACTACGGCCAAGAATTCATCAACACCAACTTAGTTAGCCAATCATTCCGGCGAATTGGGGAAACTGTAGGCAATCACAAAGGCCCACCCTGGTATTATCTTTTAGAAATCTTAGAATCAGCTTGGCCGTGGCAGTTATTTTATCTGCAAGGGCTGTATTTGAGTTGGGAAAATCGCAATTTTCCCGGGCCAAAATTAGTATTAGTTTGGACGGGAGTATATCTCCTAGCTATTTCCGTGATGAATACTAAATTGCCTTGGTATGTTTTGCCAGTTTATCCAGCTTTTGCCCTAGCAGTTGGCAGTTATCTCGCCGAAGTTTGGGAGCAAATGTGGTTGCCAGAAGAACGTGAAAAAGATGAAGCAGAAGAACATTTTGATGCTGTATCCTTGTTACCTCATCCCGCCATTTTGGGAGTGCTGGCTGTAGTTGCGATTGTCGGCTGCATTCACTTCAGCGGCGTGCTATCGACTGGGGGAAAAATTGCGCCAATCGAGCGAGATTTGCAATTAATGCTAATGTTTGTAGCATTGACAATGACAATATCTGCTGTGTTGCTGCATCGAAAAGACCGACAGTTTTTATTAGTTTTAATTTGGGGAACTTACGTCTCGCTGTTGGTATTTGTCGCCTCCGATAACTGGGTTTGGGAACTCGCGGAGGATTATCCAGTTAAGCCGATCGCCGAAATAGTCCGTACAGGAACCCCGGCCGGTCAACAGGTATTTACTTCTCACCGTTTGGGCCGTCCCTCGCTAAATTTTTACAGCAACCGCCAAGTTATTGTCGCCGACGCACCGACTCTGAAAGAGAAATGGAAAACTCTTCCTCAACCTTATTTTCTGTTAGAAAAACCAGTTTTAAAACATCTAGGTTTGCAGAATGCCGAGATTGTGAAAACAGCCGACGATTGGGTTGTGGTAACACGAAAATAAGCGATCGTGTTTGTCCAAAAATTAACGTAGAAGATGGTTTAACCAACTATCTATAGCGAGTCTAAATCACTCATGCAATCTGTAGGGGCGGTGCCAAGAGTGCCCGCCCTCCGAGAGATTGGGCAACCACGGGGGGTTTGCCCCTACAAGAATTATGCAAATGATTTAGAATGGCTATATATGAGAAACCAACAATCTCAAAAACCCGCCACACAAACTCAACCTAAAAAAGCTTGCCCAAAAATGTTACACTAGACAAAAGTCTCAGTTAAATGCTCTCTAATAGAACTATGCAACTTACTGAACAACGATACTACTCGATCGAGGAATATCTGACACTAGAAGAAGCTGCTGACTACAAAAGCGAATACATTGATGGTGAAATATTTCCTATGGCCGGTGGTTCCACCAATCACAATCAAATAGCGCTCAACTTCAGTACCGAACTAAATTTCGCATTCAAAAAACTAGACTATCGAGTTTTCATGAGCGATGTCCGCTTGTGGATACCCAAGAAGCGCATCTATACCTATCCCGATGTGATGGTAGTATGTGGGAAGCCGGAGTATTATAATAACCGCACCGATACGATCACCAATCCCAGGGTAATTATTGAGGTTTTGTCAGCTTCAACTAAAGGATACGATCGCAGCAAAAAGTTTGAGGGATACCGCACGATTCCCACTCTTGAAGAATACTTATTGCTCGACCAAAATCGGAAATATATTGAACATTTTTCTAAGATGGATAATAACCGATGGTCGTTTGCTGAGTACAATGAGTCCGATAGGGCGATCGCGCTTGCTTCAGTATCCTTTGAAATTGCTATGGCAGATATCTATAATAAAGTGAATTTTGAACAAGTAGATGAAGAAATTGCACCTGAAAAATGATTGTAGGGGCGGGTTCACCAACCATCTTTGCCACTAATTAAGAAAATATAATAAACCCGCCCCCACCCAACGACTGAGAATAGTTATATTTTGCCCCAATTATGGGGCTTTTTTTTGTGCTTTTTAATTCTTCGCAACTAGGATTGATTGCAGAAATTTGAGTTGTAAAAGTTTGTCTTTGGAGTTTTCCAGAGGTTAAAAACTTAGAGCTTTTGGCACTACAGAAGGCTCTGATTTTTGATTTTTGTTTGCGGTGTCGTGTGAAGTCGAAGCCTCCTTCGATTCCGCATTAATAGAAGACTTCGACACACTTTGTCTTAGCTATGTATTTCTAGCAAGTGACAAGTTAACTTGCTAGACAGTGCCGTAACCCTTCGGCTGGGGGATAGGACGATGCCTTAAAGACGTTATTCTATGCGGTAGAGGCGTCCCCTAAAAGGCATCCCCCCAAAAATAGACTATTAGAAATCTAGTCTTTTGTCAACAGCTATTTATGGTTGCCCTTAAACTGTCGCATTAATAGAAGACTTCCACTAATTTTGTTTTAGCGTTTCCATTCAATTAGTTTCCCCAACGAGTGGGGAGTCCAACTTAAGAATCAATCACGACACCCAATTGACAGCGGAACAGTTTCCATTCAATTAGTTTCCCCAACGAGTGGGGAGTAATGGTCAACGATTATGACCAGGCTTGGGAGACAGAGTTTCCATTCAATTAGTTTCCCCAACGAGTGGGGAGAGCCTAAATTTTCAAATCATCAGGGGCGATCGGCTAGTTTCCATTCAATTAGTTTCCCCAGCGAGTGGGGAGGTGTATGGACTACTGGGGAGTCAGCAGTGTAACCTACTACGTTTCCATTCAATTAGTTTCCCCAGCGAGTGGGGAGGATAGAGTTTTTAAAGAAGTAATAACTCCAATGCTGTTTCCATTCAATTAGTTTCCCCAGCGAGTGGGGAGTCTATATTCACATGACAGTCAAGAAGATCATTAAGTCGTTTCCATTCAATTAGTTTCCCCAGCGAGTGGGGAGTTTAATTGTAAATGAGAGCCTAAGTATTGAGTTCTTTCCGTTTCCATTCAATTAGTTTCCCCAACGAGTGGGGAGGATACAAAGCTAAAGGTATGGAAGGATACACAGATCCCAAAGAGTTTCCATTCAATTAGTTTCCCCAACGAGTGGGGAGTCATTGGTATCAAGCCAGTGCTGAAGATGCCCAAGGTTTCCATTCAATTAGTTTCCCCAACGAGTGGGGAGAGGAAAGAATGTCACTTGTTGAGTCTCTTCTTGATGTTTCCATTCAATTAGTTTCCCCAACGAGTGGGGAGAGAAGTCTCTAATCTTCTCCAAATATGCCCTATTAAGGAAGAGTTTCCATTCAATTAGTTTCCCCAACGAGTGGGGAGGGGTATTGAGCTAGAATACTCAATGCCTGACAAATAGTTTCCATTCAATTAGTTTCCCCAACGAGTGGGGAGGACGCTAACACTATCTGGATGCACTACCACGGTAGTTTCCATTCAATTAGTTTCCCCAACGAGTGGGGAGAGGCATGATTAATACATCTGATATTAGTCAGCCTGTTTCCATTCAATTAGTTTCCCCAACGAGTGGGGAGGACGTATCTCAAGAAAGTGCAAGGGGAATACGGGGAATATTGGGAGTTTCCATTCAATTAGTTTCCCCAACGAGTGGGGAGGGTGGATACCATTGGGCAGTGGATGAGTGGTGATGAATTCATGTTTCCATTCAATTAGTTTCCCCAACGAGTGGGGAGTTACTCAAAAAGTTCTCATCTGACGCGGATCTGAATGTAGAGTTTCCATTCAATTAGTTTCCCCAACGAGTGGGGAGTCCTCTACATTAAACCTCATACAGCGCAAGATGTCTAGAGGCCATTTGCGAGGGATAGCAAATTTGTACCTGCAAACCCTCTCCGAGCATACCCTTGAAATCGCTGAAACCTTTACAGGGTAGTATATCGAAGGATAGAACGAACTCCCGCCATCACAGCCATTTCTTTCAGCCCTCGCGAGTAATACTAGATAATCACCGACCCCGGCAACTCCGTGACAGGTGGCCCCACCCCCCAAGTCTGAACATTGCCCAAAGTATGCCCCGACACAGGATAGAACCTAATACTGTCCTCATCTAAATTGATTAACTTTCGGAGTCGCCGCTGAAGTTCTGTAAACTTAACAGTTGGCAAAACGCACTCAAAAGTAGAATATTGCACCCACTTTCCATAACCTTTGAGCAAGTCATGCACTTTTTTCCTCCGCTTGTCGATCGGAATATCGTAGACAACGATATAAAGCAGCATACTTTATCGAATTTGATAAGGCTGATAAAGCTCAAGAGGATTGTACACAAACTGCTTGAAAGCTTTCACCTGCTGGTTAAGCAAATCCCATTTAGGTTGGCTGTCCCCAGAATTATTAGTAAAATCCTCTTCCATCCGCCGCAAAAATGCTGTCAAAAATTTCTGCCGCCCAGAATCATTGAGAAAACACCCACTATTTCGGAAAACAAAATCTTGGTCAGCCTTCATCATGCCGTTATTGACAAGATAAAAAACCAAAGTATCAATAATTGGAGCCCGAAATTCCTCAATCAAATCCGAAGCCAAAGCAGCATGGCGTTCCGTTCCCTGATGCAAACAAGCCGAATAAGGATCGAGCCCTTGCAATTCGATCAAACTCAACAAATGATTCCAGAGAACTTGATAGCCAAAACTGAGCATAGCATTAACCGGATTACCCGGAGGACGGCGCGACCTACCCACAAACACAAAATCAGGATTGTTGAGACATTCTTCAAAAGCCGAAAAATACTGAGCCGCCCCCGCCAAACGACTTATGCACCGGTGGCCAGAAACCGGGTTTTTTCCGAAATACTTCGTCACAGCACTCAATAACTGCAAAAAACCCGGTTTCTTTTATTTTTGCAATTCGTAATGTGCGATCGCATCCACCAATTCATCATGCACCTTCGCCATCAAACTCGCCGATTTTAACGAAACAAAGTTTTGATTTGAAACAAAATTCAAACAGCCCAAAACTCGTGATTCCCATTTCTCTGGCTTGTCAGTATTCCAAGCCTTGAACACATCTTCTTCCTGCAAGCCATGCAAAGAATGAAAAGTCACATTTCTCTCATCTATGGTATTGCCAGCAACTACTTGGATATCTACATTTTTATCCCATTGATTCTTTGGATAAGACGCTTCCAGTAAAGTAAATAATGCTTTACCAAACAAACCCACATTATTGTACCTATCATTTCTATTTGCATTAAACCAATATCGTAAATTCTGAGGCAGATTTACATCATGGATATATGCTGTAGTTCGTTGCTTGGGATTAGAGTATTGAATTTGTGGCTGATACTTATCTAATGCCCATTTTTTAATCAATCCTTCCACGGCCCTAAAACTGTGAAATAAAGCCTCAACCGTGTTACCCTGTTTAAGACGAATCACCCCCAAATAAGCAGCTTCATAACCCATCCACCACCACTGATTTAAACGCTCCTTGGCAACATCTCCCCTAGCCTTACCAAAATCTTCAAACTTAGCAAAATTCCACTGTACCGCCATTCCTAACAAATCGCGAATTTCCACCAATAACGGATCTACAGAATCTTTCCAGTAAGGTTTTAAAATGAGTTCAACTCCCTGGTAGTCATAGCGCTTTAATAACGCTTTCGCCTCTTGGACTAGCATCCCCTGCAAATAAGTAGAGCTTTCTATAAAATCACCCTTCTCTGCTAACTTTTCTTCATACTCATTGCTCACCAAAAACTTGACTTTATTACCAAACTTTGCTAAGCAATCAAATTGAACAGCCGAAGAAATAGCCGGAGTTCCCGCCTGATGGCTAACATAGACATTTGCACTTTTATCAAACTCTAAACTAGACAAAGCTTGCTGAACCAGAAACAGTGCTTTATTCCAATTGTCCAATCCCTCATCTTGGGATTTTGGTTTCAATTCTAAGTAATCAATTGATTTAACTTTAGGAAAGTTTCTCTCAAAATATTTCTCAAATATCGGCTTGAGAGTACAAGTATCCTGCCAATAAGGACTTTTTTCTATAGTCCTGTCTTCGTCATTAAAAACTGCATCCTGGTTAGTTAAAATCACGATTATTCTGTCAGGATTTGTTTTACCTTTCTCTAAAAGCTTGGCAGAAAAAGCATCCAGCAGCGGAAGGTGCAAATCCTCATAATATTCATCTGTCAACTGCGTTCCATAAACCATCCCCATCGCTCTAGCTGGTACGATAAAAGGTTCGTTATCATCAGTGTTAGGCGGTCGTGTAGGTGTAAACTTACGGCTATATAATTGATTTCTCACCTTTTTAAACAAAAAAGTATGCCAATTGTCATCAGTTTTGAGCTTGACATCGCTGCTACCAGTTGTCACAATCCAGATATTCATAATTATTCCTCAGTTGGCCAAAGTTTGATAAAGTCGCTAGTGGTATCTAAATAGTCTAGAAAATCTTCAGTTGATTCGGATTCATCAGGGAAAATAGTCAGTAATTCCACATACTCTCTTGTGGATTGTAGTCTGCCATTTGTAGTAATATAGCGCGGATACATTCGATGCCAAATGCAGCCTATTTGACCCATTTGACCAGTTAGCACTGATTTTTTAATTGACTGTGATCCCAAGTAGGGGCCGTGAAACCATCGAACAGCTTTACTATCTAGCTGACTTTCAGCAATTCGCCCCCAAACTTCAACTTTTTTTGGATGCCATGCTTCCCGCCAATTGCTGATTGAACTACTCAGTGTTTTCTTCTTTAACTTTACCCACTGTTTAAGACTTTTCTGAAAAGTATTCAGAAAATTAGTAATATCGCTCAATTCATTTACAGGACAGCAGAGACTATTTGATTTTTCTCCAAACTGCCAATGACACCCAATCATCGGGTTATGATTACCCGTTACATACTCCTTAAAAAAGAGGCGATGGTCAACTCGTCGCCACGATTTACCAAAACCACCGAATAGCAGAGAAAATTTTACCAGTTGAGGAATCAAGACTTTCAAATTTTTTCTTTGTTGTTCTGCCTTAGCAGTCATGCAGAGAATATTGAGCGTCCCGTCCACTAACTCATAAGTAGGCATGACATTTCTGCCGTAGCTATAGCTATCTAAATCTAATTCTACAGGATTAAATGCAATCCCCAATAAGCCGACAATAGCCCCGTTTTGACCTGCAAATCCCCCCCAGAGTTCTTTAGTCAATTCTTCAGCACTATTTTCATCAGTAATCCCACTGAATAGGCGCAAAGTATGACCACGCAAAGCAGCTTTAAACATATTCGGGCGAAATTCGCCTGTTTTGTCTATTAACTGAGAGCCTAAACCTTGACCCTTTAATTGTATTCTGAGCAGATTACTATTGCCGTGATTTCTCGGTTGACCATAACCAGCACTGACCCTAGAACCAATGCCCCGTTCCATTGCTCTTTCCCAAAGTTCCCAGATAGTTGTCCATTCTTCCTCACTAAGTTCTACTGTGCTGGAAATGCCAAAAACTAAGGTAGGTTGATGCAGAGATATCTGGATAAAAGCACTGTGACTACCATTCTTTTTGACTTGCCAATCTTCTTGGGGATGAACAACATCTACTAGGGATTTTTTTGTCCAGTCTCCATCTTTGGGATAGCCGCCATGAAAGCGTAAAATTCCAGGTTTCGTGTCTTTTTGGGAAAGTTGACCGCCGCAATATTTCATTGCTTGTTCATCGGTGCAAGTACGCAGGAACGCACCCTTCATACTAGCACCGGGATATAATGGCCAACCTTTTGTACCAGTCACAGGACGGATAACTCCCTCATCTTGACCGCTATTAGAAACAAATCGCCAAGTGATTTTAAATGCTTTAGTTTGAATTGTCTTTGAGTCAAAGTCGGGGACTTCCTTTGAAACACCAGTGATCCATTCTTGAGCCCAGTCATAAGCTTGTTGTCTAGGTGCGCCGGGAATTAAGCGCTGAATCTGACAGCGCCCTTCTATTTGGGCACGAAACATCAAAGGAATATCATTACTATCACTCATTTGATTCACCTCCAGAATTGCTGTTACTATTACCCGATCATTTATACCGCTGAGTCCACCAAACCATACTGTCACAAAGTTGAGTCAGCACAGCTATAGCTACTTTGCGCTGTTCTACAGGAAAATCCCACAATTTATTTGCCATGATTTTAATGGCTGCTGTATCGCCCGAACTGACATCATCATTGGGAATTTTAACGCCAGCATTTGCCATAATTTTAACTAGCGCCTTCCAAGTATCCCGCCAATAATCAGCTTTATCTTTGTCCTTGACTAACCGAAACTGTTCTCCCCAAAATCGCTCTAAACCGTAAGCAACTGCAACACGCATTTTGTATGCTTGATTAAGAGCCTCTTTTTTGTCGCGATATTTGACAACTAAATCGTGAGCTTCTTGGTCTAATTTGTAAGATTCCCAAGCCATGAGTTATACCTCCTTTAAAGTTAGATAGCAGTGACCGAAACCAATTGATTCTAAACCGCCGAGATAAATATCTGCACCAGTAGACGCGCCAAAAGGTTGCCATGTCTCTTGGTTGTCTTTGATGGCGACTGGAAATACTAAAATTGTGCCTTCTGGCAAAGCTTCCGTATTAAAAAAAGCTCCTTTTTTAGCCTTTTTTTCCTCTTTGTCTAAGGCAACTCGACTCTGACGATATAAGGCCATATCGTGAATCATGGCAATTTCATCATCAGCCACAACAACGGCTGGCAATTCCTCTCCTAAAGGAAACCAAGCAGACAAATCCTGAGTTTTTTCAACAGTTAAAAACCCAAAGTTAAAAAATAGCTTTGGTTTGCCATTTACGTCCAAAGCTTTTAAGGTTTGAGAACCTGTATAATTAGCTGGAGGTTTAGCTGATTTGAGAGATGTACCATCTTTTAGCTTGACATAATCTCCAGCAATTCGCTGATAGCGCTTCAGCAAACGAGGACAAGTTACCCAGACAATTGGTTGACCGGGACAAAATACTGGCAACCACAGCAGCGAAGCATATTCAAACTTAACTACAGACTCAGTGGTACTGTCTGGTTTCCCGGATTCTGCTTCCTGACCGTACCATTTATTAGCTTCAGCTTCTCCCAGACTACGGCGGATTTCCGATCGCAATCTTCCCCGAATCGAACTACCGGGAATAATGCCAGTTTGGGTAAACTGGTCGCGAAAAATTAAGTTTAAGTTGCCGCTTTCTTCACCAGCCGTTGCTCCCACATGAACAGGAGCAAGGGTTTCAATAATACCGTAAGCTGTTTTGTACATTATTCAACTCCTTGAATTTCAATTGGCAAACACAAACCGCATCCAACTTGTTTCAGACTAAAACCTTCCTTGGGAAACCAATTTTCAGGAAAATCCCACCAAGTTTTATCTAAAGGTTCTCTGAGAAGATAGACTGTTCCGGGAGGAACTGCATAGCGTCCCCGTCCCATTTGTCCTTTCGCGCGGTAGCGATAGGAAATGGGTTTATCCGTGAGCATCTCCGGTCGTTTTTGGGAGAAATCTGCATTTTTGGGATAGCGGTACGAAAACTTGTTAGAACCCCAAACTCCCGGTGTTATCAAAGCAAATGAGCGCTGAATTGGTTGGCGTAAAAGTTTGACAATTGGACTGTCATCATCTAGTAAAACACTCTTGATTTCTACTAAATGATTTTCGCCACCAAAGCGATACCAACCATCTACTAAAGCATGAGTTGAGAGATAAACCAGACAACATTCATCATCCATCTGGACGGAATTTTCCAGAAACAAACCATCTTCTGCTAAAGTGCAGCGTTCATCATCTTTTGTTTTGGGATGCAAGATAGGGACGTATTTCCAAGGATTCTCGGCAACATCGCCATTTTTCTTAATAGCAGCCGCCTTATTTACCCAAGAATTAACGGTTTGCCAGCTATACTCAGGATCTAAATCTTCTGATTCGCGATGCCATTTCCCAGATTGGATTTTCCATTCATCCACGCCTTTTTTAGAAATAATTTTGTGCCAAGGAATGGGGACGTAAAAGTATTCAGGAGCGTCTGATTTTGCCCAGAATGGGCCAGCGACAAACAAATTATCACTAAGTTCTTTTGGAGAAATATAGGACTTAACTTTGTTGCTGCTGAAAAATAGACCAGAGAGGGTAGCTGCTTCTGGAGGGAATTTTGCCCCAGAACGTCCGACTAGATTTTCGGGCGATAAGAATCCGCCAGAACTCCCGTACAT
>PVWI01000486.1 GCA_003003725.1 filamentous cyanobacterium Phorm 6 | reverse complement strand
GGGTGGGTTTCATCCAAAGTGCCCGCAGAAATAACAAAATAGAGTACCAAAACCCCGACTTCTTGAAGAAGTCGGGGTTCTAATATCAATTCCGGCTGTGCCGGAATGATGTAGAGGAGACTGCACGTGCCGTTTCTTGCGCGCCAGATTCATTGTAGGGACACGGCACTGCCGTGTCCTGATTTCTGGTAATATTAATTCCAATACAACCGGAATTGATATAACATCTCAGTTACAAACTACTTTCTCAATACTAAAATAATATTTATTGAACGAACTGCGAAGACGCGAAGGAAGAGAAGAGAAGACGATCGCTAATTTTGACTTATACCAATTTAATGTGAAGTTGCATATATCTCGATCCCCCTAAATCCCCCTTAATAAGGGGGACTTTGATCGGAATCTTGTCCCCCCCTTATTAAGGGGGGTTAGGGGGGATCGGATTCTATGCAGCCTCATAAAAAATTGGTATTAGTTAATCAGAATTTTTGTAAAATATCTGCTGAGAGTTGCCCGATCGCGTATACTAAATTTAACAACTCGGTTCTAATGGGGAGCAGCCATTAGAGGAAACGGGGAAAGTTTGGTGCAAGTCCAACGCTGTCCCGCAACTGTAATGAGGTTTGTAGTAAGGACTTCAGTCCTTTACCTCTCAAGTCAGAATGCCCGCCGATATGTTGGTTCACATAGTCTCATCTGCGAGGTACAGCTTGAAGGCGCGAAATCGGAAGTTAGTTAGCCTGGGATTGATGGCTGGCTTGAGTTGTTATATCGTCCTGGCTTCGGCAACACCGGCCGCTGCTATGCACATTTCAGAAGGTTTTTTGCCGGTTCAATGGGCGGCGTTTTGGTGGATGGTGGCTTTGCCTTTTTTTGTGGTAGGTTTGCGTGCGATCGCCCGAATTACCAAAGAACACCCGGAACTTAAACTATTACTGGCTTTAGCAGGTGCATTTACTTTTGTGCTTTCTGCTTTGAAAATTCCCTCGGTAACTGGGAGTTGTTCTCACCCAACGGGTACGGGTTTGGGTGCAATTTTGTTTGGCCCTTCGGTGATGGCTGTACTTGGTGCTTTAGTGCTGCTATTTCAATCGGTTTTGTTGGCCCACGGCGGGCTGACAACGCTGGGAGCAAATATGTTTTCGATGGCGATTGTTGGGCCGTTTGCTGCGTATTTTATCTATCAATTGCTGATGCGAACTGGTAGCCAACGGGCGGCAATTTTTTGTGCGGCTGCGATCGCAGATTTGCTGACTTATGTAGTTACTTCGATGCAGTTAGCCTTAGCTTTTCCGGCTGCGAGTGGCGGTTTTATGGCTTCGTTTCTGAAGTTTGCTAGCATCTTTGCGATTACCCAAGTACCGCTGGCAATTAGTGAGGGATTGCTGACTGTATTGGTTTGGAATTGGCTGCATTCTTACGGGCAACCAGAGTTGGAAATTCTGAAATTATTGAAACAGGAGTCCTAAGTCATGAGTCAGAAAAATACCAGAAATCAGCAAGCTACTTCGCAACAAAACTGGATGTTAGTAATTGCAGTTATCACTCTAGCTGTTATTCCGCTAGTTTTTGTACGGGGTGAATATGGTGGCTCG
Organism: filamentous cyanobacterium Phorm 6; assembly: GCA_003003725.1. Classification (GTDB taxonomy): domain Bacteria; phylum Cyanobacteriota; class Cyanobacteriia; order Cyanobacteriales; family Microcoleaceae; genus Microcoleus. The sequence continues at coordinate 1,127 of PVWI01000486.1, read as the reverse complement.
GATGACCAAGCTGAAAAAGCAATTACCGAGATTCAACCGGGCTATGAACCTTGGTTTAAGCACTTTTTTGAGCCGGCCAGTGGAGAAATTGAAAGTCTGTTATTTGCGACTCAGGCGGCGCTGGGTGCGGGTCTGATTGGATATGCGATCGGGCTTTATAAAGGTCGATCGCAATCTCAGCAATCTGATGATAAATCGCCGTTGGAATGAATCATCAGATTGATAGTCTGGCTTATACAAATCGCTTGCGCGGTTTGCCACCAGCTCACAAATTATCGTTTGCGATCGCCCTTTTGATTCTGTCTCTGCTTTCTGGGGCGATCGTCCAATTGTCGATCGGCCTTTGGTTAGCAGTCTGGATCGTGATCTATGCGGGCATTCCAGGAAAACTTTATCTGCGGTTGTTGTCGCTACCGTTGATGTTTTTGCTGACGAGTTTGCCTGCTTTGGCGATTAATGGAATTGAGTTAAATCAAATCCAGACAATGCAGTGGGATATTTGGCAAGGTTGGGGGATTAGCATCGGCAATTTTTATCTGTATGTGAGCCGCACTGGATTATACCAAGTGAGTCTGTTATTCCCGCGCACCTTGGCATCGACAAGTTGTATGTATTTCATCCTGTTGACAGTGCCATTTACAGAAACATTGCAAATCCTCAGAAAATTGCGCTTTCCGCCGTTGTTGACAGAACTATTGTTGTTGATGTATCGGTTTATTTTTAGCTTATTGGCGATCGCCGATGAACTTTGGGTAGCCCAAAATTCGCGCTGTGGCTATCGGACTTGGAAACTGGGAATGCGTAGTTTAGGCATTTTAATCGGGCAATTGCTTCAGCGAACTTTGGTAAACTACCGTCAAGTTTCCTTGAGTTTAGCATCGCGCGGCTTTAATGGAGAACTGCGCGTTTGGCATTCTTCCCCTTACAAACCTTCGCGAAGATATACATTTGAAGCCGTGTTGGGTTGCACGGTTTTAATGGTGTTAAGTGTGGCATTTCAAAGTTGAGAAGAAATTAGGAAATGAGGAGACGGCAGTGCCGTGTCCCTACAATCGATCGCGGTAGGGACACGGCACTGCCGTCTCCTCTATATTATTCCGGTGCAACCGGAATTGATATGAATTCCC
>PVWI01000001.1 GCA_003003725.1 filamentous cyanobacterium Phorm 6 | reverse complement strand
GCACCGGGAAGATCTCAATCCCCTCGATAAAGCAGAAGCTATTGTGCGGGAGTTGTCTGAAAATACGGGTTTGGAAGCTGCAACTATCCCCCGCATTCTCTCGACAGTGGTGCGACGCTTGAACGCGCAAAAACGGATGAACTTGGTTTCCGAGTTGGTGACGGTGGCACCTGACGAGCAGCAACAGGGTTTGGCCGCTTTGGGTTTGGATGAACAAGAGTTGGCCGTTTTGCGGACACTGTTGGATTTGCAGCTCAATCCCGCTTCTATCGATGCCAACATTTTCCCGATGCTGTCTTTGGCTGATGACCTTAAGACTGCTATCAGGCAATTAGGACTTAAAGGGGTTCATGCAATGGCTCTTTCTAAACTCTCTGCTAAAAATTTAGTCTTGCCAGAGGAAGAAGCGCAGCCGATTAGAGTTCAAGCAACTAATCAAGTTATTGCCGATAAATTGTCAGTGACTCAAACTCGTAAATTGGTGCAAGAAATTATCAGTTCCACTCTGGATGATTTCCCAGGAGCAGCCCGCCCGTTCAAGCAGGTCAAGTTGGCAGCCGGGAATTTGAAAAAGCTGTCACCGCAAGTGTTGGAGCAAGCTGAGGTTGAACAACTGGTGGAGTTGCAGGAGGTTTTGCGCCAAAAGCTGGCAGAAATTGAGGCGGTTTTAAAGCAAAATACTGAGAAATAACGGCAAAGTTTCGATCGGTCTGCTTGCTAAAATCGATCGAGTGGAAACACTCGCCGTTTTCATCGCTCCGTATGCCTCTAACTAAATCGATTACTACCAAATTTAAGGGTATTTCTGTAATGGCGAGTTCGCCAATAGGTTCGCTGAAAATGCCGTTATAGGCCCGAGTGGGAAACGCCAAGGTTTTTTCTTCTGGCATTTGCTAATTCCTTCGCTTTCTTCCTCTTCTTCTTCGTAGTCGAGGATGAATTCACAGTCGGTGGGGATGTCTGTCCAACCGTAGGCGTTTAATGTTTTATGATACGGCTCGATCGCATTCTTGATGCAGTTGGCGCAGTTTTATTATATCCGGGTGGCGTTCGTCCGGGTTGTGGAAGCGGTTGTAAGTGTCGGTGAGTCCCTGGTTGGGAGCTCTACGGGGGAACATCGATGAATCAAAAACGCGACAATCAGCCTTATCAAATCAAAGGGGTTGAGGCTCTGTTAGGAACCAGCGACAGCGAAGATGTCGCATCCTCCCTTGTCTCAATACACAAAATTGTCCTGCCACCGCAGCAACCGCGCCGCTATTTCGAGCCGACAGCTATGCAAGAACTGGTGGAGTCAGTCAAGCAGCTAGGGATTCTGCAACCGCTCCTGGTACGCCCCATAGATGGCAACAAGTACGAATTGGTAACGGGAGAACGGCGCTATCGAGCCGCGTCGTCGTTAGGCTTGACTGAGATTCCTGTTGTGATTCGGGAACTGACAGACGCAGAGGCCCTGCAAATTGCACTGCTGGAGAACTTGCAGCGGGAAGATTTGAGTGCGATTGAGGAAACCGAGGGAATTTTGCAATTGCTGGCAATGAAATTAAACTCTACCTCTTCGTCAGTTATTGCTTTGCTCGGAGCGGCCGCGCACCCGGAACGCGGAGCTGTGAATAACGTTATCCACAGCTCGGACTGGCAAATAGTAATCGATATATTTGCACTCGTTGGGAAGTACACTCCAGAGAGTTTCCGAACCAATCGCCTCCCGTTGCTGAATCTGCCAGATGATGTGATTGGAGCGCTGCGGAAAGGACGAATTGAGTATACCAAAGCCAGAGCGATCGCCCGAGTTAAGGATCTCGACGATCGCTCGCAATTACTAGAGGAGGCTACTGCACCGGATCGATCGCTTAAAAGTCGCGTAGATGCAGCTTTGTAGCGAGTTAAAAAGTCTAAGGTTTGGGATCATCCCAAAAAGCAAAAAAAACTAGAGAAGCTGTTAGCTGAACTGGAAGCATTGGTGGGTGAGGGATTGGAAAATTGAAGCTGATTTTAAAGTAAAGCTACATGAACTACCTACACTGTGCCTTGCGGGTACGGCGTTTTATGGCAGCGTTGATGATAAAAAGCCTCTCAAAACAATTGATGTATTTGACTGCGCTGCACGTCGATTTCCGAATGCAGCGCATATATGGCTTGAGCGACTTCAAAGTATCTCAAAGGCGAGTATAGTGGATATTTTTCATCGAATTCCTAACACTCGTATCTCACCGATTGCAGCCGAGTTTGCCCAAAAAATTCTTGAATTCAATCAACACAGACTGCTTAACTTGAGGAAAACGCTACCGTGAAAACACACTCAACGCTTTTTTTGGCTTGGCAAGATCCAAACAGCCGTTCCTGGTTTCCCATTGGCAGGCTAACATTTGACGGAACCAACTACCAATTTACCTACACGCAAGGCGTTTTAGAAGCTCAACAGAAGTGCGGTTTTGAACCCTTGCCCTCGTTTCCGCGCTTAGGTGAAGTATATACATCAACCTACTTATTTTCCGTATTTGTTAATCGGCTGATGCCGAAAAATCGCCCCGATTACCCAAGTTTTATTCACTGGCTAAATCTTCCTCAAGATGAAACCGATCCAATTGCCATGCTAGCCCGCAGCGGTGGGCGGCGAGAAACAGATACTCTAACTGTTTTTCTCATTCCTGAACCAGATTCAGAAGGGCGGTATCGCCTTCACTTTTTCTTGCAGGGACTGCGGTATTTGCCACCCTGTACAATTGAGCGAATTAACCGCTTAGAGACAGGAGAAAATTTGTGGTTAGCTCACGAATTTCAAAATCATTATGATTCTAAAGCATTGACTTTAAATACAGAAGACCACCATATTGTCGGGTATTGTCCGCGATATTTGAATAGTGAGATTTTTGAAGTTCTATTGAGGAATCCCAGTTTAGTAGAGGTGCGCGTAGAGCAAGTCAATCTACCGCCGACACCACTCCAGTTTCGCCTGCTGTGTAATATAACTGCTCAATGCTATAATGACTTTCGCCCCTTTTCAAGTTATGAATATCAGCCCCTCAGCAGCTCTTGGGTTTAAAGTGTACTCTAGTGGGGACTTACGGCGTAATAATTAAAAATCTGGCTTTGGGAAAAAATCTGTGCGACCTAAAAATAACGGCAAAAAGCTAGTCTCATTGGTATCGTTTCTAGTCTCGCTGTTCCCTTCTTTTATGAGTGCAGTTGGATTATTTCTCAGCCTCTGGGTCATCGTACCAGCGCCCACACTGTCCCTGTTTCCTTTGGCAGTGGGAGCCCCAGAAATTAGCCCTTGGCTTGTGGGTATTAATGCGATCGCCCTTTTGCTAACCCTCTTCAGACGACAACAAGGCTGGCTCTACAACACATCCCTGGTCTGTAGCCTGCTTGCCCTGATCCTCAGCCTAATCCCCCTGCTACAGTTCCCAGCAGCCAATGCACGGATCGCGGCCGAAGTCCAAGCAGTTTTGGGGACAAACTATTTAGCAGCCGTTCCTCAAATTGAACAGGCACAACTACGCCCTCAACCGTTTATCCTAGCAGATGCCTTCCGAGGAATTCCCCTGCGGGAAGTTCGCATTTCTGAAGGCGTTGTATTTGCCAACCCGGATGGAGTGAAACTGCAACTAAATGTTTACCGGCCGATGCAAATTGGTAGATATCCGGCGATCGTCATCCTCTACGGAGGAGCTTGGCAAAGAGGCACTCCAAATAGCAATCAGGAATTTAGCCGCTACATGGCTGCGAGGGGCTATTGCGTAGTAGCAATTGATTACCGCCATGCTCCCCTGTATCGGTTTCCAGCTCAGTTGGAGGACGTAGAAGCCGCTCTGTCGTATATCAAAACCCATGCCGATGAGTGGGAAATTGATATTGACAGAATTGCTCTGATGGGAAGGTCAGCCGGTGCCCATTTAGCATCGCTTTATGCTTATCGTTCAACTACAGTTCCAGTTCGGGCAGTAGTGAATTACTACGGGCCTAATAACCTGCTCCGGGGATATTACGATCCACCTTTTCCCGACCCCCTAAACGTCCGAGCCATTCTGCGTGACTTTCTGGGAGGAACCCCCGACCAATTAGGAGAGCTTTACCGTCAAGCTTCTCCCATCAATTATGTTAAACCCAACCTTCCCCCTTCTCTACTGGTTTATGCAGGTCGCGACCATATAGTTGAAGCCAAGTTTGGACGCTCTCTCTACGAACAATTACGAGCCACTGGAAACCGTGCGGTAATGCTCGAAATTCCTTGGGCTGAACACGCTTTTGATGCGGTTTTTAATGGTGTGAGCAATCAACTGGCTTTGTATTACACAGAACGCTTTTTGGCTTGGGCTTTGAAGTCTTCTGAGTACCAACTCAAATAAAGAAAAATCATCAAAAACTAGCCTGAAAACCCGCTCGACTAAAGTCCAGGGATGAAAGGCAGCAGTAGACTTTAAATTATGGCTGCGTAAATTTTTAGCAGGGAGCTGATACGTAAATGAACACGTAACAGCCGTGAGGCTCCCAAAGCTTTATGTCCCCAGCTTCAAGACGCAACAAGAGACGCCAACTTCTGGAACTGTACGGAAATCAATGCCACTGGTGCAACAAGTCGATGCAGAAATCAGAAAGAACTATCGAACACTTACTCCCGAAAAGCTTAGGCGGGTCTAACGCGCTCTATAACCTGCGTTTAGCCTGCTTCAGTTGCAATAATTCGCGTGGAAATAGCCTCTTCCCTCCTCCCGGCAAGAATTTACGCACACAAAGAGCTCAACCACATGAAAAAATAGCTTAGGATTTTCGCACGATCGCGAATTTTCATAGCTAATAGACAAACTAACTTGCTCCTCAAAAAAGTCGCATGGATGACCTAGATCGACGGTTAAGCGCTCTAATTTCAGAGGTGCGCCAACACCCAGCCCCAAGCAAAAAATGGCGAACAGCCATGAACAAGCTGTTATTGCAAATTCAACAACTACCAGGACTCAAAAAGTCATCTCATCCAGATTATCCTGAAGCCCTCAATCGTACTTTTGAATGGGTTAGTCGCGAGATTGCTAAATTTGAGCCGCGCCAATCTTCTGTTTCAAAAAGTTTGCTTAACTGGATCAACGTCTACCTGGGTTGGCGAATTAAAGATTTGTCTTCTCCTGACAAAGATGCTCCAATTAGTTTAGATGCACCGATCGCAGCAGATATTGGGAAAACAACTCGGCTCGAACTATTACCCGATTTTACGCTCAGCGGGTTGGATGGCATGATTGAAAGTGCTCAGAAAGAAACCACTCAGCGAATTGGTCTCCAACTAGAACTTTACATAGAGCAAGATCCAGAAGGCAAGCTAAAAAATAGCTACCCTCGCTCTTACCCGGAGTGCAACTGCCAATTTCTCAGCAAAAGAAGAGTGTTAAAAGACCCTCCTGACAAGTTTCAAGACTTAGCAGAAGAGTTAAACGTTAAGTACACAACCCTGAATTCTCACTGGAAGAGAAAATGCGAACCATCGTTGCAAGAAATAGCCCGCACTCTAGGATATAAACAGGAACCACAACCATGAATATCGCAGAACTACCTCTGTTAACAGTACCAATAGAGTTAAAAGCTCACGAAATGGCGCGACAGTTGGCATCCGTTCAAAGTACAGTTCAAAAAGGAAAACGAGTTTACTTGAATGCACTGGCAGTTTACGCAGTTCACAGTTATTTAAAATGGCTGCAAATTGAAACAGATTTTAATTCTTCCGATAGCTTCAATTCAGCAAAAACGGCGCTAGCTAATGTCGCTGACTTGGTAATTACTGGCATTGGCTCCTTAGAATGCCGCCCAGTTTTACCTGGTGAAACAACCATTTTCCTGCCCGAAGAAGTAATAGAAAATCGGATTGGATATGTGGGGGTACAGTTTAGCGATCGCCTTGACTCCGTGCAACTATTGGGATTTGCTCCCAGCTTAGATAGCTCAAATCCACCGCAACAAATAGCAGTAGCAGAACTGATGCCGATCGACACTTTAATTGAACAGATTACTCGTTTAGAAGAAGCGATCGCCTTCTTAGAAACTGACGATCCAGTGGCGATACAGGTACGCTCCACGATCCAAACTCAATCGCAGAGCAATATTGTTGCCCAATTAGAGCGTATTTATCGAACTTGCGAAGAGTACGAGTGGCGGTACGCAGGGGGAGAGATGTTAGCTGGGAGTACCGCAGGAGGGGAATTTACTCGTGAAAGTGCAGATAGCGGCGACACCGATATACAAGATTTAGCCGAAGCACTGCTGGAGAAGTTAGCAGAAATATGGAGGGATGCTGCGTAATTTTGGAACGGATAGCTGATGTGTATATGTAGTATCCCCTTCGTAACCTGTAAAGAATATGGCAAAAGGATTCGGCCCGAAGAAAGCTCCCCAAACGACAAAACGCCAGACAGCTTATTTCAAGCTGATTCAAGCGATCCTCAACTGTCCTAGTGGCAGAGAACTCAAGATTTTAAGGAAGCACCCGGACTTGGTGGATGTTGGTTTGGTGGAAATGATGGAAATGGTAGCTACAATTCTGGTAGCACAGAGGGAGATTTCTGGTGCTAATTTGTTAATCGATTTGGCTGATTTTTTATACAGGTCTTACATAGGAGCAGATGGCTCACCAGTAACAGGCACTTTTGTTAAAGCTCCGGCTTTATTGTGGGAAGTATTGCGAGCAATTTTATTAAAAGGGGACGAACAAACAGCTTACCAGATACTAGCAATTAACTCAGACAAACTGAATGAATATTTTTTGCTGCAATTTCGCCTCTGGATAGATTGTACGCTCCTGAGAACCCAGCAAAAACTAAAAAAACCGATCGCACTTTTTCTGATATCTTTCTGCAAAATGCTCTGGCTGTTTCCACTGGGCAATAGGGCAATTAACCTGGAAATTGCGATCGCAGGGTTTGAAGGCTCTGCCAAGATTTTAACTCGTGAGATTTTACCCCAAATGTGGGTGCAAATCCAAAGCGATTTAGCCCCAGCATACCGCAATCGGATTTTGGGCGATCGCTCCGAAAACCTTGAAAAAGCCCTAACCGCTTGCACCAATGCTTTGCAAATTTTCACTCGCGATACTTCTCCCCAAGAGTGGGCGATGGTGCAAAATAATCTCGGTCTTGTTTACAGTGACAGAATCGTCGGAGATGAATCTGAGAATTTAGAAAAGGCGATCGCCTGTTTTGAAGGAGCCCTGCAAGTGGTTAGCCGCGATCGAGATCCTGAACTTTGGGGAACACTGCAAAATAACCTGGCACTTGCTTACACTCGCCGAGTTGAAGGATCTCGCGCACAAAATTTCGAGCAAGCGATCGCTTGTTATCAAGTTGCCTTAAAAGTTCGCACTGATTCTGATTGGGCTAGTAGCCAATTTCACCTTGGTCTTGCCTATAGCGAAAGGATTTTAGGGGACAAAATCCAGAACCAGGAACGGGCGATCGCAGCCTACCAAGCCGCATTACAAATTTATACTCCCGAAACCTATCCAGAAAGATGGGCTAAAACCCAGTTAGATTTGGGTTTTGCTTACCGCAAATTGGCACAATTTGCTAATGCTTTAACCTGTTTTCAAGTGGCCTTAAAAGTCTTTACACCTGCTTCCTTCCCTAGAGAGTGCATCGAAACCGGACTTGAGTTGGGAAAGGTAGCATTGGCTACTGGCAAAAAGGCAGAAGCTTTTGAAGGTTTTGAGATTGTAATTGAAGCTGTAGAGATGCTCAGCCGTTGGGGTGATTCTGAATCTTTACATCAAGAAATTCCTGCAAAGATTTCTGCTTACACACAAATAGTAGGGCTTTGCCTGAACTGTGGAGAACTAAAAAAAGCTAGAGAATATGCTGAACGCTCAAGTTATCCTGTTATTTTATACCTACTAGAAAATGTTCAGATCCAGCAAACAACTTCAACTTCACAGTTTCTTATTAAAGTTTTAGACACCGTTGCCCAAAGCGAAAATAATTCGCAAGCTTTGTACCAGCTTCTCGAAGCAAACCTAGATAAACTGGACAACAGTTTTGTAGAACGATTAAGTCTAATAAAGTTTGATATATCTCACTTAGGGCCAGGGGAAGCAATCAATTTAGCGGCAAGAGTTCTCAACTTTAGCAGCCTGATTGAAGATTTTCCCGAAGGCAATGCAGAAAACAACCGGAAGATTGCTAAGACAGGCTACGAAGTTGCTGCTACTGTTTTTACCGAAGAAGACTTCCCCGAACAATGGAATTTTATTCAACATAAAATCCGCCCTAATTTACCATTGGAATTATTGGAAGTTATTTCCGAAAATCAAGGTAAAATTCGAGTTGATACTTTACTTGAACATGAGCGAGAGCAACTTGAGAAGTATTTTGTTAAAATAGCGCAAAAACTTCTATCGTTTAAAGCTGATCCAGAACCCATAGACGAACTTTTTATCAAGTGGGTACAGAAAATATTGCTTGACGCTAACCAAGAGCAACTTGACGAAATTTTTGTTAAGGAGATGCCCGATGAAGCCGATGCTATGCTATCTGAAGTCCCCCCTGAAAAAAGAAAAGAAATTGCTTCTGGTATTTTGGCTTTAAGTTTGCACATCCACCAATTAAAAAAAGGGAATAAGGCTAATAATTTAGAAATTGCGATTACAGGTTACGAAATTGCTTCCACAGCCTTAACTCGCGAATCTACTCCAGAAGAGTGGGCACTTTGTTATATGTTACTCGGTAACACTTACCACCGTCGTTTTAAGGGCGATCGCGCCGAAAATCAAGAACAAGCGATTGCTTACTGTCAAGATGCCCTACAAGTATTTACCCGCGAAGCATTTCCGAAAAAGTGGGCAACGATTCAAAATACATTATCTCTTGTCTATGACAACCGAATTCGGGGAGATCGGTTAGAGAATGCAGAATTGGCGATCGCGGCTGGCGAAGCTGCAATGGAAGTTCGTACCCGCGAAGCAATGCCTGAAGAATGGGCGGAAGTGCAAAACAATTTGGGCATCGTTTACTGCGATCGCATCTGCGGCGACAAGGCGGAAAACTTGGAACAAGCGATCGCCTGTTATGAAAATGCCCTGTTATTCCGCACCCGCGAAGAATCCCCGGAACTTTGGGCGCAAACTCAAATGAATCTTGCCTCTGCTTACCGCCACCGACTGCATGGCGATCCGGTAGAAAATGTTGAGAAGGCGATCGCAGCTAACAAAGAAGCATTGCAAGTTTACACTCAAGACGAGTTTCCCGCAGATTGGGCTGGAGTAAAAATGAATCTGGGCAACGCTTACGTGGATCGACTTAAGGGCGATCCAAATGAGAATTTAGAAATGGCTATTACCGCCCATAAAGCTGCTTTAAAAATCTTTAACCAGGATGAGTTTCCTAGAGAGTGGGCTATGGCTCAAATGAATCTAGGCAAGTCCTACCTCTTTCTCGCACGACTCGAAGACGCGATCGCCTGTTATCGATCGGCAATGGAAGTCTTCACGCCAACTGCTTTCCCCTTTGAATGCCATAAAACTGGAGAAACCCTTGGAAAAATAGCATTTGTAATTAAAGATTGGCAGTTAGCCATTGAGGCATACGGTAATGCGATCGAAGCCGTAGAAACCAGCCGTACTTGGGCAACTTCTGAATTTCGCCGCCAAGAAATTTTGGAGGAGGCGATCGACATTTACGCAAACATCGTGCAAGCTTACATCAATAACAAGCAGTTAGATAAAGCTGTTGAATATGTAGAGCGATCGCGCTCTAAACGCCTCGTAGACTTAATGGCAAGCAATGACCTCTATTCAAGTGCAGAAATTCCTGCTGAAATTCAACAGTATTTACAGGATTTTGAACGGCTACAGCAGCAAATAGATCGGGAACGAGGGCGCAATCAACCTAGCAACGACTTTGTTGATAACAGCAAACTTGATAGCAGCAAACTTGATAGCAGCAAACTTGATAGCAGCAAACTTGATAACAGCCGCGCAGCACTAGCAGCCTACAATCAAACAATAGCTTCTCTGGAAGCTGAAAAACTCCTAATTTGGGAACAACTCCGCCGCTTAGATCCAGTGCTTGCCGGTCAAATTCGAGTTAATCCTCTCAAATTCCCATCCATCCAGCAGCTTATCGACAAACCCACCACTGCAATTATTAGCTTTTACACCACTGTTAGCGACACCTTGATCTTCGTCGTGCGGCAAAACGAGATTACCCTGCAAAGTTGCGCTGATTTAGGATTTGAGGCTTTGCACGGATGGATTTTCCAAAATTGGTTAGGACAATATGTTAAGGATAAAGATTCTTGGAAAGAAGAGTTAGTTGAGATACTAGCTGAAATCGCAAAACAGTTAAATTTGAATGACCTGATTTTGTGGCATTTAGAAGGAATTTCTGAACTGATTATAGTTCCTCATTTTGCCCTTCACCAAATCCCCTTCGCTGCACTGCCCATTGGAGACAACCGATATTTAGGAGACAAATTTCTGATTCGTTACGCACCGAGTTGTCAAGTCCTAGAATTCTGCCAGCAGCGCCCTTCATTGGGCAGTAACCTTAAATGGGGCACAATTGAAGATGCGACGGGCGACTTGCCTTGCGCCAGCTTTGAAGGAGAGCAACTCGCAGTTCTTTATAGCATCCCAGACAATCGACGCTTAAAAGGTCGCGATCAAGCCACGGTTAGTAACTATCGAGAACTAGCGCAAACCGTCCAAATCCTCCACTCTAGCCACCACGCCCAGTCGCGCTTTGACAATCCCTTAGAATCGACATTAATTTTAGGAGATGGCTGCATTACTTTAGGTCAGCTAATGACTCCTGCATGGCGTCTCCCTCAGTTGTCGGACGTATTTCTTTCCTGCTGCGAAACTGGATTGGGTGTGAGTGAAATTACTGGTGATATCCTCACTTTTTCTACGGCTTTTTTGTCGGCGGGAGCCAGAAGTGTTATCAGTACGCTTTGGGCTGTCGATGATTTAGCTACAGCACTTTTCTCGATCTTTTACTATCAAGAGTGGCAGCAGGGAAAGAATCGCCCAGAAGCTATGAGACAAGCTCAAGTTAAGTTGCGAGAGCTTACGGGCAATACCTTAGAGGCTAGTTACAAACCCCAGCTCACAGAACTTTTGAAAGAGAAACTTAGAGAAACCGACGCGCTCCGCAAAAGATCCCAGGCAGAACGAAAGGCTTGCTCCTCCGGTTCCTCAGACTATCAGCAATGGGATGAAGAATACCAAAAGTATGCTAAAATTGGCAACCAAATTTATAATACTCGGAAAAATTTAGAGGAATCTTGTCAGAAAGTAAAGCCTTTCTCTCACCCTTTTTACTGGGCTGCTTTTACCTGCACTGGGATTCGGTAAAATAGACTATTAAAGAGGAATTTAGCAACACCTGAATAAACCAGTATAGCAGTTCGAGCATTAGTTAGGAAAGTTAAGCTAATTCCGCAGGAGCCTCACGTCTCACCGCAACGGGAGAGTGTGAGAGGAATGAGGGTGAAAGTTGGGGGTTCGATACCAGGTGCAGGTTTGGGTTCGACTGCTTTAACAGTAGTGAGAGGAATGGGGATAAAAGTTGGGGGTTCGATACCCCCAACTTTTACAATTTCTTGGCTAGTATTCGATTATTATCCGAACATATAAATCTAAACTTAGCGCACTAAACTAGCCAGGAGTCCCGACGCTTCCCGCTGCAAACTCTGGCGATTATCATCGTAGCAATTAAGGACGTTCGAGCTGGTATGGCGGCTCAACTTCTGCGCCATTCGCGTATTGCCGTTGCTTGCATCTAACAGCGTCGTAATTGCAGCGTGGCGTATTCTGTGCGGGCTGATTCTTTTAGGAATTCCCGCAGCGGAGCAAGTTGAGAAAACAAGCTTGTAAATAGCATACCCGCTCAACCTCAACCCGTATTCCCGCTTTGTCAAAGCGATAAATAAAGGCTCTTGGGGCATTGCAGCTCCCCGCACGCTCAGCCAATCAGAAATCGCATCTGCCGTCGCGTTGTGCAAGTCAATTAGCTGCGCTTGAGTTCCCCTACCTTTGCCGTAAATATTCAAAGTTCGGGCTAGCGGGTCAAAGTCGCCTATATTGGCTCCGCCGATTTCCCCCCGGCGCAACGCATTGTCCCACAGCAGCCGGAGAACTGCATAGTCGCGCTTTCCCTGGGGCGTACTCTGGTCAGGAATGGACAATACCGACTGCATCGCCGCCACATTCTCAGAAGCAACTCGGCCAAACCCTGTAGTATCCCGGTAAGGAACCACCTTCTCTCCTTCAACATCTACCAAACTCCACTCGCACTCGCCCACCTTGCGAGCAAAATTCACCAAACTTTTGATAGCCGCCAGCCGCCGATTAATCGTCGCTTCCTTAAGTCCCTTGTCGATTAGTTTGGCTTTATACTTGAGAACCACCGCGACAGCGGCGAAGCGCTTGGGCCGTAGGAACTCGCGCACCAATGCCGGGTGAGGTTCCTGCCCCGTCATTGTCGCAAAGAAATCGTACAAGTCTTTCTCATAAGCACGCCTAGTGTTGACAGAGCGCTTGGCAGCTAACAGCTCTGCCACTAGGTCGCGCGTCGAAGCTATTTCTCCAAAGGAATTAGCAGCGTGTTCTAAGTCCATAGCCGGTCTGATAATTTGTCTTTCCAGACCAGATTACCCGATCGAGAGGTGCAAATAGCACAAGATTCAACCTTGAAAGACAACTTGAATACGTGCAGAAAATTTGCTGGGCTGTAAAAATACTCAGTTTCAATTTTGAGTCTCAACACTACTTATAACTAAAATTTATTGACGATTTGACGATTCTCCTGAACTTCCCTGTTTGTAAAGGTTTCAACTTCTAAGCTTCATTGACGATTTTTGACATTGTTTTTGACGATTCTCCCCAAATGCTTTCCAAGTATAAGTTTGGGGAATAGCCGCTCTGTTTTTGACGATTTTGACGATTGGTTGATCGACCTGTCGCGATCGTCATTGACGACTTGCGCCTGACATGATCCGGTCGCTACTGCTATCTGATTGACAATCGTCAATGACGATTCTGAATTGTCAAAGCTGTTATTGACGATTGAAGTGCTTATGGAGTAAAAGTTTTAGGGAATCGTCAAATCGTCAACGCTAATTTTAAGCTTTTGCAAAAAAGGGATCGGCAGGCATTCGCGATCACACTCGGGAGCAACTAACTTCCCTGTAGCGTTTTGAACCAGCATCCGACATAACCTTGGCTTTTGAGGACTTGATGCCTCACGAGTGTCCTAACTCAAGGTCACGACAATTTTTTTTTGACGATTTGACGATTCTTCTAAACTATCGTATTTATAAGGCTTTCAGCTTCTAACTTTCATTGACGATTATTGACATTGTTTTTGACGATTCTCCCCAAACGCTTTTTCAGCATGGATTTTGGGGATATACTGCAAATTTTTGACGATTTTGACGATTGCTTGACGCCCATCGCCCTATCAAGCTGGCAGGGAAGCGGATTGTCCTTGTTATCGCGGGAGCGGGCGATCGTGAATTTATTGGGATGTGGCTGGGGAATCGTCAATGACGATTTTCAATCGTCAAAGCTACTATTGACGGGGGAACTGCTTGATGTGTAAGAGTTTCAAACTATCGTCAAATCGTCAATGCAATTTTTAAATTAGCAGTAAATTAGATGCCGGATAGTCCGTCGCGATCGTCCACAACCAACTTGCACCCCAGCATTTTCCGCTTTTCTCCTAACACAGCTTCTACAAAGGGGTTGGGATTCAGTGTCAAGCCGTGAACCAGAGGGCGACTAAAAAAGAAATTTTCTTTGACGATTTGACGATTCTCCTAAACTCTTCTATTTATAAAGCTTTCAGCTTCTAGCTTTTATTGACGATTATTGACATTATTTTTGACGATTCTCGATAAACGCTTTCTCTGCAAGGGCTGTGGGAATGTACTGCGAGTTTTTGACGATTCTGACGATTGCTTGACAACCTCTGGTGGACAAGCGAACTGCCACTATCACATGAACTCGATATAAGCGAATGAGCAGGACTTACGCAGTTACTCTATATATAGTTATTTAATGTAGACTTTAATTTACTAAAACACTATATATACCGTTTTTTGTAAGTCCCGCGAGTAAGGTCAACAATGAATCGTCAATGACGATTCAGAATCGTCAAAGCTATTACTGACGATTGAAGTGCTTACGGGGTAACAGTTATAGGGAATCGTCAAATCGTCAACACAAAAATAGGACACCACACCATATATGGTGCTATATGGCGCTTGATGTAATTACCGTGAGTAACGTCAGCAGTGAATCGTCAATGACGATTCAGAATCGTCAAAGCTGTTATTGACGACTGAAGTGCTTACGGGGTAATAGTTCTAGGGAATCGTCAAATCGTCAACACAAAATTTTGTGTACTCGGAGTTTTCTACGATTCTGACGATTGCTTGACGAGTCCAGCTTGGCGAACTAGCAGTTTGTAGGTTGCCGCTGTTACCAGTACGCTCACCTGTGGGCGATCGTAAATCTCTTGGGATGTGTTGAGGAATCGTCAATGACGATTTTCAATCGTCGAAGCTGCTATTGACGAGGGAACAGCTTGTTCTGCGGGAGTTTCAAACTATCGTCAAATCGTCAACGCAATTTTTAAAGTAGCGGTAATTAGGTCGGCGGTGACAATTGCGATCGCCCACAACCGACTGGACTTTATTTAGTTTCTTCCGCTCTTCTCTCAACACAGCTTCTTTCTTGAGGCAAAAGACGAAGGTTTCAATGCTCAGCTTTAGCCCTGGCTGCCAACAGTTACAAATTTCGCCCAACGTGCAAGACGATTATAGTGAACTGTTCTCCCTGTAAAGGTTTCAGCTTTTAAGAGTCATTGGAGATTTTGATCCGATTGAATTTCCACAACTACAATTAAAATTTGATTTTGATTGATAATAAATTGACAATTGACTGGCATTCTTGAGGGAAAAGTTATTATAAATACGATCGCTAACAGCTAGATATAATTTTAGTTTTGGATCTGTTGCAGAAAGTAGATTGCGGTAGAGAATGTATTGACCCAAAGCATTTTCTAATTCTCGAACGGAGGAGGGACGGAGAAAAGTTGTAATCTCAACAGCAATTTTCTGACTTCCTCGTTCGACGGCTAGAGAGCATTCGGCTGCTAGATAGGCAAATACTTTAAACTCTTCGTATTCAACTGTGTAAGGGTCGGCTGTAATTGTCCAACCTTCTTTGATGAGCGCTTGTTTGACAGGAGCGTGGTAGAGATCCTTGGCAGGGATATTGGGTTTGGGCGATCGATAAACTCGATCGATTATACAGGATTCCTGAGAAACCGGACTTTTGGCAGAAGTCGGGCTTCTGGATGCGTAGTAGCAGCAGCAAAAGCCACCTGTACGGAATTTTACTTCGCGTCCGGAAAAAGTGGAAATTCAAATGTAGAAAATAATATCACTACTCCAAATATCCCCCACAATGAATGAAATTCGCCGCGAAGCCTATCTAAATCTGATCGATCAGTTACTCTATTGTCCGAGTGGGGAAGAAGCAAAGATTTTGGATGTCAACTCTGAGTTGGTTGATACTGGGTTAGTGCAGATGATGGAAGAAGTGGCTGAATATATTGGAGTGGAAGGGAATCAGAATGGTTCTGAGTTTTTGTATAATTTAGCAAGTATTGTCAGCGACATGGTTAGACCAGAGGATAGTCAAAACCAAGCCTATTATAATTTTATTGATGCAATTTTTTCCACTCCCTCAGAAAGCTATATTGAATTACTGAAAGCACATCAACATCTAATTGATGAACAATTAGTGGTGTTGCTGTTAGAAGAAGCTACCTTCCAAGAGGCAGAAGGCTATGAGGGAGCTGGCAATATGTTACGACGGATAGCTAGTCAATTTAATGGGGTGTTCAATACCGATTTACACACATCTCGTGAGGGAAAGATTGCTTGTTTTTTACTGTGGATGGAGTTATATCAAACGGTTATTGACACTAATGGGAATAAGCAAGCAGCCTATCAAGTTTTAGAGGTAAATTCAGATAAACTAAATGATGAATTTGCTGCACAAATACGGTTTTGGGTGGAAATAAATTTTCCTGAGTTATCGATAGAAGAGATCGCAGATACAATTAAAGTATTGCTAGATATTAATAATTGGTTGTCAGAGTTGCCTATAGGGAATAAGGATATTAATTTAGAAATTGCGATCGCCTCCTATGAGAGTTTACTGCCGTTTGTTGAACCTGACACCTTACTAGAAGCTTGGGTGACACTCAATAATGATTTAGGGTTTGCTTATTATCGTCGAATAGAAGGCGATCGAGCAAACAATTTAGCCAGAGCAATTAATTATTATCAATTGGGTTTACAAGTTGGCAATCCAGATGATTTGCCCCAAGTCTGGAGAATTTTACAAACTAATCTAGGACAGGCATATCTTGACAGCAAGAATTTAGAAGCTGCTGTGATAGCTTTTCAAGCATCATTACAATCTTACACTCATACAGAAGATCCAGAAAGTTGGGCGGCTACACATAATCGTATTGGTTTAATCTACGTTAATATTCGGCAATATGAAGCAGCAATTACAGCACATAAGTTAGCTTTAAACATCTTTAAACCCGACAATTATCCAGAAGAATGGGCAATAACTCATTATTATTTAGGTGAAGCTTATCGTCAGTGTGTTGATGGAAAAATACTAAATAACTTAGAAGTGGCGATTGAGCATTATTTAACTACGTTGAGGGTATTTACTAAAGAAAAGTCTCCTTTAGATTGGGCGAAGATCCAAAATCATTTGGGAGATGTATATTGTGAACGCATCGCGGGGGGGAAATCTGAGAATTTAGAACAAGCACATTGCTATTATTTGGCAGCGTTCGAGGTATATATTCACACAGATTTACCTACAGAATTGGCAATAACTCAATTCAATTTGGGTAGATTATATCTCGATCGTATTCAAGGAATAGAATCAGAAAATGTGAAAGCAGCAATTACTTGTTTTGAAGCGGCATTACAAGTATTTACCCGCGAAGCCTTCCCTGAATTATGGGGATGTATCCAAATGTCACTTAATAGTGCTGATATCAAGAGTCATGGAGAACAAGAAAGTGTGGAATTGGTTGTCAGTCGCTGTCAAGCAGCATTAGAGATAATTTATAAGGCAACTTTACCTGAACTTTGGGCAAAAAATCATAACTTATTGGGTATTTCTTACTTACATCGCATTCATGGCGAAAAAGCCGATAATATCGAAGCAGCTATCCGGCATTTATCCACCGCTTTGGAAGTATATACCCGCCAAGACTTTACGTCAGAATGGGCAACAGTACAAAAACTGCTAGGTAATGCTTATTTTGAGCGGATTCGTGGGGAAAAATCACAAAATATTGAAGCAGCTATTCAGTATTATTTAACTGCTTTAGAAGTCCACACTCGTGAAGCTTTTGCGGACAATTGGGCAAGTATTCAAAATAGTTTAGGTAGCGCATACTGTAACCGCATTGAATGCGAACGAGCAGATAATCTAGAAACGGCAATCAACTATTACAGAACTGCCTTACAAATTTATACTTGTCATACCAACTCCGATAATTGGGCAATGACTCAATGTAATCTTGCCACTGCCTATTTTAATCGGATTCGTGGAGAAAAAGCTGATAATTTAGAAGCAGCGATTAGCTATTACCAAGCTGTACTAACAGTCTATACCCGTGAAGATTCTATTGAGAGGTGGGCTACTACGCAACAACAGCTAGGGAATGCTTACACGGAACGTATCCGAGGCGAAAAGGCAGAGAATTTGGAACAAGCTATCCGCTGTATGGAAGCTGCATTGGAGGTACGCATCCGTGAAATTTTTCCTGAAGATTGGGCTACAACTCAAACCAATTTAGCTAGTGCCTATACTCTCCGCATCAGAGGAGAAAAAGCAGATAATTTAGAAGTAGCAATCAGTTATTCTCAAGCCGCATTACAAGTATATACCCGCGAATCTTTTCCCGAACAATGGGCAGTAGTACATAATACTCTCAGCGCTGTTCATATTGAACGTATTCGAGGAGAAAGAGCAGAGAATTTAGAACAAGCAATTCGTCATATTCAACAAGCGTTACAGGTACATACTCGCGAATCTTTTCCCGAACAATGGGCAATGCTGCAAACCAATCTCGGCTTTGCTTACACGCATCGTATCCGAGGTGTGCGAGTAGGTAATTTATCTGCATCAATACGCAATTACACAAATGCCTCACAGGTATATACTCGTGACGGCAACCCAGAAAAATGGGCAACAACACAACTAAATCTTAGCGGTTCTTACTTTGAACTTGTGCGAATAGGGGAAAACAAAGCAAACAATGCCGAAAAAGGAATTAATTGCTTACAAAATGCCCTGGAAGTATATACCCGTGAAGCCTTTCCCGAACGTTGGGCGATTTTGCAAATTAACTTTAGTAGCGCCTATCTATATCTGAATACAATACAACAAAAGCCAGAAGCAGGGAAGGATGATTTAGAAGCTGCTATTGGCTATTCTCAAGCTGCTTTAGAGATAATTACCCGTGACAATTCCCCGGAAAGATGGGCTACTATTCAACAACAGCTAGGCAATTCTCATCTAATCGGTATTCGTTACTGTTTTGGCGTAGAAGATAAATTGAAAGAGAATTTGCAAAGAGCAATTCATTATTTCCAAGCTGCTTTACAGGTATACACCAAGCAAGCTTTCCCGCAAAACTACGTGCAAAATAAATTTAGTCTTGCTACCGCTTACAGATATAATCGCGATTTACACAAAGCTTGTGAGACATTAGCTAATGCAATTGATGCGGTAGAAGAGTTACGTTTAGAGATTAATTCTGGTGACGAAATCAAGCAAAAACTAGCGGAGCAATGGCATGTGTGCTATCAATTTATGGTGGAAATATGCTTAGAAATAGGCGCTACTAAACCAGGATTTTATCAAAAAGCAATTGAGTATATTGAACGCAGCAAAGCCCGTAACTTGGTGGAACTAATGTACAAGCGTGATTTGACACCCAAAGGCGACATCTCCACAACTGTCATCAACAAGCTCAAGCAGCTAAAACAAGGAATTATTACTGAACAACGGCGGTTACAAATTGATGAACATAAACATGATAATGACGTGTTTTTTGTATCCAATCGCACTTACTTAAATCAAATTCTAAAACAGTTAGATGAGTTAATTAGCAAAGAAATTGATCCTATTGATCCCACATTCAAAGCTACTCAAAAAGTTAATCCTATCCCTTTTGAGGAAATCCAAAAGCTTTTAGATAACCGTACAGCCATCATCCAGTGGTACATCTGTTCTACAGGCTTAGAAACATTTATTATCACCCGTCATAATCTGCAACGGTTGATTTTGCCAACACCTGCTGATACATTGAGAGCTTTAGAAGATTGGGAGAGAGCCTATCGAGAAGGATATAATACATCAAAAAACCAGTGGATAATAAAAGAACTAGCCGATCGTCTTGAACCTCTAGCTGAAATTCTGCATATTGATGAAATTCTAGCTATGGTTCCAGCAGAGTGTAAACGCCTCATCCTCATTCCCCATCGCTATCTACATCTATTTCCCCTCCATGCACTCCCATTAGCTGATGGTGATTTCTTGTGCGATCGCTTTCCTGATGGTGTAGGTTATTCTCCCAGTTGCCAATTACTGCAACTAGCACAGGAGACAGGAAGAAATCGACACCAATTCACCCGATTATTTGCTATCCAAAACCCAACCAGAATAAAACCCGATAACCAACCCTTAGTTGGTACTAAATTTCAAGTAGAAAGCGTTTACCAAAACTTTGCCCCCTACCCAAACAGTATTATTCTTCGTGAACAAGAAGCAACAGCAACTCTAACTATGGAGCAAGTACGTTCTGCTCACTGCGTACATTTCTGCTGTCACGGTTCGTTTAATTTTGCATCGCCGTTAGAATCAGCTTTACACTTAGCAGAATCAGAAGATAAATTAGGTGCAGATGCTGACCTAAATTTAGGCGAAATTTTTGCCAACTTATCCCTAGAACAATGTCGCCTAGTTACCTTTTCAGCCTGTGAAACTGGTATTACAGATCCTAAAAGCATTAGTGATGAATACATTGGCTTGCTTAGTGGCTTTTTGTATGCAGGTAGTCCTAGCATTATTAGTACACTCTGGAATGTGGATCAAGCTGCTACTAATTTATTTATGATTGAGTTGTATAAAAATCTCAAACAGTTCCCAGAACTGGACGCAGGAACTGTCGCTATCGCTGTAAACAAAACCCAAAAATGGCTGCGAACTCTCACATCTGAAAATTTACGACAAATTATAGATAGCCCAGAAGTCAAAAAATTCTCAAATAACTTACCGAAAGAAAATAACGATAAATTTAAGCTCTTTATTTCATCGTTAAAGGGAGCAGCCAAGAAAATGGGCTGTCCCTATAGTAACCCTTATTACTGGGCTGGTTTTGTAGCGACAGGATTTTAGGGTGAAGAATTAAAATTTTGACAGAATTTTTCACCCTCTTCGGCAATATAAATTGCAAATGGAGTAGCGATAATCCCCGCTATTCCGGGAGGAAAACCTACACTACCAGCGAAAAAATCTGTTAAAGGAGGAAGAATTCCGGGCACATATTTTTGTCTTAAGTCCTGATATTTCGGTTGACAAATAAATTGACGACATTTATCCAGCTTTTCAGAGAACCAATCAGTTCCTCCAAAGTCCATGACTCCTTCTATCCCATTTTCCATAGCGACTGCTTGAGCTGCATCTGCTAATTTTTCTCCTACATATTCTTCCATGATGTCAAGAGCAGCCAAAGCATCTAAATTATTCGCTAATTCAGAGCGATATTGTGCAATTTGTTCTGATGTAAGTACGATCATTTGAGCCTGACTCCGTAAAATGTGATTAATGCTTTTCACCTTCACTCCTCCAGCAAGCACAGCCGGAAGTTTTCTAGTTTGTCATGTTCCCAAAAGACATACATATTATAACGATCGCCCCCCCGCAACTAAATTGTCACCAGATCAATCAGGGATTCGCGATCGCGTAAATCACTTGTGCTGAATCTAAAATAGTTTGGCGTCGCAACCAGTTCTGGCTTTTTTCCAGGGCTGTCTTGACGATGAAATCGACTTCAGGAGCAAACATCACTTCAACTCATCTTGCATTTCTAGGGTTAACGAGCTCAAAAAAGATGGAGCGCGGGCGATTTAAAAAGCAAACTAGACCCCCTAACTGGACTAAAAGAGAAATCAAGGATGCCATATTCTATGAACTCAAGAATGGTTGAATGCGCCACTTGAAAGACTTGCCGACCTTTTTCGTTTCACCGAGGTTCATCGAAACCATTTGGTTGAAGACCGCAGCCGTAAAGTCGGTGTTCGACATCTGGCGCAGTTTAGCTCCTGCAACGAGTTCGCGACAGTTGCGGTATGCTTCACGGGTGCTGATCCAACCTTCAGCAACCGTGTCCCGCAACTCTTCTGATTTCTGAATCAGTTTCTGGATGACCGGGACTGTATCGTCCTCATCTTGCTGCTGCCCTTTGTAAAGCACTTCAGCCTGGTTGATGTAGAAGTAGCTGGTGGCGATCGCCTTTTGAATGATGTCGGCCCCAATCAAGGTAGGGATTTCAATCTCAAAAGGCTTCTCGGAATGTTCCCTGCCTGAGAGCTTCCACTCTTCTTTCAACTGCAAGTAAGTTTTGAGGGTGCCGTCCAGGTTTTTCAACTTGCAGATTTCGTGCAAGCAATGCAGGATGAGGGCAATCCGCAGGCAGTACCCGCTCCACTTGGACATGGCTAGCTGGAAACCTTCATTCAGTTCAGCTTCTTCGCGCTCGACCATCGGGTTGAAAAAGTGCTGTTCGTAGTAGTCGGCAGCCGAGTCGCTGAGGTGGTAAGTGATCGGAAAACCCTGGTAAACAGTGCGGTTCGTTTCATCTTTGAGCACTTCGCCTGTCTCCTCATTTTGAACGGGACGATAGTGCATTTTGAGGACGGAAAGTTTGTGGTAGATGTCTTTGAGAAAGGCGTCAATGTCGGGGTAGGGCAGTCGCGTCCGCCGCCGTTTGGGCATCTGGGCCAAGCAGATTACCCACCGGGCCATCCAGCCGCTGGAAATTTTGCGAGGTGTCATCTCTTCGTCAAGCGTCTTGCGCTGGATGGTGCCGGTGATGGGGACGCACGACCTCTCTACCTCGACTCGGCGATCGCGGTCAATGAGGATGACTTTGGGACCGCCGCCGTTGTTGAGGGTGAGGTAAAAGGCTTCGTCATCCCCCTTGCCAGCCCGATATTTGTTGAGGGCTTTGAAGAAGCCGTCGATTTCATCACGATGGACGAGGAAGCCGCGCGGATTTTCGTTGATGGTGCGGATCAGGGCTTCTACGGTGATGTGTTCGACCCAATACTCGCGGGGAACGGGTGGGGGCGGGAGTTCTTCTGGCGGCCCGATGGGGTCTCGATTTTGCTGGGAGGCTTTTTGTGCTTCTTTGTAGCTTTTGAGGGCAATGCAGTATTCGCTGTTGGCGTCCTGCTGCAAGAGCCGGATGGGATTGACCATAACTTCTTGAGTTTGACTTTTGAGCTTCCCCGACCGGGCGGTGCTGATCGTCCACAGCACGCAGGACTTTTGTCTGAATCCAGGCCAAGCAACAATTTCAGCGGCCGTGCCGATCGCGCAGCCGAAAGTTGACCAACCTACTGTCATCAGGTGTTCGGCGCTGGTGGGCATTGCAGCAGCGATTTGTGCCAGGATGCAGGCAATTTCAGGCGGTAAAATTTGGTGCAAGTCGAGACTCTGCTTGCGCTTGCTAACTAAATCTTCAATAAGGGTTTTTTCGCTTTCGACTTCTGCGAACTGCCATTCTTGCAGTCGGGTTAAAACGATTTGTTCGACGTATTTGGGGTCGAGTTCCAAAGCTTGAGCGATTTGGGCACACTCGGATCTTCGTTCTGACAGGGGAATGTTGCCCCGTTCGAGGAGCCGATCGATATATTTGAGGAGCAGGTTTTCTTTCTGTTTGCTGTCAGAATCCGGCGGGTAAAAATTATCTGTAACCTCACTGTTGTTTGGCGGAATGCTCTCTGGCGCATCTGCTTGTAACTTTTGAGAATTGAGCTGCTGCTGGCTCGCGGTCGGTGATGCCCTGGGGCGCTTGTCGATACCCCATTCTCCTAAAATCCTGTCTTTAATGTGAGGGGGGCATGAAGCCTGGAAGGTTTCTCGATCCAGCCGGTAAATCTTTTTCCAGCAATTTTCAGAGTCTCCGCTGTGATATTCGGCGGCGGTTTGGCAAGCGGAGGGGCTAATGGTTTTGAGGATGCGCTGCCATTTGTAGGGATCTCGGCTGCTGTCTTCCATTTGCCCCCAGGCGTACTCGGCTAAGATTTCAGTGGTGCCGGAGTAGGAGATACTGTAGCGGTGGCAGAACTCTTCCCAGCCGTAACATTCGGAGGCGAGAGCGGTCAGGGCGTCGGAGCGATCGCCTGTTTTGGCACCACCTGTCAGAATTTCAAGGGTGCGGGGGGAGATGAGGTCTTCTAGGCGAATTGCGCCGGGGACGTAACTTCCTACAGAACGGGGCGAGGTGTTGGCAGGAACAGACGGGTGCTGTTGCCGTGTTGGGTAAATACCAACATCTTCCGGTTTGGCAACTGTAGGCGGATATGCAACAAAATATTCCCAGCGGTATGGGATGCCGTTCGCGCCGACAGTAGGGGGCAGCAGGGTGTGACCGCCGTTTCGGGCAAGCAGTTCGCCCATTCGGGACCTGTCTCGATCTAGGCTGAAGGCTGTCCAATCTGGTTTTTCTGTGAAGGCGAGGATGACTCGGTATCCGCCCGAAGGGGTGCGAAATCGAGGGGCGACATTCAGAAGGGGGTAGTCGTTGAACCACTGTTCAAGGCGCGCCTCAAAAGCTTGTGGCGAGGAGAAGACTTTTTCTTTGCGATCTAGATCGACAAAGGCGATGTAGTGACCATGTATATTAGGTCCGCCGCCGAGAGTGCCGATGCCAGTGGTGCGGGGGAACCACTTCGCTAAGTTTGCCTGAGTTGGCAATTGGTTTTGATAGGGTTTCCAACTGACTTTGACTGCTTTTCCTTTCTGGTTTATCCAAGCAGGCGCTTTGCCTCCGGGAACGTCGCAGTCCCTTTCGCATTCCTTGGGACATTCCGGCAGCGCAGGTCTGCCCAAGCAATTGTGGAGCCAGTCGATTGTCTGGGTGATCGTCTGGGGAGCCTGATTAATGTCGCTCATCGGTGCACCTCCAAGCGATATGAGAGGAATTGGGCGATGCCTGTTTTGACATCTTCCAAGTCCCTGCGAGGGTTACCGAGAAGTTTTTGCTAAAAATTTGGCAATTTGTGTTGGCAAATCTCCTAATTTTGCTAAAGTTAAATAGCACCCAATTTTGCTTCCCCAGCCAAAAAGCTTGATGCGGCTGTGGATGCAGGTCAGTCTCCATCAAAAACCTCCATTTTGACCCCAATTATTTACCAATAATAAATCTAGATTCACCCACAGTGAATTAAGGTGACAAATCTTAATGCTAATTTATGAAGCCTTCCACAATACTTTGAAACGTTATGACATCAGTGGCAAAGCCCTAGCTCGAGTTGCTGGGGTCAGCGAGAGTCTTGTGTCGCAGTTTAGGCACGGCAAGAAGGGTGTAACTGACGAGATGCTCGACAACCTGTTGGAGGCGATGCAGAAGATTGCTCCGGGAGCACGCAAACATTTTTGTTCGCTGGTAGCTGGGGAGCTGGTGGAAGGAGCGGGTGTGGAGAATGCAATTAAGGAGATTTCTATTGAGGAGATTCCTGAATTGTTGATGGCGATCGCGCGTTGCTGCAAATCGGGTGAGAGTCAAGTTTTGCAAGTGCACTGATGTCATATACGCCGTGGAATTATAGCCTTATAAAATTATGTACAATTCCAAAACTTCAATAAAGCAAATACGCCCTGAAAAATAATGCTTGTAGTGATGCTCACCATAAGTTGATTCTGTTGCTCCTAGCCCGCCCCAAAAATACAATTTAGATGCGGGACAGCTTAAAATGATAAAAATCGCACTAAATCTCAACGTCGATTATTTGGAAAGCTTGTTTAATGCCCTGAGCTAAAGCCTGTTTTTGTTGTTGGCTGTAGAGTTCAAAACTTGTCCGATAAGCCGATCGCATAGCCCGCAAATTCTCAACTTGACCTTTTTGGTCTTTAAGATTGAACAAAACCCAAGCTAAATTATGATGAGCCTCAGCATAATCCGGTTGTAGCTGAACGGCTTTTTCCAAGTATGACTGCGCTGGCCGCCACTGTCCCTGCCGCCCCAACAATGTACCTAAACGAAATTGGACAAAAGCATGGGGTGGAAATTTCTGATTGTAAGTTTCATAAGCTTGGATAGCACCAGGAATATTTTGGAGTTGTTCGCGAGAAATCCCTAAATTTTCCAATACCCAAGCAGGGGCTTGTTGGGAGCGCGTCGCTTTTTCAAAATTAGGAATAGCATCAGTCCATAGCCCCTGCAAAGCTTGTTTCCAGCCTATAAAACCCCAGGCAAAACTGCTGTCAGGAACCTGAGTAATAAACTCTTGGGTGCGTCGCTCTATATCTCGCGCTTGTTGAGTAATTACTGCTTTATCTAAGGCGATAATTAGACAAGGATATGCCCAGCGTAGCAATTCGCGATCGCCCTGAGAATTAGCCTGCTTTGACTTAGTAATAGCTGGTGTAGCATGACTGATAGTTAGTTTCCAGTCTTTTTGATTCACAGCAATCCACCCTTTCAATCCTAGTACAAAAGGTGATGCAAGCGTCATTTTAATTTTCGGATCTAAATCACCTTTAGTCTCGATTTGAATGGCGCGATCGATCGCACTTTCTGCCTGTTGCCAATTTCCAGTTTTGCCCAAAGCCCAAGCTAGATTAGCTTGTACCCAACTCTCATGAGACAAAAGATTTGCTGCTTGCTGCAATTGTCTAACCGCTTCTTGCCAATTTGATTTGCGGCAATTAATCAAACCCAGCACTCCATAGCCCCTACCATCATTCGGTTTCACTTGAATCGCTCTCTGTGCAGCAACTTCTGTTTGAGAGTGATTGAGGTGAATCAAAACCAGGGATAATTCTACCGCTGCTTCACCATTATTAGGCTCAGTAGTTAAACATCTTTCGTAAGCTTCAACAGCTTCTGCTAAGTTTCCTTGCTTGACAAAATCCAGGGATTTCCTGTGCAGAGGTGTGATAAAGTTACCTTTGAGCGCATCAATGAGTTCATCAGCCGTTTGAAATCTTTCCTCTACCTTCGTTCTCATGCCGGTTAAAATAACCTGTTCAGTTAAAGGGCTGAGATCCGGGCGTAATTTTCGAGGTGGAGTCAGAGTTTCTGATGCTACTCTGTCGGTAGCGGCGGCTGGTGGCTCTCCTGTTAATAATTCATACATTGAAGCACACAAGGCATAAATATCTGTAGCAGGATAGCGTTTGCCTTTTGCTGAATACTGTTCTAGTGGAGCATATCCGGGGGTTAACAACTGCGTCATATTAGTAGTTTGATTAGCAATAAACTCTCTAGTAGCACCGAAATCTATCAAAACGGCCCTATCTTGATTGTCAATAATAATATTATCTGGTTTAATGTCCCTATGGAGGAGATTATTAGTGTGAACAACTTTTAAAGCTGATGCAATTTCAATTATATAGCCTTTCACCCGCTCTTCAGATAAAGGTTTTTCCTCATTTCCTACCTGGTATAATGACTTTCCCGAAATAAACTCCATAACTATATAAGCAGTTTTATTTTCTTCAAACCAGTCATAAACCTTAGCAATATTCGGGTGAACGCATCTCGATAAATAATTCGCTTCAAGCTGAAATTTAGAGAGTTGTTGCTGTTTGATTTGTGGAGAAATAGAATTCGGCCAAGTAATGGTATTTCCCTGTCTGATTGCTTTTTCAGGCCACAGTTCTTTGATGGCAATACCCATTAAGTTTGTTGAATCAGTACCTTTATAAGTAATTCCAAATCCGCCTTCTCCCAAGGTTTTTTCGATCTTGTAGCGGCCTTGTTTGAGTAATGCGCCAGCAGGCAAATGATAGGAAGATGAACTGCTGCTACCAGCAGGAGTGAGAGAAAAGCCGCAGACAGTACAAAACGACGCATTATCGGAGTTTTCTGTCATGCAAGCGGGACAAGTAATAGACATTTTAGTTACCTCAGTTCAAATTTAAAATTTTCTCAAATTGAGTTGGTTGTGCCTTCGACCCTTCGACTTCGCTCAGGGGCCGGGAGTTGGTTTTTTAAATGTTCTCAAATCGAAAGCGAATTTTGCCAAAGGCAATCTCATCCCCTGAATTTAAAATTTCAATGGCAGTCATTCTGTTGCCAAACCTAGATTGTCCGGCGCGTTTGATGAAAGTTCCATTAACTGAACCTAAATCTTTGACTTTCCACTCTCCGGCTTCTTGATAAATTCCAGCGTGGGGGCGTGATACAGTATTGGCATCTGGAAAACTATCTAAATCGATATCTGGCAATTCACCTCCTGGCTCACTTCTCCCTATAATTAATCTGCTTTTATCTAATAAAATTTCTGTGATGAAACTAACGGATTTGAGAGGAATTAGTTTGGGTGTGACACTGCTTCCTCTCAAAACTTTAATCAGTTCATCGGCTGTTTGAAATCTCTCCTCTACCTTGATTTTCATTCCTGTTAAAATGATGTGTTCAATTAAAGGGCTGAGGTCGGGGCGTAATTGACGAGGGGGAACTAGGGTTTCTGAAGATATTCTATCTGTGGCTTCTGCAGGAAGTTGACCGGTTAATAATTCATACATTGAGGCACAGAGAGCATAGATATCTGTAGCGGGATAGCGCTTGGCTTTGTAGCTGTATTGTTCGAGGGGTGCGTATCCCCGCGTTAGGGTGACGCTCATTTGTCTAGTTTGTCCGGCAATGAATTCTTTTGTTGCACCAAAATCAATCAGAATTGCTCTGTCTTGGCCATCTATCAGAATATTCTCTGGTTTTATATCTCGATGTAGCAATTTTGCCCCGTGAACGATTGTGAGTGCTGCTGATAGTTGCAGTAAGTAACGTTTCACTCGTTGCATAGGTAGCGGCCCCTCTTCTTCCAGGATTTTAGAAAGGGGTTTACCTGTAATGAAATCCATCACCACATAGGCGGTACTGTTTTCTTGAAAATAATCATAGACTCTGACAATGTTTGGATGCTGACACTGAGATAAATATTGAGCTTCTGTTGCTACTTTCTTGAGTTGCCAGTCTTTATCTTTTGGAGTGACTGTGTGGGGCCAAACTACTGTGGTTCCCTGTCGGCTAGCTTTTTCTGGCCAGTTTTCTTTGATGGCGACAGTCCGAGAATTTACTAGGTCAATACCTCTGTAGGTAATGCCAAATCCACCTTCGCCAATTAAGGTTTCAATTTTATACTTTCCTTGCTGGAGGGAACTGCCAGCAGATAAGTAATAGCCAGATGTTTGCACGGAAAAAGGAGCACCGCAACTCATACAATCTAGGGCATTTTCATGATTTTCTGTAGCACAATAAGGACAGATGATTGACATGACTAATATCTACTCCGATTGATTTAGTAACGGTTGTCTGGATGGCTGCTAAGTTGTAAGGCTAGAAGTGTGGCGTTGTCTGATGCTCCTCGCTGAAGGACGCAATTAATGACTTCATCAACTGCTGTTTGCAAAGTTTTGTTATGGGTAAAAAATTGAGCTATTTCTGCATTTGATACTAAATCCCATACGCCGTCGGAACATAGTAGCAAGATGTCACCGTTTTCTAAGGCTAAGGATAGGTTTTGATCTGAACGGCTTAATTGTTGGACGTAGCCATCGCTTAATCTGCGTTTTGAGCCGATCGACTTTGTGAGCACATTGCGATCTGGGTGATCTAAGCTTTCTGCCTGGCTGATTTGACCGCTGGCTACCAGCATGGCTACCAGCGAATGGTCTTCGCTTAATTGGCGCATTTCTCCTTGTCTGAAAAGATATATGCGGCTATCTCCAACATGGGCGATCGCCAAATCTCGTCCGACTGCTAAAGTGATACTTAATGTGGTTCCACCGTCGCGCACATTAGTCGCTACAGATTCATTGGCTTTCTGCACTAATGAAACCAGCCATGCAGCTTTTTGTTCTATAGTGTTGAATTCAGCAGGGATGGGTTCTTCCAGGACTGTTTGAACTGCCAATTTACTAGCAACTTCGCCCTGAGACATTCCACCCATGCCATCAGCAACTACTCCTAATATGAAGGTTTCGGAATTGCTTAACTGCATTTGGCGAATGCCATAACTATCTTCATTTTGCAAGCGACTGGTTGACAAACCAGTAGTCGATCTGCTGGCGACATTCCAGTCAATTTTAGTACCTTGTAAAGATTGCCTGGTTTCTACCAAGAGACTTAAGAGTTGAGACAAGGGAAAACGTTCTTCTGGTAAGGGAGAGAGAGCAATTTTTAGGAGTTGGTAAATTCGGGGAATGGGGTTGATTTTCAGGTCGATTTGGTTGGTGGAGGAAAGGGGTTGTTTGTGAATGGCGTGATACAATAAGGCTCCTACTGTATAGCTGCTCATTGCTTCTTGGATGGGATGGCTGCCATAGGCGAGTTCGGGAGCGGCGTAGTTTTCTGACAAGCCCGATCGCAATTTTTCATTCAATGGATAAGCTCCTGTTAAATCAAAAAACTTGATGGGAGTTCCTAGTTCAATAAATTGGGGCAGAATTTGGACGAAGCACCACCCGCGCTGGTGAATATAGCGAAAGAATTGACAAACTTGACTGGTTATGGATAAGCAGGATTCCAAGGAGTTATCTTCTCCTAGCCAAGATTCTAAAGTTGTGTTGTCTTCAGGGAGATAGGTTAGTAGTAGTAGTTTGCGATCGCCCTCATCTGCACACATTTCCTCTTCTGGGTAACATTCCTCCTCTAAATACTCGGATTCTCCATTAGTTGCATCAGTAGTACAAGACTGAGGCGTTTCCACTACAGAAACCGGGTTTCCACTTAGTTCTCCCCGCTCCCTGAGCGTAGTCGAAGGGTCTAAAGGCTCAACCACCAGGTTTTTTAGGGAATCTGCTGGCTGCAACGAACTATCATCAACCCCACCAATTTCTGCGCCCCCATCCGTAAGTTTTGGATTGGTTTCATCAGTAGCATCTTCGGGGGCTACGACAGATTTTTCGTCATTTTGCTCTGCTTCATTGAAGATTGGCTCTGCTGAATTTGCCAAAGATTCTAGCTGGTCAAAATTTTTTTTTATTTCCGGCTTTTCTGGTTTCTGTGGCTGAGGATGTTCAACTGATCGCCAATCTACCTTGACAGAATCTTTGGTAGTCTTTGCCAGTAGTTCTCCAATCATTTTATAGCCACTCAAAACCTCCCTTAGTTCAACTTCTTGCTTTAATGCACCTTCGCAAGCACCGACACGCAACAATCCAAAATTGTTTGTTTTAGCAGTATCATCATCGGCTTGAATCTTCACTTTAAAGTAGTGAATTCCTGCTCTCAGTTGCCCCAAATAGGATAAAACCTCTAATTTGAAGTTATCGATGGAAAACTGAGTTTTTTCTTGAATTACCAAAGTATTTGTCATAGGAGTAGGCAGTGATTTAGTTGTAGATTTTGGAAACAGATTGGGGGGTTCGGAAACCGGGTTTTTTACGAAAAATATTCGTTGCAGCCGGCAGATTCGATAAAAACCCGGTTTCTTTGGCGAAGTCGGTCAATCCTAATTAAGGACTTTGGAAGAGGAAGCGAATTTTGGCGATCGCAATTTCATCTCCACTATTCAAAATCTCAGGCATGGTAATTCTGGCATCGAATTTAGACTGACCTGCCCGTTTAATAAAAACACCATTAGTCGAGCCAAGATGATCCTTGATTTTCCACATTCCTCCTTCCTGATAAATTTCTGCGTGCTGGCGAGAAATAGTTTCGTCTCCCGGAAACCCTTCTAAGTCAACATCTACAGGCCCGGTATCTGAATCAAATTTGCCGATAACTGCATTGCTTCCATCTAGCAGAAATTCGCTTGTAGGCACGTTAGATTGTTTGGAAATCAGCCTCGCAGTTCCAGTGGAAGGTGTGAAAGTAGGGGGAATTGGTGGCGGAGGAGAAATTGGGTCTGGCAGAACCACAGTAGGGGCTGAAGATGACGATACAGGTGGAGTAAAAGGGGCGTTAACAGGGGCACTTACAGGCGGTGCGCTGGGCGATCCTAGTTCATAGCCACAAGCATCGCAAAATTCTGCATCACTGGCGTTGTCATAATTACAGGCGGGGCAAGTAATTGTCATGGTTTTAGTTCCTTTGTTTGTAAGTGGGGGGTGGGAATTTGTAAGTGTGAGATTGGACTAGGCGGTTCCTGAGCGTAGTCGAAGGGCGGTTCCTGAGCGTAGTCGAAGGATAGGGTTTCGACTTCGCGGTTCCTGAGCGTAGTCGAAGGGTAGGGTTTCGACTACGCTCAACCAACTGGATAGGGTTTCGACTACGCTCAACCAACTGGGTAATTCCTGTCTAGGTTCCTGATAGCTTCCGAATTTGTTCTTCCGAAAGCTCGTTATTGATATCTCCGCCCCATTTGACGGTTTTACCTTTGGAACCCATTTTGACGGTTTTGCGAGTTCCATCGGAAATTCTGCGGGTTTTTCGCAACTCGTCTTGAGCTTGATTGAGAGATTGAGTCATAGCATCATTGCCAATTCTTACAGTCATGCGGCGGGCAGTTTCTAGCAATTCTTCCGCTTTTTGAGGATTGCTTTCAGCAATGCGAGTAGCATCACCAACAAGTTGGGAAATATTGCACTGTTGTACATAAACCATTACCTCTTGATCGAGTTGGGCTGCTACTTGTCCGGCGACAAATTGTACGAGTAGATTGGCAGGGGGCAATTCACCGCGTCGGTTTTGTCCTGGTACATCGTAGGTTAGGCCAAGTTGGGCAATTCTGACGCGGGAGGCGGCGCGACTTTCCATGCTGAATTCTAAGATGAAAACGGTTTCATCGTTTCCTACAGCATTGCCAATGGGATAGGGGTCTTGAGTGAGAGAAAATTCGGCTTGAGAGGGATAGGCGCGGACAATGCGAGTCAGTTTTACTCCTTTTACTGTTTTCACAGTTAAGGCTAAGTTGGTGATGACTTCTTGTTGCGCTTGGGTGAATTCTTGAATGATTGTATCTGGCAGTTTGCTAATAGAAACTGCTGCACCGCCTGGGTTTTCTTCCGCAACAATGTGAAGCGGAATTCCGCCAGTGGTGTCGCTGAGATAGGTGAGTAAGTTTTCGTTAAATTCTCCAACTCCTAATGCGGTAATGGGGGTATTATTGGAAGCGAATTCGCTGGCGATCGCCCTGCATACATCTTCGTCAAAGGTTTGACCGTCGGTGAATAGCAATGTGCGCCGGATGGTCATGTTTTGCCCGGAGAGCAAGCTTAATGCGCCGCGCAAACCCAATCCCATGCGCGTACCGCCGGAAAAATCCCGGAGTTGTTCGATCGCACTTTCTAACTGACTCGTTTGAGTAGCTGGAGTGAGTCCGATCAGGGTGGAAGCCGAGTCATCAAACTTGACAATGGCAATGCGATCGCTCGCACTAAGTTTCCCAGAATGAATCAGTTTTTTTAGGGACTCAATCACAATACCTATCTTCGTTTCCCCTCCGGTGACTCCCATATACTCTTGACCATCCACCGTAAAGGTATTGCCAGTGGGTACGACATCACCGACGACAACTTCACGCATGGAACCGCTGGTATCAATTAAAAAAACAAAGGTTGTGGGCGGGCGCGTATTTGCTACTTCTTTTTTCGGCCACAGCTTCAACATTACAAATAGTTTTTGTTCTGAGGAATCGGCTGGTAAGAATTCGCGGTGGGGTGTGATTTGAACATTTAGCATTGTGTTTGCCTTGGGTAAATTATCTCACAGAATTGGAAATTTTTGCTGAATTTTTACTGATATCTGGCACTTTTGCGATCGAGCTGTGTCTAGCCTCCGATCCCCCCTAGCCCCCCTTAAAAAGGGGGGGACAAGAAGTTGCTCAAAGTCCCCCTTCTTAAGGGGGATTTAGGGGATCTCCGGGGAATTAACAGTGTTAACTGAATCGTATTGTTCGATCGCGGTGCAAAATTCAACAAAAATTCAGCGGCGGTAGCATCCCCCAACAGGGCGCTATCTCAGATAAATCTGGATAGATAGGGGTCGGCATCTCTTGATTGCCCGCTTCCTGCAATTGGTTGATTTTTTCAGCTATCAGCGGAGGCAAATCAAGAGTAATGGTACTGAATCGATATCCTTCTTTGATATCTTGAATCCACTTATTTATCATTTGATTCAGGTGATTATCGTTGATTAGACATTGACTTTGGTTTTGCAAGCTGGTTCGCATACTTTGTAGAATTTCGGAGGTGAATATTTTCTCTGGGTTGTTTTCCTGATGCAGATTGAGGCTGAGACTATATTGATAGTCCTCGTCAGGGTTTGGGCAGTCTTTAACTTTCAGAGCAAGGGTATATTTGATCGTGTTTGATTTCATTGAGTTACCTACAAATATCTTGCAAACTGCGCGGATTTATAGAAACCTGGTTTTTTACGAAAATACTTCATTGCTACCCATAGATTAGGTGAAAACCCGGTTTCTTTGGTCGGAGTTGGTAAATCATTAATGATTAATATATGAAATTTAGTCCGATCGCCTTTTTGACAATTCATGGCAACTTCTCCATAGCAGTTTTTACTTCAATCATCACCTCTCCGATTTTTCTCCTGTCGCCATTGGCTAGTTCGTGCCTCAAAATTTTCATCCCTTTAAGTTTTTGCATTTCCTCATCAAACTGCATAATGATTTTTCCTGATTCCAGGTAGATTTTGGCTACAACAGGCGGATAACCTAGGTCTTTTCGCAAGTAGATGTGAGCATCTTCAGAACTGCCAAAAATTACAGGTGTTGTACCTAAATTGATTGGAGTTTGTTCTGTTGGTGTCCAATGGACGATTAGCCACGCTCTTCGGCTCAAATCTTCAATTAGGGCGATCGCCAAACCAATGAAAAAACCGACGATCGCAGCACCTACCAGTCGCCCTACCAAATCTCCAGAAGTGGCAGAAACTAATAGGAAACCGATCGCCCCGGCTGCACCACCAATACCTCCAGCTTGTAGGGCGCGACGGATTTCGAGATTGGGGACAAAGAAGGACATTCCGCCGCCGAGGAAGGTGCCGAGGATAGTCCAACCAATGACTCTGCCACCAAGGGCAAGAATCGGGATGCTAGCGACGGGTAAAAATAAGAGTTGCCCGATCGCCCCTGCTGCAACTCCCGCCGCGAGGCTACCCGCAGTACCGATACTTCCCTCGCTGGGTGTGAGGAGGCGGCGGCGCAAGTAATGGTTTTGGCCGGCAATGAGAGCGAGGGATGTGCCGATCGCTAGGAGTGCTGTCCATCCGCCAATCCGTAAAAGGGAATAAACTAAACCGTAATTGCCAGTTGCACCAGACTCCACGAGTTGGCTGCTATAAATTACTTTTTCTGCTTCTTGAAACGCTTGTTCAAACTGACCAGAACTCGCATAGAAAACTAGGGACGGGTTTCCTGTAATCTCAGCAAGATAGCCTGTATCAGCACCATCAGTTGCTACAGCGACGATATTCATTCCCTGAAATCTCACCCATTGGGCTATGGGTGAGGTCAGGAATTTAGCATCAGGAACTCCATCTGTAAATAGGAGAATATTACGTTTGAAGGAATTAGACTTTAGTTCTTGTGCGGCCGCGCTGATTCCACTGTCCATGCGTGTACTACCTCCATCTGCTAACCCAGAAATTGCCTGTTCAAGAGTTGTAATATCTGAAGTCAGACTCGTTGCTGAATGAACTTTGCTCCCAAAGCCGACAACAGCAATGCGATTCTGAGAAAGGTTTTGTCGCCGCACGAAACTTTGAGCGGCTAATTTAGCTTCTTGCAGTTTATTGTTCTCATTCATGCTCCCGGAGCAGTCGATTAATAGGACGATGGCTTGGGGCGATCGGGGAGTTGGTGGAAGTTTGGTTAGTGCTAGGAAAGCTTCACCTAATAATGTTGCGGCGCCGAAGCAGCCCACTGCTCCGTAGATACCGAAAAGTATGGGTTTGCTAAGTTTTTGTCTTAATTGTCCGAAAAAGTTTTGCATTCTGCGTTCTCCTATTGCTTAAACATTTACGAGATATCACTATTAATTCGAGCTGTAATTAACCATGCTATCGTATACCTGTCGCGAAATTGTTGGAAATATCTTCCAATCATCCGCGAAGCCCCGATTATCAGCAAATATTACTAATATGTAGCGCACTTTTCCGTCAGGGCTCTCGATAATTGCTGCATCTTGACGGCTGTCCAAAGTCCACCCAATTTTGGAAAATACCCGGCTATCTTGAGGTAATGATTCTGCAAAAAAGCCTCCTATAGAATTGTATTCCTTTTTTTTCCAGACATCGGGGTTTAAGTCTCTGCTTAATAACTTTTTGGTTTTTCTGCTATATTCTTTTGAAACTGCTTGACCGCTATCTATTTCGTATAAAAGCCGAGCAACATCAAAACTCGTCAAGTAGTTCCTAATAGGCAATACTCCCTTTCCTCTAATTTGTAAATCTCTACCCTTATCCGGGCTTTTCATTTTTAAGTAAGGGATGGGAAAGTTTTTTTGACTGACATTAATATTTCTATATCCTGCACTTTCAAAAAAATGATTCACCCAAAGACGTTTGTCAATCCAAGTTTTTAACTCTTCTGGTGTGAGTTCTGTGCCTGACTCTGTAGAAGTTATGGTATCGACAACACGACTAGCCGGCTCATTATCTGAATCTTGGATCATTTTATAAGTATCTCCTTCCGAGATTGCCCCTTCTGGGAGAATACCTGCGTTGTACTGTCCATAAAGTGCTACTAGCCAAAACAGCTTAGATACACTAGCAGGAAATATAGCCTGGTTATCTGAATAGGAACCATAAGCACAGCAGTTACTATCGTTTAGCTTGACAAGACTGATAGATAAATTACTCGTTGATAAACCTTGAGCTTGGATCGTACCCAAAATATCATCAACAATTTTTTGCAGTTGCCAGTCCGACTTAAAAGATGGACGATTTTTGACGTTATAACTGAGTTGCGTTCTAACGGTAGAATTAGGATTAGAAGAGGAGGGATATTTACTTGCGCCTGCTGGAAAAGTGGCGATCGCTCCTTGATTGTCTAGTGCTATCTTAAGTTGATAGGGTTCTTTATCCTTAGAGGAAGTAACTTTTAGCGTATAAGTTCCTGTCTCTGGCAAAGTGTATTGAGAAGTACCTAGCAATACTAACTGATTATTATTTGGTGTTAACAAAGTAGTTTTGCTAGTGGTATCAATCATTATATTTTGCCCTGCAACACCATCAAAAAGATAGCAAGTAGTTTCACCACTTCTGATATCTGTTTGGATATTTTGGGGATTGGATTGAGCTAAGCTAAGTTGATTGTTGGTCTTACAGGAAATTGTATCGTTCACCTTGTTATTAGTCAGATAAGAAAACATAAGTGCTATCAAAAAGGTGGGTATAACTAGATAGAAGAGGTATGGAATAAATGGAATTGTGAATGAAAGGTTTTTAATTTGGCTAATTCGGTTTCGCATTATTCAGCAGTCCTGTAATCGTAGATTTTCCAAGAACCATTTTCTAAGGAAAAGAAATAAATGTAATTTTTTGTAGATGACCCTGATTGCTTAGAGTCAATTCCCTTTGGTCCATAAAGAGTACGTTCTTCATAGATTTGGACTTTCATCGCTGGCTGACTTCCTGAATTCTCAAGAGATAAAACTTGAGTTACGCGAGAGTTTCTATAGTCATAGCGGGAATTATTGTTGTTCAACCAATCAATCGAACCTCCGGGTTTAGTGATATCTGTATATAGTGGGCCTGTCGTGTAGTTTGCTACTAACTGGCGATCGAAAGGAGGAGAAAATATTTGAGACTTTGCATTTAACCAATTGGCAATTAGTTGACTAGCTTGATCTTGAGTTAACCCGCTACTGTTGGTATTCGATGGAGGTGTATTTGGAGGATTATTAGGTGTATTTGAAGGATTATTAGAGGTCGTCTGGGGACTAGAAGGGACAGGAGAGACAGGACTTGTAGATGTTTGTAAAGTGCCTAAACTCATTTCTAAGTTAAAAGTTGTGCTGCCTTTTGGTGCGGCAACTTGGATAGTGTATTTTCCTGATTTGGGCAAATCTGTATTGCTCAAAAGAGTAAGGTCCTGTGTGAAAATCCAAATACAAATATCGTCTTTAGTTTGATAGCTGAGCTTTTGACCTGATTGAGCTTCAAAGGTATAACCTAAAGATTTACCCGTATTAAGTTGACCGGATTCTTTGGTAGTTCCAGAAGTAGCTATGGAAATAGCTTTGACATCTTTCGAGTCTAAAGTGCTTGCAGGTTTTTCGGGGCAAGTGCTACCAGAAAATCCTGTATTAGAATTGGAATTGGAAGAAGCAGCACTGCATCCGCCAATTATGATTAACATTAGATACAGCCAAAGTTTGTGCACTTTCATTTTTTGTATTTGTTAGGATTTAATGTCCGTCGAAGTAGTGGATTTCAAGGTTTATTTTGGATTCTTGTAGGAGAAGCTATAGTAGAACCGCTAGTTTCAGAATTCAAAAAATCTCTAAACTCTATAGCTTTTTGCTTGGTAGTAAATGCAGCTACTTGAACTGCTCTTGTTCGACTATCTTTTCTTCTTTTCGATAAGGCATCTTGACAAAAGCGTTGCGCTAGTTGTAAATTAGCTTCGCTGTCGGGTAGATAAACCGGATAAAAATCAACCGGATAATCATTAGGATTGGTAGGTAGAGGATCTCCGCAACTGGCTTTGGGAAAGTTCGATCGGGAAATTCGAGTAGCAGTGGTATTGGCAGGCGGGGCAGAATTAGGTATATTTTCTGGAGAAGGCACGGATGTCACTGCTGAGGAATTAGGTGTACTTGCAGGAGTTGCCTGTGCAATATCTAAACCCATAGATAAGTCAACAGTCGTAGATCCTTGGGGTGCAGATATTTGAATTGTGTACTTTCCGGTAGTGGGTAAAACCCCAGTATTCAAAAGTTGATTATCTGGCGTGAAAACCCAAATACAAACATTTTTATCCGTTTTGTAGGTCAATTTTTGATTTGCCTTGGCTTCAAAGGTGTATCCTATCGATTTACTTTTACTGGCAATTCCAGATTCTGTTAACATCTGCTCTCCTAATACGACAAGTTTCACATTTTGACTATCTAGTGACAGTTCTGGTTTTTCTAAACAGCCGCTTGAAGTTGTTGGCGATTGAGTTTGACTGTTAGGCATAGCAGCGCATCCAAAACTTATTAAAACTAGACATTTAGCCAAGATTATCGGGGAGTAATGAAGTCTTTTCATGTCTAATTCTCCATTTCTTGTTTTAAATGATTCGCCCACAGCCAAAAGGGTAAAATACCGCCTAGGGATATGGCTATCAATACCCCTAGCAGCATCATCATGCGAGTGTTCAATGGGAGCGATCGCCCAAAAACTGCGATCGTATAAGATGCTGATTCTGACTGCACCTTAGAAGCACCATCCGATTGAACTATCACCCCAACATCGTGCTTAGAACCGCGTTCGGCATCCGGCTGCTGGTAGCTAATTTGGTACTCGCCCAAAAGAGCATTCATAAATAATTTCAGCTTCTCAGCCACCGCTTGAGAATTGGGTGAAAACTCAGCGATACCACCCGTCACCTTCGCTATTTCTGCTAAGCGGTTTTCATCCACAAATTCCTCTTCAGGAACTTTGCGATCGCCCTTACCAATATCAGAACGCTTAGCCGGTCTCCCTAAACCATACTTCTGCCCCAACTGAGCTGGTGTGAAACCATAACCTAAAGTGTGGATTGTGATTTTTTCATTGCGCTTCAATAGTGCTAATAAATTATTGAAATCTCGCTCCTCATTAGGTTTATTGTGATAACCATCCGATAACAAAACAACAGACAGTCTTGGCTGCGGTAAATTAGAATCTTCAGGTACAGAAAAACGCGGATCGTCGGCAGCCAAAAACTGAATCGATTTACTCAGAGGCTCATAAATATTTGTAGAAGCACAAGGTTTTTGACCAGCTAGGAACTCCAGATAATTATTCAATTTGAAATCCCCAGCCGGGAAAAATTTATTTAATACATCCTGATTAACTGGATTCCCTGCACAATTCGGTCCGGGGTCGCCAAAGGGGACAATTGACACTTGGGGTTTGGGACATTCAACCGTTGAATTCTTGGGGCAACGATTCCCAAGTTCTGTCGTGAATTCTCGAATGGCTTTCATTGCTCCTTCTATTTTGCTAGTACCCTGGCTGTCTTTTTGCTGCATACTGCCGCTGTAATCTAACAGCACAATAATGAAAGCCGGGGGAGGTATGGTTTCATCGGGACTTTTCCAATCTTTCCCGCGAAATTCCAGTGGTTTGCGATCGACTACCAGGCTAAAGTTTGTATCCTGTAAACCCATCACAGGTTTATCGTTAGCATCTTTGACTTTTATGCGGACAGTCACTCGATCCTCTTCTACTGTGGGTTTACCGACAATTTCCGCAGTTTTTACCTGACTCCAGGCGGGATTTCCTAGAGAAAAAGCTAGTAATGCAGATAGGCTAAGCTTGTGGGTCAAGGAAGCGATTGTAGTAAACAAATCGGTAGAATTTCTGTTCATTGGCTGTATATTCATCTTTTGGGTAAAAAGTTATAACGTAGTTGTGTTTGAGAGAAATATCTTTGCGAGAACTCAGGCGATCGCCATTCACTGCGATACTGCCGTAGGACTTAGGATTAGGTTTGAGAATAGCTTCACGGGCTTTCATTTCTAAGTCAGCAACATGAAGGGGAAGTCCCGGAATTTGGATATTTGCTTTGGGAGCAGAACCAATTCTGATAATGCCTTTTTCTGGCAGTTGAATTGATAAGCCTTCCTCAATCTTGTCGGATTCACTATCGCTAACAAACTTGAGTTTTGCCTCCTGTTTATCGATCGCGGGATAGGCGGGTGCGATGTTCGAGGTACCAAATTGATCGTCATAATTTTCTCCTGTGTATTCAAAACCAGTACCAGCCCTGAGAGCCGCCATGTAGCTAGGAGATGTCGATCGGCTAAATGCGAAGCCCAGCAACATTCCTAAAATTGCAAATCCGATCGGATCTTCAACACCTTTGAAGGCAGGCGGAAATGCTCCGATTTGTCGCAAGATTTCAAAGATTAGCGCGGCTGCTAAACTCGCTGTAACGCTGGCTATTAAACTTGTTTGGAATCGCTGCCAAAAACGCTTTGCATCTCCCGCTTCAATGCTGTGCCACCGCCAAGTCACGCCCTCAGCAAGGCCTGTAGAAGCGCCGATAAATAGCCAACAGACAATTCTCAAAATCCGGGTATCAAACCGAATTTGTGGCAATAAGACAATTTGGGCAATCCCACCTGCAATTAAGCCAGCTAATACCCCCAATCCGGCGGCAATGCTAATCGGAAGTAAGGCAATTCGCCAGCACAATTTAGGTCGAGTGGGACTACTGATGAAGATTTCAGTAAACACCATTGCAACAGCCAGCGATACTGCGATGCAGGGAAAGAGTATCAGTTCGGGAAATTGCTTCAGTAAACCTAATTCAGTGAGGAATAGTTGACCAATGTTCCAGCCAATTAAGGCTGATGTAATGCCCGCGAGTATGTACAAGTAGCTTCTCATCATAATTCCATATCAACCTCATTAATTCCTTTATGGCTACCGAATGTACAACCTAGATTCGATGTCTTGTTTTAAAGCATTAAAAGTTTTCTGTTTATCATTTATATAACCTAGTGGCTTATTAAATTTCCGACCTTGGTACGAATGTATGGCTTTTACCAACTTGATTTGCTGGCGATTGTCGTAATTTTTTGCTCCGTCATAATCCAAGTCGCCAACACCCAAAACTTCCCTGAGTGCTTTGAGAACATCCTCCTCAGATTCTTCTGGTTTCTTTATGCGGACATCTCTGACAATTTTGTCAATAGAATCAATAGTTGTCTGAAATCTTTCTGGTTCCATTCCTTCTCCTCGATACTCAAGCTCTTTTTCCGAATCATTAGGGTTTGAGTCTGGAATTGTTGTTTGTTTATTCCCAGGTTTGGCGGAATCACCTTCTCTTTTATCGACTGGCATATCAGATTGCTGAACATTCTTTGAGTCATTTCTAGTAGTTTCTCCTGGTTTTTTGGAACTATTTAATGCTCCACCAGACCAAAATCCTCCCATAAAGGTCAAAATGAGTAGTATAAATACAATTGCAAGTGGCACGTTTTTACCCCCTATTTCAATTAGTGAAACCAACAAATACTCTGCTAAACCTACTTGTTTTTTGATTTTCAAGCCATAAACAGGAACATTAGGCTTCCAGCCTTCCTGCTTGAGCTGAGAAAATATCTTTTTGGGAACACACCCCAAACTTACCTGATAAAAAAATGCAGCCATTTCTGCCTCGTCTAAGCCACTGAAAAGTTCAGCCAATGGCAAATATTTATCATCTGGTGGATAAGGACGATTCTGCCAGTAAACTCTTAATTGGTTGAATAGTTGTTTCCACTGAGGGTCATCAGTGATACTGGGTTGAGAGTTTTGCGTCTTGGTGACGTTTGGCAAAGTATTACCCCACTTACTCACCAAACTCAATTGATCCTTAATATTTGGGCTAATAAATTGATAATAGGATTTCCTCCAAATTCCAGAGGGCGCACTCAAAAGCCAGAAAGTAGGATTTAAAAGTTCCGGGTGCTGGATGATTCGAGGAATTATCAACATAACTCCTTGATTTATTCTACTCAAAATATACGATGGTTGGCCCGCCATTTGAGTAAAAAAGTTATTGACTTCAGATTGAAAAACCTCCGATACTTGATAATGATCTTCCTGTTTTCCTCGCTGCTGCATCCAATCCAAAAACTCTGGCAACGTCGAGGGAATCACCATCGCCCTCAGCGTCAACAGCCGCACCATTTGAGAGCTGTAAATTCCCTGCTTGAGAGCCTGGGAAGACCCTTGTCCGTTGAAAAATACTTCCCAATCGCTATCTTTAACTTGGTTAATTGATGTTTCAATTACTTCCACTTGCTCCGGCTTGACCTTATCCCGACTAATCAAACCTTTGATTGCCGATTTAATCTCGTACTCCCTAGCAATGGGGGCGGTATATTGAGGGGTGCTAGCCATCGCCCTGTGCAATAATTCTTGGGCTTTTTCGCTAGCGGGCTGAATCACCAAAAAACCTCTGGGTTGCTCCAAGGCTTCTACTTGAAAAGCCCAGGAGACAAGCTGATTGTTTCGTCTGGCTTTTTCCGTCGCCATTTGATTGACAATTAAGGTCGTACAGGGTTCCCCAAAAGGAACAATAACTGGAACATCATTAACCAGTAATTGTTCAAGTTCTGGACGCAGAGAAATTTGAGGTTGATTGGGAGCAGCGAATTCATTAGGCTGCCCCATATATTTCGTTTCAAAGGGGTCGAAAACAGGCATCCGTCCCCCTTTGCGTTCAGACTCGATCCAAGCCAATATCTGCCACAAATTGCCCTTCCCTTCGCAGAGAAAGTAACGAGATACACTAGGTTTTCGATCATAATCCTCTCTGACC
This sequence comes from filamentous cyanobacterium Phorm 6, assembly GCA_003003725.1. Classification (GTDB taxonomy): domain Bacteria; phylum Cyanobacteriota; class Cyanobacteriia; order Cyanobacteriales; family Microcoleaceae; genus Microcoleus. The sequence goes on along the minus strand of PVWI01000001.1, from coordinate 71,269 downwards.
CTAGTAACAACAGCAACGACTGACCAGTCTTCGCCATCACCCTGCACTTCGCGACCAATGATTGCAGGATTGTCCCTGGATGCACCTTCAGCAACGGCAAATTGTTGATTGAAAATCGCGCTTTTAACAGGAGCGGGAATGGGGTCGAGGGTTATGTTCATATATGCCCCCATAAATCCCAAGGACTCCCACCCGCCATCGGAGGTCTTTTTTACTTGAATGCTAGTGCTAAATTCGTGAATTTTAACGATTGGTGAATTCATTTTTTTAGTCCTTATCTAATTCTTTGTGTCGTTCGCCGGTACAAAGCCAGTAAATGGGAGCTACTAAACCAAAAGGCCTCCAGCGTTTCGGGTCTTTAATACAAGAATTTGTGCCACCGCGATCGCGCTTAATCTTGACAGAATTTGGTTCTGGATATCTATTTCCCAATATCCCGAAAGCAGAAGTAGTAAAGTAATCCACTTGACCGCCTCCCGTTTGTTGCCACCCTTGCAATTTCCTAAAAGTTTGGGGGAAACGAGCTTGGGCTAATTCTCTGGGATTGTGGCGGTTTACCCACAATTCTGACTGTTCGCACTTGGTCATTACAAAGGCAATCCGTTGCTGACTGCTGCTAATATCAGTGCGATCCAGGGCTATTAAAAACTTATCTAGACCGCTAGCATATTGAGAATCTTTCTGGTGGCTTGTGCCATCTGCGAGAAACATAATTCCCGTTGCTCTTACGCAATCTTCTAGGTAGTCTCCTAGCAGCGCATCTCCGTTTCTGTGAAGCAGGTCGCTAAAAAATTCGCCCGCATAGTCTTTGCAGCTTATGTTTAACCTGACAAGCTGCGGTTGCAAGTTGACTTTCGGCGTTTTCCAGCTAAATTGCCCTTTAAGCACAATACTTAAGGTGTAATCTCTGATATCATCGACACTTGTATTCAGATCGGTTGGTTCAAGCTGTAGTCCTTGCTCCAAGATATTTTGAGCATTATCAACCAATTGATTGGTGTCATCATTCAGAGGCGTGACAGTCTGAACGGGACTAGAAGCATTGGCATTGGGCCAATAAGCTAGGGATGCCATGTAAGCAGTTTTGCCAGAGTTGCGATCGCCTATTACCCGAATTGCGCCACTGCGATCGATCGGCTCAGTAACACTCGATTTTGTTGATTTATTTTGATTAAACCAATCCACCATTTATTTCACCTTTCCCTTTAATTTAGTAGTTTGACTTAGCCAATGAAGAGGTTCAATCAGGTTATAAGACAGCCAGCGAGGGGCATCTCTCAAAACGGAAGCTTTGCCAGATTTTCCCTGTTCATCAATGCGATTCGGTCTAGGGTCATTTCGCTTCAATACTCCAAAGGTAGAAATGGCATAAAACCGTAGAAGATTTTGGGATAGAATTCTGTTATTTCGCAAAGCATCTGTTGTTTTAGGGAGATGCAATCTAAATAAATCTGTTTCTGGGTCTAATCTTCCCGACCAAAGTTCTCCCCTTTCACACTTGCTCATGGCCACTGCTAGGCGCAAGTCATGGGTGCGATTGTGAGAATCCATTAATTTTATAAATTGGTTCATTACTCGACCATAAAAACTATCATTTGCTTTGTCCCACTCGGTTAAAATAATTAAGCACCCTACGACATCTTTCATCAAACATTCATTAATAAAACCTTCATAGATAGCATCAGAGAAATTGGAATCTGCTATTTTTTCAAATACCTCCCCCGGATAATCTCTAACGTTTACTTGAAATGATTCTGGATTCACAAACCAAGATTTAGCAATTTCCAACTGAAAAGAGTAGTAGGGCAAATCATCAACGCTTTTAATTTCTCCTCCAATGACTGTTGGTTCTAAACATTCTCCCTGACGAATAATATTTTCAGCTTTATCTGCGAGTTGTCTTGCATCATCATTTAAGGGGATAATGTTAAACTTTTTTGACTTACCCATTGTTTGCTTTTTATATGCTAAAGCAGCTAAATAGGTTGTTTTTCCCGATCCTCTCGGCCCGATAACGCAAATATTTCCCATGATTTTTTCTCCTTTATTTGGCTAAAAATGTAGCTAGATAAATCCAAGGCAATTCTAATAAAGAGCGATTGTGAATGCTAGTAACGAAACAACGAACAGAGCCAGATACACTTTTTTTGATTTCTGTGATATGAGGCTTGATAGGAGCGAAATAGGGTAGATCGATGATGTATTCTTGCCGTTGGAGCCAGTTCTTTTTAGAACGGTGGGGAATATATTCTAGTTGTGACGCTTCTTTTGCAATATCACAAAACATATCAGCTTTGTTTAAGCAGATTGTTAAATGTCGGACTTTATTACAATCATGACGGAAAAATTCTACCCACCGCTCGAACCTATTGCACCACTGCTGCTGAGTAATGAAATTATCATAATTAACAGCAAGATTAGGCTGAATAATTTCTCGATAGGGTTCAACTATTAGCAAAATTCCCTCGCTTTGCAAAATAGTGTTTAAGAATAAATTCCACTCATCTGGGTTAGCTGATTGCCAACTATTTCGCCATATTTCTCCTGGTGTGTCTATCCAATCTAAAGTAATTTGCTTGTGTCCAGTAGGGAGTTCTACCTTGATTTCTAAATGACGACTATGAATTGCAGATACTGCATCTGTGGCTTTTGTCCTATCTAATTCGGAATCATAAAGCATCCCTTTAAGATTTTCGTAATCAGGATAAGTAACTTTGACATATTTACTTCTTGGGTTTGCTAACTCCATTGCTAAGTGAGTTTTACCTGCTGCCCGATCGCCAATATAAATCACCCCCATTCTTATCACCTCCTAAGCTGAATAATCTGTTAAAAAAGGTTTAGTTGTCGGCGTTTGCGCAGCATTCACCCGGACGATCGCACTCAACCCACTCGGCAATGCAGGCAAAGGCCGATTGCTAATCTCCCAAATACCCAAAACAGGAACTCTTTCGTAGCTGACATTTTTTTGATTAAAAGGACTGGGACCAAACGCCCCTCCAGATACACTCATAGTCATCACCTGCCTTTGATATTCTCCTAAAGGTTTACTCAGCCAATCCGCTGTTTTGTGACTCACTCCCTGCAAAAAGATTTGAGTCCGACAGTTGTTAAGTGCTGGCAAAGTTTTTTCAGGAAATTGGTCTATTGATTGGCACATCAAAAACACACCTGCTTTGGCATTGCGGCCAATTGCTGTTAATTCTTCATAGTCAATATTTTTTAAGCGAGGAGCTTCATCGCAGATAATATAAGTGGGCATCCAACTGTGCTGGGGATTTTTCATCCGCCGGTACATCACATTCATCACATAGCTAATCATTACTGCCGCCAAAGACGAGCCAAATTTGCCATCAGCGAGGGATTGACCGACTACTAAAGTGTGTCTGGAAGTGCCGTTTAAAGCTTGTAATAAAAAAATGCCGCTTGCGCCGTCGCAAATTCTTCTGACACCTGGATCTTTGAAGGGGCTGAGCTTATTTTGCAGGAAACTAATATCTAATCCAAAGCGATCGTCAGGGAGAGTCAGGTATGAATAAAGATCGGAACCCCACTGTGCATTTGCTTGAGGCAAATTATTTAATAAACCTTCGACCGCATCTCTGTCCATAACAATAGCTGGTAAATCGCTAGGGTCAAGTTTGACTAAATTTTGTCGCCGCGCTTCCACAACAATTCCGAGAATGGCAGTCAACCACATGATGTCCCGCTTCCAGAAACAGGCATTGGGATCTGTGTCGTCAATATTGCCATAGAGAGCTTCTGCGATCGCCCTAATTTCCTTTTCAGTCCCAAATTTTTCCAATTCCTCCAAAAAGTTCCAAACAACTTGATTTTTGGTAGCACTCAAATCCCAACAAACTAACTTTGACCCCGCACTGCGAGCGAAGTTGGCAAGGCGATCTCCCAAAAATCCTGCCGCATCAACGCAAACCAAATTGCCTTTTTGCATCAAATTTTCAGCGGATTTCAGCAACAGTTCAGTTTTACCTGCTCCCGGCGGGCCGACAATCAAAACGTGCTGGTGCAAAAAATCACTGGGAATCCAAACATCGGTTGTCAATCTAGCTTGGCTCTTACGAAAAGTGACATACTTTCCCAACCAAAAATCGCCGTTTTTACCATCGCCATGCGCTAGGTTTTTGACTTCTTTGCTGCTGGCTGTTTGCGAATAATCAAACAACTCTAGATATCTCACCCAAGGTTTTAGAGTCTCTCCAGGGCCGAGAATTAGAAGGTTTTTACTACTGGCACTAGCACGGACAGATTTGAAGGTTTGATGAAATATCCACCATATTAAACTTAAGATTTTTTGAATTGTGTACGTGAAAAACCAAACGAGAATTTTCTCCATGTTTGTGTTCCTGGATCGAGGAAGTGCGATCGGGCTAGAGAGAGGCAGATGGTGGTTTGGCAGTTGGAGTTGACTGGGATTTTTGAGGAACGCTTTGTTTCAGGGCTGCAAGTTTTTGTTGATTTGGACTTAGCTGTGTTTGCTGTTGTTGAGTAGGGGCTTGCGCTTTCAAATCGGCTAACTTTTGCTTGAGTTCAGCAAGGTTTGTGCTGCTGGTTGTTTGCTGTCCCTGAGTTGCAGTTTGTTGAGTTTTTGGCTTACTTTCTCGTTTGCCAATCTCTCCATTTCTCTGCTCTATGTTGTCCCTAATTTCTTGCTCAAAATTCCGCTCTTTTCGTTTCTGTGGTAATTTTTCCATGAATATCAATCTTTTTGCGAAGGTAGAACTGTATGGTGCGATCCCCTAAACAAAGTCCAATCCCCCCAGGAGCTGGCCAATTAACTGCTGACTGTTCCTCTGACTTTTGGTGGCGAGTATCAAGGTGATCGTGTATCGCTTGACTGACTGACTGCCTCCAATACCGTACTGAACTTTACGGATCGCCATAACTTAACATAACATACTTTGAGATATTCTGCAATGTTTTCAGTGAATCTAGTCAACGAACTGGCTTTGTTCCATAAGTAAGTCGGTGTAAATAATTCAAGGTTTGTAGTAAGGGCTCCATCCCTGTAAAAAAGGGCTAAAGCCCTCACTACGAACAAATCTCAGTAATTGTCAAATTACTTAACATACTGTGTTTTATTAGCGCCTACTTACTTACAGCAGCTTGCAGCCACGTGAGGTACACCACAAATTGAATGAAGAAACAATTCTTTTTACTTACAATCCTTATCTATTCTTCCTAAATCTTTTTCTAATTGCTGATCAGAAATTTTTTGTAGAAATTTTTTTATTGAAATACCTCGGTTAAACCCATTTTTTACACGACCAATTTCAGCAGATTCAAGATTTCTTAGAACTTCAGTTTCCTCTCGACCATGAATGCCAATTACGCAACCTTGTGTATCTATTAGTGGACTACCAATCATTCCTTCACGGGTATTACTGTCGTAGATCAATGTGTAGCCATTTGGTAATTCTCCCGGCAGGCTAACAATTTTTCCCTCACTAAATTGATATGATAGTTCTTTATTACCCTCAATTGCTGACCAGCCTGAAATAAAAAGAGTTGTACCTTCTTTTGCTGTATCATAATTTGCCAAACGAGCTATATGGTATTTTTCATTGCTTTTGAATTCCAAAATAACTAAATCTATACCAGATAGTTTTTTGTTAAGAGTAGTGGTAATCGCAGCATCAGTTTCTTTTTTGTCTATCGTGACAATTTTGTATTTATCTTTAGGATTAACTAAACTTTTAGCAGTAAGAACATAGTAAATATTATCTTTTTTGGCAAAAATAACTCCAGAGCCTAGATTTCTACCTTTAATTGAAACCGTATTACTTTTCACAATTTGATCTAGGGTTGCTTCGTTACGTAATGCCATTACTTGGATTGTAGTTGCACTCAATATAATTAATCCTGCTACTCCCATACAAATTCTTCCAAAATAACGCTTAATCCAACTTTTATTAGGAAATTTGTTCCAATCAGAAGGAACTTCTGTTGAATGTTGGAAAATTACTGGTAATAAAGAAGCACTAGGATAAATTTCTTCTAAATCATGTAACCTTTCGCTGGCTTTTCTTAACGCTAGAGGTACAGATTTCCCTCCAGTAAATTCTTGAATAAAACGCTTTAAAAATTCATGAGCGACCTCATCTTGTATGACTTCACGCATAACAACAACGTGGGGAATATGTGACTCTGTTAATAGTTTATTTGCTATCCCTAACCCTTCACAAGAATTGAAAATAGCCAGCTTTAATCCATTATTTACTGCTTCTCCAAACGCTGGCACAAGGGTTCTGATTTTTATCCTATCAATTTCAGCAACATTTCCATCAGGCGCGCTAGAACTATGACCTGCGTAGTAAAATATATCTGCTTTTTCGTCTCTCAAAGAAGAACCTAATTTCTGGGCATTTGAGGTTACTATTGGAACTAAAACTATGAATTTTTCAACATCCGATAGATGTTTTTTCAACACTTCTAAATCTTTGTTTATATCTATTTTTGAACCTTTTCTATCTTGCTCACCAATGGCTACTAAAACTTTAATTTTTTTATCGGAAGGGGTTGATGCTTTCCATTCCTGGACAGAAGAATTATTTACTCTTGGACAAAAAACAACATCTGCATTTGTATAATGACCAAATACGTCCCACAGATGCCAGGGTAATTGATACAACTCGTTTTTATCAGTGCGAACTATCACACTAATTTGTTCTGATTTTTTTAATTCTTGTTTTAAAAGTTCTCTTACTTTTCCTAATTCTGGACAATTTAACCACTGATTGAGTGATTTTTTAAGTTCATCACTTTTAGTATTCACATCAGATGAAGCCATATTAGAAGGATTTTCATTTTTCGGTTCTAGCCTACCCCTTTTAGAATCATCTTGATGAGATTTATTAGAATTATCTGGCTGTTGATTGAATTTATTATAAGATTCTTGCCATTTCCGATAAAGATCAAGAATATCTGGATCTCCGGGCAAATCGCCTTTAGCGTCACAAGAAAGGTTACGCCCATGCTCTCCAATTCTAATTGTAACTGGAAAACCTTTTTCAAAATCACCCTCTCCTATCTCAATGACAGCTAATTTACCCATTGCGTTTCCCTGGTTAATAACTAGATACTCTTTGTTTTCAAGTGATCTGTAAAAATTTGGTAGTTAAGGTTTAAGTTTTTGGCAAAAAGGAGGTACACCATCAAAATTTTGATGGTGGCGATCGCGTATCCCCTGACTGACTGCTCCAAAACCGTACTGAACTTTACAGTTTATACATAATTAAGCATAACATAATCCTAAAAAATAATACAGCATAAGTCAGTCAACTAAAAAGCTTTGTTAACTTAGGGTTATGGTGAAGTCATTCGAGACAGTGCATCGCAACCTCTAGCAAAGCAATGGAATTTGAAGAAACCCTCAAACTTATAGATACAGCGGTTTTTGCCGAAACGGAAAGACACCTCAGCGACCCGGAAGTAACGATTTTGCGTGGGGCGTGTCTGGGGATGACCTACGAGCAAATGGCCGAGATTTCTCAATATAAAGTCAATTACCTGATGCGAGATGTCGGACCGAAGTTCTGGAAGTTGCTCTCCGAAGCTTTTGGAGAAGAAGTCAGCAAAGCTAATTTCCGCGCCGCATTGTGGCGACATTTACGATCGCCCTCCAGACAAATGTCGCCCCAGACGATATCGCCTCAAACACCGCTGCTGTCTGACTCTGCGTTGATTTATGGCGAAAGTCCTCAGAGCCCGCTAGTGGATTGGGGTGAAGCCCCAGATATTTCCAAATTTTGTGGCCGCACTCAAGAAATTAGTGCGATCGCTCAGTGGATTGTCAAAGAACGCTGTCGCTTGGTAGTGTTGAGCGGAGTAGGCGGAATTGGGAAGACCACTCTGTCGGTAAAGCTAGCCCAACAACTTCAGGGGGAATTTAATTGCGTGATTTGGCGATCGCTCCGTCAAGCACCAACACTCGCCCATTTGTTAACTGACCTGATGCAATGTTTCAAGCGATCGCCCCAAATTAACTTATCAGTTGATGTGGATGAAAAAATCTCACAACTAATAGAAAATTTGCGACATTCCAAATGTCTGATCGTGCTGGACGGTTTGGAAACAATCTTAGAGCCGACTAAGCTAGCCGGACATTATCGAGAAGGCTATGAGAAGTATGGTGAATTAATCCAAAGAATTGCAGAACAACAGCATCAAAGCTGCTTAGTCATCGTCACGCGGGAAGTACCGGAGGCGATCGAGCTGCTAGTGGGCGATCGTTCGCCAGTTCGATTTTTAAAACTGGCTGGTTTGAATGAGACAGAAGCACGAGACATTTTTCAATATCAAGATTTGTCAGATGAAGAAAAATGGCCGGAACTCATTAAGATTTATCAAGGTAATCCCTGGGAGTTGAAAATTGTAGCTTCCGCTATTAGCGAATTGTTTAACGGCAAAGTTTCCGAATTTCTCAAACGCCAAACTTTTGTATTTGGAGGGATAAAAGCTTTATTGAATGACCAGTTTCAACGGCTGTTATATTTAGAAAAAGCGATTCTCTATTGGTTGGCGAGCGAAGGCTCTCCCCTTTCTTTAGAACAGTTAGCCAACTATCTTTTATTTCCGATATCTGAATCGGATCTTATATCTGAGTCGGATATTTTGGAAGCCTTATCTTCCTTGCTGCGCCGGGAGTTGATTGACAAAAACGGTCGCAGCGAGCGAGCTGAGTTTATGTTGCACAAAGTTTTAATGCAGTACGTGACCGAGCAATTAACAAACCAGGTTTGCACCGAAATTTTTTCGATGCTCAAAAACCAAAAACCTGATAACAGCAAAGTTAAACTACTTAGAAGTCATCTGGTGTTTAAAAATCCCCAGCTAGCTCCAAATGTAAAAAATGCTAGTACCGGAAATTCGAGCGCCATTGCTGTTAAGGAGAATCTGAATAAGTTGTTTAAAAGCAATAGCAAAGGTTGTGAGCAGTTAAATAAAGTTTATGTTACCATCCAAAATCAGCCTTGGCAGGAAGGATACATTCAGGATAACTTGCAAAACTTGCTATCATTTATGCAAGCAGAAGAAAAAAATATCGCGCAAGGCTAAGCTGTTCGGCATTTAAAAGACGATTGTAGGGTGCGTCAGTTCTTTCATCGTTTCCCATGTAAGCGTATCGTGTTCTAGCTGACGCACCCTACCTGGATCGTTAGTGGTTTAAATGCTCCACAGCTTAGCGAAAAAAACAGGGAAAATTACCTGTCAGGTAAATAATATTTTGTTCTGCGCTCGGAGGTTGAAAAGGAGGAAATAATGGATAAGTTTGACGAGCAAATGTTGGGAGAAGAGAGTGTTAGCTACTGCATCAATCCTAAGTGCCAGCAGCGTCACAATCCTTACGGATTGGATAATTGTCTCGCTTGCAACACGCCATTATTAATCAACAACCGCTATCGAGCGGTGAGAAAGCTATATCAAAACGATCGCACTGAAATTTTTGAATTAGAAGACTGGGGGTTTGGGGCAGCAGGTTGGGAAGTTCCGAAGATTTTGAAAGTGCTAACGGACGATGGCGATCCTAATCTAGTTCGCCTGTTTCAGCAAGAAGAACTGATATTGCGACAACTGAAATCTCTGGGAATTCCTAAAGTATTTCCGGGAGGCTACTTTACTTTTGAAATAACTTGCTGTTGTATATTGCACTGTTTGGTAATGGAACGAATTCCCGGTCAAAATCTCGAACGTTGGCTGAAATTAAACAGGACAATTTCTGAAGAACAAGCCCTAGATTGGCTGAAACAGATCACCCAACTTTTGGAATGCGTGCACAATCAAGGTTTTTTTCACCGAGATATTAAACCGAGCAACATCATGTGCCGTCCTGACGGTAGCCTAGTATTAGTTGACTTTGGTGCGGCAAGAAAAATAACGTCAGATACTTATATTGATAAATATGAAAATTGCGATACTACGGTGATTTTATCGCACGGTTATACACCTCCCGAACAAGTCAATCGCGCTGCTATTCCGAAATCAGACTTGTTTGCTTTGGGGCGAACTTTTGTACATTTGCTAACTGGCAAGCACCCCGATTGTTTAGCGGCAACAGCAACAGGAAAGTTAATCTGGCGGGAATTAGCGCCGCAAATTTCAGTAAATTTGGCAGATTTAATTGACGAGATGATGGCTGCTGAATCTCAGCGTCGCCCTCAAAATCCCAGCATAGTTTTGCACCGTTTAGCTGAAATTGAGTGTGGCAATTTTACAGTCTATAATTTTCTTCGTAAAGCCGCAAGTAAAAGTAATTTCATTAGCCGTTACATAAAATTTCAATATCTCAATTCTCTTCCTGTTAAGTTAGGGTTAGGTATGTCACTGTTTTTGGGTATTATCGTTTTTAAATTATCAGCGCCTCAGTTAGCTGTTTTTTTGAATAATTGCGCTACTGATAATTACGCAGCCGATAACTTGGATGGTGCTCAGCTTTGTATAAATTTAGCACTAATGATGGTTCCGAGTTTGGATGAATCTCATTATACTCAAGGCTTAATTTTTGATGCCAATAAAAATTTTTATGCGGCGCGAAATAGCTACGAAAAGGCGATAATAATTGTTCCAGAAAAATCCCTGAATAATTTAGCTCGATTGGATATTCTGGAAAAACGGTATTCGGCTGCTGTTCCTCGACTGCAAAGAGGATTGCTGCTTGTCAAAGAAGTGGATTTAAAGTCGGCTTTGCACAAGAATATGGGCTGGGCACTGTTGGAAATGGGGGATTATCAGCAGGCGGCAATACAATTAAATGGCGCGATCGCACTTGATAGCGATCGCGCTTCTGCGTACTGTCTGCTAGCGCGGGTGCGAGAAGCTCAAAAAGATCGCAGCGGGGCATTTACGGCTTGGCACAACTGCCTGAAATACGCTCCAAAGGAAAAATATCAGCCGGAACTGGACAAGTGGGTTATTGAAGCAAAAAACCGCTTGGAAGTTCAAGGGACTGATGGGGTGACAAGTATCCCAAAACCTTGATTTACAAAGATTTTTATCGGCGATCGCTAAAAATCGGGGCGATCGCTGTTAGATCCCCAAAGGACTCTCGCGCGGGATGGGGGCGGGTTTTTTAGTCTTTGGGTATCTTTTAAAGCTATTGGTGAAGCAGCCCCTACAAGTTTTTGGCCGCGGGTGCAATATCTCAGTTTTATTAATAAACCCGCCCACCGTGGGATGCCAAACTTTGCTGACTTGATATTAAACGATCGCCTTTGCATAAAAAACCCCCAATACTACCGATATCTAAACAGAGGGAAGCAAAACCTCAAGTTTCTTTACCCCTGTTGAAGTAGGAGTCAATTATGCAAAGGCCATTTACAGTCTTAGAAACAGCTTTGATTTCGCTGTTAGTTGCCAATTTGATTAACGGTATGTACTTAGAACCGAAAACGAATGCTGCTGTAGCTGCACCGAGCGATCGCCCTTCATCTATTATCCCTACCACAGCGCAATGCGAATGTCCAAGAACTCCACCTGGGGGCAAGTAACAGAAATCGATCGCATAATTCTTGATTGCTTAACCGATATACAAATAGCAGCGCACAAAGGCGCTGCTGTCAACCTGAAAATCATCTATATATTAGGAACACAAAACTCATGGCTACCACACTCCCTTTTATCGCCCACTGTCTCGAACAACGCGGCTGGAAGTACAAATTTGATGCTGATAATACTCGCGTCATTACTGGTGTCAAAGCTGAAAATTTCGATAATTTTGTAATCTTCATCCAGCTTAGCGAAAATGGCGAATTTCTGCAATTCGTTGCGCCGCAATTGCTGGCGGTGAAAGACTGCCTTTATAAGGGCCTCCTGTTTCAGACAATGCTGGCTATTAGCTGGGAAGTCAAGATGCTGCGGTTTGAATACGATCCTACAGATGGCGAAGTTCGCGCTTCTATTGAGTTGCCCATCGAGGATGCCCACGTAACAGAATGCTTGTTTAATCGGTGTTTGAGCGGTTTAATTCAGTTGGTGGACTCGAACGCGATGCCCAGATTAAATGCGGTGTTAGCAACGGGTGTCGATCCGGGGCGAAAAGATTTGGCCGAACAGTTGTTAGATGGGATGCCCGATGAGTTTTTGAATTTGCTGGGAGATGCGATCGCCCATCGCCGGCAACTCGACAGCTAAATGGATCGAGACCTACGCATCGGGGCCCAAAAACCCGGTTTCTACCTCAATATTTCTCGGAGAAATGCACGAAATTTGGTAGAAACCGGGTTTTTTTTGGGTAAGTCCTGTGGATGCTGCGATCGCCTGGGCCTGAATTGTTTTGCATAAATGTTCTGTACCCAGTCGATTAAATATCATAACTACTACTCAGGATCGTGAATCAAATGGCTAATCTAATCGCACTTCGGCGCCCACCTGTTACCGCCCCGTCTGAGGGGCTGCGACTGTCGGAAAATGAATTTTGGGGTAAACAACTGTTGCGGGCGATCGGCTCGCAGCAACTCAAAATCGCGGAACAGACGGCGTTTTGGGGAACTGTGGCCACAGCGGCGATCGCGGCGGTTTCTCAACAGACAATGGTTGCAATTCCCCTATCTTTGTGCTGCGGGCTGAGTTTAATTAACCGCCTCCGTTTTGAGGAAATTTTGCAGCAGCGTCTCGCCACTACCACAGTAGAAATAGCGGCGGTTAGCACAAGGGAAAATCGGCTGGATGCGATGGCTATCAGTTCGATTCAGGAACGAGTTTTGACTTTGGAGAAAGCACAGTTGCAGGGGCAAATTACGCAATTGCAACAGTGGGCAATTGATTTGGACGATCGCGCGGATGAATTGGGCGATCGAACTCAGAAACTCGATGAAATGCAGCAGCAACTAGCCGCACTCAAACGGTTAACATCCGTACCGGCAAAAACAGGTCGCGGGCGAGTTGCCATATTTATTGATGGCGCTAACCTGTTTTATGCGATCGGGGAATTGGGAATCAGAATTGATTATACCAAATTCCTGAAATATTTAGTAGGAGACGATACTTTATTTCGGGCTATTTACTATACTGGAGTAGAAGCTGCGGATGAGAAACAGCGGGGCTTTTTGTTGTGGATGCGGCATCACGGTTTCCGGGTAGTGTCTAAGCCGGTATTGCAGCGGCCGGATGGATCGAAAAAAGCGAATTTGGATGTAGAGATGGCGATGGATATTGTGAGTTTGGCGGGGCAATATGACACGGTGGTTTTGGTTGGTGGGGATGGAGATTTGGCTTGCGCGCTGCATAAGGTAAGCGATTGCAGGGCTAGGGTGGAGGTGGTCAGTTTGCGATCGATGACGAGTGAGGCGTTGATTGATGTGGCGGATTCTTATGTGGATTTGGAGGAGATTAAGGGGAAGATTTGCAAGGTTTAGGGATGAGTGATTTGGATTTTTTATGACTTGCGCGCGGGGTAGCAGAAACCGGGTTTTTTACGAGAAATCTCGGTTGTGACTCGTAGATTCAGTAAAAAACCCGGTTTCTTTGATCGGAGTGCGTAAGTCCTGTTTTTACAACTTTATCGAGGCAGCACAACCATGAACGAACAACGCCAGCAAGATTATCTTAATTTGATTCAAGCGTTACTGACTTGTCCCAATGGGGAAGAGAGTAATATTCTCAATGCCCATCCACACCTGATCGATGCAGATTTAGTGCAGGTGATGGCACAAGTGGCAGAAATGATAGCGCAACAGGGGAATGAAAATAATGCTAGATTTTTAACGTATTTGGCACAGCAAATAGCAGATTATTTGGGTAACACCTCATCGCCAGCATCCCCAGAAGAATATATGGCATTTTTGCTTGAAGTATTGATAGCCACGTCTGACAGTAATGGCAACAAACAAGTCGTTTATCCCATCCTAGCTGCTAACCAAGATAAATTAAATCAGACCTTAGTTAAACTGTACCCAAATTTGGCTAACAACATTCTCTCCCAAGTCGCACCCGAAGAAGTCCTAAGAGTTGCAGCAGATTTTGGTAATTTCAGCAATTTAATTCAGCAGTTCCCTTTAGGCAACATAGCGAGTAACTTAGACATTGCTATTATTGGTTACGAATTAGTTTTAACCATCTTCACCCGTGAGGATTTTCGTGAAAATTGGGCAACGACTCAAAATAATCTGGGAACTGCCTACTCTGACAAAATCACGGGCAACCGGGCTGAGAATATAGATAGGGCGATCGCTTGTTATCAAAAGGGATTAGAAGTTAGAACCCGTGAGGATTTTCCTGAAAAATGGGCAGAGACTCAAAATAATCTGGCAATTGCCTACGGAGACAAAATCACGGGCAATGGGGCAGAGAATATAGATAGGGCGATTCGTTTTTTCCGGTTAGCCTTAGAATTTCGGACTCCCACCACTTTACCATTAGATTGTCTGCAATCTGGCAGAAACCTCGGCAATTTTGCCTTCAATAAAGGCTTGTGGAAGATTGCCATTGAGGGCTACGCAGCAGCCATTCTTGCTGTCGAACAAAGCCGCATTTGGTCAACCACCGATGTCAGTCGCCAAAAAATTATCGCTGATTCAATTGATGTTTATCAAAACATCATTCAAGCCTACATCAATAGCGGCAACGTGAACAAAGCCATAGAATATGTAGACCGTTCAAGATCCAAACGTCTGGTAGACTTAATGGCAAGTAACGACCTCTACGCAGGCGGTGAAATTCGGAGCGAAGTTCAGGAATATTTGCAACAATACGACAACATCCAAGCCCAAATTGATACCGAACGTAAACCCCTCCAAGGTGACACCAACTCTAGCCAACAACCAACAGATAAACGCAGTTTTGCCCTGACTCGCGACGCTGTAAAAGCCGCCACCGCCACCCTCAAAACTTTGGAAGCGCAAAAACAACAAATTTGGGAACAAATGCGCCGCGAAGATCCAGTTTTGGCCGGAGAAATTCAAGTAACTCCGCTAGATTTTCGCACCATCCAGCAACTCATCGAACAACCAAAAACCGCCATTATCAATTTCTTCACCACCAAGAATGACACCCACATTTTCATCATATACAAGCACAAAAAAGCCAAACTGTACACTTGCACCGGCTTTGGCTCTGAAACTTTACGCGATTTAGTTGTTGACGAGTGGCTAACTCCCTATTCTAACAGGGAAGACGGCATTTGGCAAGCAAAAATCTCGGATTTCTTGCAGCAATTAGCCGAAAAACTGCAACTCAAAACCTTAGTGCAAACCTATCTCAAGGATATTGAGGAACTGATTATTATCCCCCATTTATATTGGCATCAAATCCCCTTTGCCGCCTTACCTTTAACTGTTCCCAATCAGAACAATTCTCAGCCACCGGAAAACCAGCCATCAGGAATGATGCGCCAAGTCATCGAAACCTTCACCCGCCTGGAAAAAAAGAATACTATCACTAATATAAGTATTCCACCGGAAAGTGAAACAATCTCAACCGAATACTTAGGCGATAAATTTCGCATTCGCTATGTTCCCAGTAGCCAAATCTTGCAATATTGCCAACAACGTAAGCCACTTTCTGAGATTAATTACGGCACTGTAGAAAATGCCGATGATACCCTACCAAACGCCCAATTTGAATGCGAACAAATCGCGAAATTATACAACATTCCCGAAAACCTACGCTTAAAAGGTCGCAGCCAAGCTACAGTGATCAATTATCGCCAACTGGCGAAACAAGTGCAAGTCTTACACTCCAGCCACCACGCCCAATCTCGCCTCGATAGTCCCTTAGAATCCTGCCTACTTCTTGCTGATGGGAAGATTACTTTAGGTCAAATAATGAGTCCCGGTTTTCGACTTCCCAATCTCTCCGATGTCTTCCTTTCCTGTTGCGAAACTAACTTGGGTCTTGCGGGTATTAGTGATGATATTTTATCATTATCCACCGGCTTTTTATGTGCGGGGGCGCGGAGTGTTGTCAGTACATTGTGGTCAGTTGATGATTTAGCCACAGCTTTATTTTCCATCTTTTACTATCAGTATCGTCAACGGTTAAATCGTCCTGAAGCCTTGAGAAAAGCGCAAAACAAACTGAGAAATTTACCAGGGAAAACCCTAGAAAGCGATTACAAAGGTGAACTCGAAACCAACTTGCAAAAGCAATTTGAACAAGCGGCAGAAAAGCGAAAAAAAGCTGATAAAAATCGTAAAAGATTATTTGAAGGAACGCCTGAGTATCAGCGATGGGATGAAGAATATAAACAGTGGGATGCGATTTCGTCTCGTATTTTCAAGGTGAAAGAAAGTCTGAAAAATCTCTGTCGTCAAGAATTACCCTTTGCAACGCCTTACTATTGGGCCGGTTTCATTTGTTCTGGTTTGCGTTAATTAGAACTTACGAAAAGAAACCGGGTTTCTCGGCAAAATCTTTGGTTTATCAATAGATATCTACGCAGAAACCCGGTTTCTGACCTGTATTATATGGCCTGTAGGGGCGGGTTCGCCAAGATACTTTTCACCCACGAATAATCTTAATAAACCCCCCCCCACCCAACCGATAGCCCCAAACCAACATCCCCGCTTCACGCTTAAATTCAATTTATTTTCAAATTTTTGGTGGGTGGGGGCGGGTTTTGATCGTTGGTTGGTTGGTGGCAAATATCTCGGCGAACCCGCCCCTACAAAACTTTATTAAATACAATACAAATTGATTTCAGTGTGACATTTCGATCGTTTTCAGCAACTCCGCATAACAACGGTGACTCCCTTCGATAATACCAGTAGCACAGTTAGCAAACCAACAGCCATGAGCCGATACTACCACCCCACGCGCTACACCAGTCGCAGCCCGCAACCCCCAGCCGCACGCACCCAAATTAATCAATCTTGGTTCAAATCCCCCCTTATTTTATCCGCAATTCTTTTAGGCTTAGGCGTAGTCGGTGCTACCTTATTTGTTGAGTTTACCACCCAGCGCATCATCCACATCCGGGCTGACGACAATTCCGATTCGGCTGAAACTTATACAGCCCAGCGACAACAACACTGTCAAGCCAGTATTCAACATTATAAACCGGGCGATGTCGCAATTTCCATGTCTTTTGCCGATCGCCCTGTCACGACCCAAAATATCTCCATTTCTAACAGTTTATCTCTACTCGGTCAGTGTAAAGATCCAAAACGGGCGATCGCCAACAAACACCCAGGAACCTCTTTAATTTTACTCCTCGATCGCATCCAAAGCACCATCCAAAAAGAACGCGCCCGCCACAATCTCAATCCTGTCGTAGTAACCATCGCCATTCAAGACGATGAGCCGGGTCCAAACCAACCCAATCCGAAAGACGTTCAGCGGATTAAAACCGTTGTCCACAAGATTACCGAAAACAATGGGGCGATCGCTTTTATGGTTGAAGACGAAACCCTCAAAAACCAGCTAGAGACTAATTTAACATCCGAAGGCAAGGTGCAAATTTGCGATTTCAAAGACATTTCTAACTGCGTCAGTTTAGCCTTGGAAACCGCTCGTAAACCGGGTTCTCGATAGGAGCCTAGAAACCGGGTTTTTACCAAAATACTTCGTTGTAGCCAGCAGATTCAGTGAAAAACCCGGTTTCTGCCCCTCCAATGTGACCAAAGAAACCGGGTTTTTCTCAAAATACTTTGTTGCATCCCGCAGATTCAGGCAAAAACCCGGTTTCTGCCCCCCTTGCATCCAGGACTAAGTAACTTCCTCAAAAATCCGCATAACTCCTCACAAATTAAACGATTAAACATTGTCAGTAAAATCAAAGGAAAGACCATGAATTCAAATCAACCGCAGAATAACGAGCATAATCAAATTCAACTTCATATCTGGCAAATAGTCGATCGCTGGCGGCAATTTCCCCAAGAAGTAGTTAAACGCCTCCCCAGAGGACTACGAGCAAATATCAGCGAAAGAGTTGCCAAATCAGCCGAAGCCCGCATTGCCGAAGCCCGCATTCAAGACATGAATCCCATCGCCTCCCGGCAATCTTCACCGGCTACCAAACAAGCCACGAAATTTGTGGTAGTAATAATAGGTGCGCTCACCTTTAGTGCGGGAACTCAAGTGTTAACTTCGCGTTTAGGTGCGGCGGCTTTACCAGCAGCAATGGGTGGTGGTGCATTGGCTAGTTTTTTGGTAGACGATCGCGCTACTAAAGTATTTACAAATATGCGAATTGCTCACGGTACAAAACAGGAAATTAGCGCGATCGCACAGCAAGGGCAATCTCCAATTAATGAATTGGACGAACTATTTTACCGCACTCAAAAGGCACTGATCCAACAAGTCGAAGGCAAAAATCTACAGCAACAGTTGGCTATCGATGCCATTTTAGCAGGAACGCTGAGTGCGGCGGAATTTTCAACAGCGCTGTGGATTGTAGTACAAATGGGCCTGCCGGGGGGGATTTTAATAGAAGCGATCGCCGCCAGTTTGCCTGTTACTATTGTTTGGTTAGCCGCCGCTTTTCAGAGCGATCGCTTTGAGTTACCAGAACACTATGCCGATTTAATTGAAAAGTATTTCGGCCATATGTTACCACGGGAAGGAATGCCAGAAGTTGAAGTTGAAAAACTCCTTGCTGATAAAGATAGCCAAGAAACACGTTTGGACTATTTAATGAAATACATTGCTGAGGGGGATAGCAACGGGCGGCTGAAGAATATGGCGATGGCGGAAGCGGACTATGATATTAGCATGGGTCGCGATCGCAAAAAAGAGTTGGAACTGGAGCGCGATCGGGCGATCGAACAGCGGTTATTTCAATCTCGCGCCGAGAAAACCGAACTGGAAAACGCCTTTGTTGCGCCAGACATTGAAATGATTGGTGCACCTCACGAAATCAAGGAAAAGCAGCAAAAGGTCGATCGAATGCGGCAGCAGTGGGTGCAGCAGAAAAGCGCTGAGTTGGAAGAGATTTTAGCGCAAGACTTGAAGATAATCGCCCACCGTTACGGAACGCAAATTAAACAATGTGAGGAGGACATCATGGCGGCGCAGCAGCGGTATGACGAAGCCTACCGCAACTGGAAGGAAGGCCATGACGACTTTGGGGGCGACTTGGGCGACGCGGCTTAAGAGAATCGGGAATGGATGAAGTGGGGGGTGTTCTCTTGGTATAATTGAGAGCATCCCTTTTTTGCTGAACCCGATCGCCCATGCACGAACTCGATCGCCTCCTCCAAGAACTTGTATCCCAGGCCCAATTATATCCCAAAAATACCGATCCAAAATGGCGCAAAATTATACCACAGTTGTGGGAAATTATGTTTCCTGGATCAAGCTTACGAGGTCGCAAAAAACCTACAGATGATGAGGCAAAACGGCGATTAGGTGGCATCAAAAAGCGGTGTCGCGACAGATATATGGCAATTTTAGAAGGTGATTTTGAGGAGGATTGGTTGGATGTTATACAAATTACTCAAAAAGAGATATTGAATAACATTAATATTTTCAATAAAGGAGTAAATTCCAAGCTGTATAAAGCATGGCTGAAGTTTAGCGAAGTATCACCATCACAGCGAACTCCCGAAGTTTATTCTGAATTCAACCAACAAGTAGAAAAATTTCGCCGCAGCTTTATACAAAGACGAATAAACAACCAGACTCAAACATATCCGCCAGAAAAAGCTCAACTTCTAGCTCAATCCTGTAAAAATTTATGCCAAAAAATTCAAAATAGCGATGTTGATTTACAACAAACTTGGAATACTTTCTGCGATGAAGTCCAGCAACTTTATCGACCTCTCAAGTTTTGGAACTGGTTTGCTCGTTATTTACAATTCAGGTTTATTGATATCATCCGCAAGCGACTCAACGTAGTTTCAGGGGATGCACAAATTGCAGATCCAGATGGTGATAGCCCAAGTGAAACGAGATTTGATCGAATTAAAATAAAAGCCGACTCAAGGCTATCTCCAGAGGTGATTAAAATCATCCATCAAGATCCAGATGGCATTTTTACGGGCAAGCATATTAGAGGTTTTCCTGATGTTAACTTTCGTGCAATCGCCATTTTAAAGTTTCAACAGGCTAGCTTAACGGAAATAGATAGAAAATTTGGGAATAGAGTCAATGCTCAGACAACAATCAGTCCTTTTTACACCCGTACCTGCTCTTATTTCAAGCCAATTATCGAAGAGTATTTAGAAGCAAGACTAGCCTTGCCACAATCTGCGATCGAACAAATTGTTACCGACTCTGAAGGGGAGTATAATAGAAGAACAATGCCCGATCGCCCTCAAATTACTTTTAAAGGAATAATTCAATCGCGATTGGAGGGAGTGCAATCTTGGACAATTCTCGCCAGACCGTTACAAGTCAATGTCACGGAACTGATATATTTTTACCTTGACGGTATCAATTACTTTCAACTCATACCCAAACCGCCGAATCGAACCCGCAGAAATAAAAACAACAACCAAGAGTAAATTAGGATAAAACAGCCATGACATACACCAGTCGCCCGATGTTTGCAGTACCCCTGACATCCAAAGCATTGAAACTAGCAAAATCCTTTCAAGAGCAATATGAAAGTCCAGCAAAAGCCAGACAAGTTTATCTAAATACTTTAGCAGTTTATGCAGTGGATACCTACTGTCAGTGTTTGGGCATTAAAACCGATTTAGAAGCTTCCGATAGTCTAAATCCAGCCATGCAGCCTTTGATGGATGTCGCCGATTTAGAAATAGCAGGTATTGGGAAGCTAGAATGCCGTCCCGTGTTACCGGCAGATGAAAACTGTTATATTCCGGCTGATACTTGGGAAAATCGGATCGGCTATGTGGCGGTAGAAATAGATGAATCATCGAGAGAAGCAACTCTCTTTGGATTTTACCCAACCATCAACCCTTTAGAAATGATGGAACAACTTTCTTGCGAGAGTTTTCAGCCGTTAGAAGCATTTTTAGACCACCTGCACCGACTGGAAACGGCGCTGGATTTTTTTCAAGGTCATAACCCCGTAGCTGTTAAAGTTCGAGAGAGATTGAACGAGCAATCTCTGCCTGAAATTATCGCGGAAATGGAGCGAATATACCGCACCTATAACAAATACGAGCGACGCTATGCGGGCGGGGAGTTCTTAGCGAGTTACGTGCCTGCAAAACCTGGTTTTGCCTTCAGAGGTAGCGCACCTATTGTGGATAGAGAAGAGTCTGATGATTCACAACAAACTGAGTTGCAAGATTTAGCAGAAGAGTTGCTAGAAAAGTTGGATGAAATCTGGGGTGGTGATGACTCAGATGAATCGGTTAATCCCGGAACTCCAACTAATGAAAGCACTGATGCCACAGGGCAAATTCCACAACCTGTAATGGTTCCCCCATCCCCAACTACTACTGGTTTAATTAGTTTAAATGAATGGTTGCAAAAATCTGAAAGTAATTCTCAATACAACTGGCAGAGTCTGGAATCATTTTTAAGCAACCAAGAAGGAAATCTAATTTTTAGATTTGCCAGCGCCCCCCGTTCCCGCACTGCTGACACCGAATCGCCAACCCTTAGCGCAAGTAAGGTGAGAGAAATCTCCTTGGCTGGCTATCCTGTTGTATTGATTGTCAATTGCCAAAAAAATGCCGAAAAAACCGATATTCTCATCAGACTGTATCCCCTATCTGCTGCACAAACCTATCTGCCAGCAGGGACAAAACTGATTGTAATTGATAGTGAATTGGGAGATGTTTTTTTGGAGGCTCAAGCGCGGAGTGCCGATAATTGGATTCAATTGGAATTCAGCGGTGAAGCAGGAGAGCCTTTCAGTATTAAGGTAGCGCTGGAAGATGCCGAAATTACTGAACATTTTGCTATCTAATTTTAATTCAAAATCTCTAGGGGAATGAGAATGGGTAAAATAGTTGTCTTGAGTTTTATAGCTGGTGATTGCCAGCAAGGATTTCAGCACGTCAGATTAGAAATTAAGGAAGATAACCAGCGCTTAGTAGGGACATTTACTGGCAAATTGCCATCTGCACCGCAGATTCCGCAGCTATATAATACTTGGCAGTCAAAATACCGTCAAATGGGTTCAATGTTGCGAATTGAAGCGAAGCCAACACAGGTAACAAATTTTTCTCGTCGCGATTTAGAAGCCGACAGCGATGCTTTAAAACAGCAGCTTAATGATTGGCTCAAATCACCGGAATTTTATCCTGCGAACGCAGGTTTGCTGAGGAACGTTAAGCCAGATGAAGAAGTGCGGTTCATTATTCAAACTGAAGATTCCCACTTACGACGCTTACCTTGGCATTTGTGGGAGTTTTTTGACCACCACCTGAAAGCGGAAGTAGCTTTGAGTTCTCCCGTCTGTCAGCGACAAAATTCGCCTAAAACTAGAAATAAGGTGAGAGTTTTGGCAATTATTGGTGATAGTACGGGAATTAAATTAGAGAGGGATCAGCGCGAATTAGAAGAAAAGTTACCGGAGGCGGAAATTGTTTTTGTCAAGGAACCAGAAGAAAAAGAGGTTTCTCCCGTGATTTGGGATTTGCGGGGGCCGGGATGGGATATTTTATTTTTTGCCGGTCATAGTGTGAGTGAACCTGATGCTACTACAGGAAAACTTTTTATTAAAAATGGTAAAAGTGTAGAAATTGGCGATTTAAAGTTTGCTCTGAGAAAGGCAATAGGGAGGGGCTTAAAGTTGGCAATTTTCAACTCGTGTGATGGGTTGGGAATTGCCAACCAGTTAGCCGATTTGAATATGCCACAAGTAATTGTGATGCGAGAGCCTGTACCCGATATGGTGGCTCAAGAATTTTTGAAATATTTTCTTGAGGCGTTTGCTCGCGGCGAATCTTTGTATTTGGCGGTGCGGGAGGCGCGAGAAAGGTTGGAAAGTGTGCAGCGTGAATTTCCCTGTGCAACTTGGCTGCCGGTTATTTGTCAAAACCTTGCTGAGGAGCCGGTGAGTTGGCAGGAGTTATGTGGGGTAAAATCTGCCGTTGCGCCGCCTTCTACAAAAATTAGAATTCGTTGTAAGTGTTGCGAGTATGAAAATGTGGTAGATGTTATTTTTTGCGAAAATTGTGGTTATCCACTGCGGAATTGATTGATTCATAATAACTCCGAAAACTAATTTTCTTACTTACCAATTTGTAACTAAATATGACTCAAGACTTCTCTGGTCAAAATCTCCGAGGACGCAATTTCAAAAGTCAAGACTTTACGGGTGCAAACTTCTCCTATGCAGATATCCGAGGAGCAAATTTTACTGATTCTATCTTGATAGGTGCGAATTTTAGCCATGCTAAAGCAGGATTACCAAGCCAATGGAAATTTTTACTACTAGCATTTTCATTAGTTGTCGCATTTTTAGCAGGATTTGCCGCAGCCGTTGGGGGCGCTTTTGTCGGCTCTTTTCTAGCCACTAAATATGAAAAGTTTTTCACCTATCCGGGCATATTTTATTTTATAGCCTGCATCGGTTTTATCAGCCTTCTTGTCTTTAAGGAGGTTAAATCAGTTTTTACTTTATCTATGGGCATAGCTTTTACCTTTATTTTGGTTTTAACATTTAGTTTTGGTTTGTCCGTAGAAGTAGCTGGGCCTGTAGGTTTTGCTTTAGTTTTAATTTTAATTTTGGCTTTTATCTTTGCTTTAGCATTAGCTTTAACTTTTGCTGAAGCTGTAGCTGAAAAGTTTACTTTTGCTGTGACTTTGACGTTGTGTGGCTCTGCGATCGGGCTTTTACTTGTAACTTTTGGTCCCAAATTTGCAGACGTGAGGGCAGGGGCTGCAATTGGGATGCTATTTGGTACTTATAGTGTTACTTTTATATCCACTTATATTAGCTGGAGAGCTTTAGCTGAAGATATCAGATTTTTATGGCTAAAAAATCTAGCCGTCGAATATGCAGCTATAAAAGGTACTTACTTTCAAGGAAGCGATTTAACCCATGCTAATTTTACTAAAGCTACTCTCAATAATACTGATTTTAGCAACGCAAATTTGACGCGCGCTTGGTTTAATAAGGCACAAAAACTAGATCGGGCTAAAGCAGATAACACTATTTTAGCCAAGCCCTTGATTCGAGACTTACTCGTCACTGGCAATGGTGCTGGAAAATCTTACCTTGGCGCTAATCTCAAAGGAGCCAATTTGATAGGATCTGACCTAAATAGCGCTAATCTAAAAGGAGCTAATATCAGTGAGGCTAATTTCCAAGCCGCTAATTTAGAAGCGGCTAATTTAACGCTCACTGAAGCAATTGGCACTGACTTTACCAGCGCTCAAATGACAGGTGCTTCCCTTGAAGCCTGGAATATAAAAAGTAATACTAATTTGGATAATGTCGATTGTCGATATATTTATCTTTTAGAATCTTCAAAACCCGGAACCGATGACCGCGAACGCCGTCCCAACAGTGGTGAATTTGCACCCGGAGAATTTACCAAACTATTCCAAGAAGTTCTCACGACTGTTGACTTAATTTTCCGCAACGGCGTTGACTGGAAAGCCTTTATCCCCGCCTTCCAACAAGTGCAAGTTGAGAATGAAGACACCGAACTCACTATCCAAAGCATCGAAAACAAAGGCGATGGGGTTGTGGTTGTTAGAGTCAGCGTTCCCCCAGATACCAACAAAGAAAAGATTCATAGGGAATTTACCCAAAACTACGAAATTGCACTCAAAGCCATAGAGGAAAAGTATCAAGCTAAACTAGAAAGCAAAGATGAGCAGATTACGGTTTATCGCCAGCAGCTAGAAGATTCTCGTCAGAGAGAGATTCAGCAAAGTTCCAATATGGAAAAAATTATTGATATCCTGGCGAAACCAGCCCTTAATGTTCCCGTTAACGAGTCTGAAGTTCAAGCTATAGCCGAAGGCCCAACAGCGGTTAATTTAGTTATCCTCACACTGATATCTGGTGACTTTGAAACAGGATTTCCCTTTGTCATCGCTCAAATTTGGACTGAGGATGAAAGATTGCCTACTCAACATCCAGGTGAGTTGCCACCAGCACCATATCTAGTTGATTTTTATCATCTTTGGCATTCACAATATAACCGTTTTATAGAAGTAGAGAAAAAAGCAGCTCGAATGCAAAAAAATATCATACAAGTAACCAATGCTTCTGAATTTACAATTGACAAATTAGCTGAAGAGTTAGAAGAAAAACTAAATAAATGGCTTAATGCCGAGCAATTTCGGCTCATAGATCGAATCCTGCGTGAGAAATTAAACCGTTATGATGAAGTTCAGGTAATCATCCAATCACAAAATATCGATGTGCGTCGCCTCCCTTGGCATCTGTGGGATTTTTTTAAAGCTTACCGCAAAGCTGAAATTGCTTTAAGTTCACCTTTTTACGATCGACCTTTAAAAACTGCTGTTACCAGAGACAGAATCAGAATCTTATCAATTTTGGGCGACGATAAAGGAATTAATCTGAATAAAGACCAAGAGTTACTAACACACTTAGATGCAGAAACATTTTTTATTGTCAAGTCCAGTCGCCAAGAATTAGATGAACAATTGTGGGATGAAAAAGGTTGGGATATTCTCTGTTTTTCCGGTCACAGTTCCAGCGAAATGGATGGTAGCACTGGTTATATTTATATCAACGATACGGATAAGCTAAGCATTCCCGATCTAAAAAATGCTCTCAGCACAGCCATTGAAAGGGGCTTGCAAATTGCAATTTTTAACTCTTGCGACGGCTTAGGATTAGCGAATCAACTGGCTCAATTGCACATTCCACAAATTATTGTTTTTCGAGAACTGGTGCCCAATGTAGTTGCACAAGAATTCTTGAAAAACTTCCTCACCGCCTTCGCCAGCGGTAAATCTTTCTATCTAGCAGTCAGAGAAGCACGAGAGAAGTTGGAAGCTCTGGAAAATTACTTTCCTTGTGCTTCGTGGCTGCCGGTTATCTGCCAAAACCCCGCCGAAGTGCCCCCGACATGGCGATCGCTCCAAAATCCCTAACACCCCCCAAAAACAACTTCCCAACGAAACTGCATAATTTTCCCAATTCCCCACGATACATATATAGCAAGCCATACAGCCCCCCAACGAGGTACTCATGCGCCACCCTAGCCCAGATAGCCCGGTTTCTGGAAAACCCCTGCTCCAAATACCCCTCCCAATCCCCAACTCCCCATCCTTACTGAAGTCGCCGCCAAAAACTTTGACCATTTCCTCATGGCATAATTTGCCGATTGCTCCCGATATAACTTCAGCCACTCAAAAATCATTTGGGAGTAGTCACTAGAATGACACATAGAATGACAAACATAATCGATCGATTTTCCACTTATTATCAAGTCAATCCCCATCCTCGCCCAGTGCAGGATTATCGCCTAAGACAACATTTAATACGCTTGCTGCAACAGCATCCAGAGCTACATGATGAAACAGTTTTGCTGAGATATTTCTGCAACCAAGCTGCTAAAAGTAACTCGGATTTGTTAGCACTCAGCTATCTGCTGGCTTATGTGGATATGGCTTGCTACTTAGCGGCGAAATCCACTTATGATGCCTTCCAGACACCGGATCTGATTTTGGCAGATTATTTGCAAATTGCCAGAAGTTACATGGCTAACCGAGCAGTAGAATTGTGCACTAAGTTCGATCGCACCCAAAGCAAAATCGAAACCTATCTCAGTCCTCCTCTGCGCGACGCTATTATGAGCGAAGTACGTAAAAATGAACCAACACAAAGGCAAAGTGACTGGGGACTGCTACGGAGCACCTCGAAAAAAGGTCTGAAAACTGCTTTACAGAACTTCGCAATTCGAGATCCCCAATTATCTCGTTGCTTCCTAACTTGGCAAGCTTTTTTAGAAGTTTATGCCCCAGTTAAAGCAGGCAAAAATCAGCGATTACCAGAGCCAACGGCGGAACAATGGGAGGCGATCGCCCAATTTTGCACCGAACAACAATTCCCCCACTCCATTCAACCATTCACAGTGCCAGAAGTCAAAGCATTGTTGCAAATTTGTGTTGATGCGCTACGGGCATCTACTCACATTCAATTTCATTCCCTGGATGCAGAAAACTGGAATTTAGAATCAGAAACGACTGAGCAATTTGAGCAGCAAGCATCGAACAGACAGCAAGACACGGAGCGATCCGATCGCCTGCAACAGATGACAACTGAATTAGCAAGTGCGATTGTCTCCCTCTCTCGTGACTTTCCTGATGCCAAAAAAATGTTAATCTTGGAACATGGCTTTACTGGATTTAACCAAAGTTACATCGGTAAAGAATTTGGCATCAAGCAATATAAAATTTCGCGACAGTTAACTAGCTACAAAAAATATCTGTTAACAAGTTTGGTGAAGTGGAGTCAAACCCAAGTTAATGTTACCTTCAGTGTAAAAGATGTCGATCGCCTATCAATTCTGCTTGATGAATGGCTGACTTGGTATTGCCAAAATGCAATTCTGTACAAGTTCTTGCAAACCACCTTAAGGCTGCATCCAGCCCTGAATTTGGAAATTACGCTGCTGTGCCGCTACTATGGATGTGAGAGAGTAGACGAAAGAGCGATCGCCCACAGTCTTAACATAACACCAACTCAATTGCAAGCAAAATTAGTGCAAGTTAAAACAACTTTGCAAACGGAATTACACAATTGGTTGCACCAAAATCTTGCACTCAAACCCTGTTCTCTCAGCGCGATCGATAAGTCATCAGCATTGTTAGTAGAACAATTTTTAGCCAACGCCCCCTACGCCCTGTTAACACTAGAACGGAGATAATTACCATGACATTAACCTTAGCACAATTAAGCCTAGCCTGTCCCGATCAACTCTGGCTAGAGTTTTCCGAAAGCGCACAGGAAATAGCTTTGCCTGCAACCCAAGATTACTCCTATGAAGCAGCACGTCATCGCGCTTTCTTAAATCGGCTAACCCTGGCAGTTTTGTCACCTGAATTTTCAGCCGCATCCGAAACCTCTGCTCAAATTGCATCCTCAGAAAACCTGTGGGAATTTGTGACTGGTTTTGCCTTGAATTTGGGCAAAAGTCGCCTAGTAATTATTCCCAGTGAAACCATCGATACTGATGAATTTTCCGTGCCTCAAGAATGGGTGGATATTCCTGCATTAGCCGCTGATTATTATCTGGCTGTGCAGGTGAATTTCGAGGATAGATGGTTGCGGGTGTGGGGTTTCAGCACCCATCGCAAACTGAAAACTGAGGGAAGGTATGATGGGGGCGATCGCACTTATTCCCTGGATGTAGAGGATCTGTTTGAAAACCTGAATACTCTCTGGGTTTCTCAGCAACTTTGTCCAGCCGAGAAAGCCGAAATTCAACCATTACCGACATTATCTCATAACCAAATAGAAAGGTTCATAGGTGAGTTGGGCAAACCTTCACTTTATTCACCTAGATTGAAGATGCCATTTGCCCAGTGGGGGGCGCTTTTAGCCACTGAGGATTTTAGGGAACAGCTTTATCACCGCAGAATAGCAAAGGAAGATGCCCTGCAAAAACTTGTGAATTTGACTAAAAGTATTTATTCTAACTTGTGGGTGTTTTTGGATGAATTAGTGGCAGTTCACGGTGTCAATTTTGCATCAGCTAGAGGGGAAAATCGATCGGGAGGAAATGAGGGCGATCGACCTTCCCAAGTACGGGGTAGGATGATAGATTTAGGAATTCAATTAGTAGGTCATCCGGTCGCATTAATTGTCTATTTAAGTCCTGAATCAAACAATAAATGGAATATCCTTTTACAGTTAAGACCAGGTGGCGGTCAAACTTACTTGCCGCCCGACGTGCAGATGATTGTATTGGATGATGCTGGTGAGGTGTTTTTGGAAGCGCGATCGCGCCAAGCGGATAATTGGATACAATTGGAGTTTAGCGGCGAACCTGGGGAAAGATTTAGTGTTAAAGTAGCTTTAGGTGATGCGAGTCTTGTGGAAGATTTTGTTATCTAACTGAGAGTAAAGGGTAAGTCATGGGTAAATTAGTTGTTTTGAGTCTGGGAGAGGGAGACTTTCAACGGGGTTTTCCCGTGACGTTACAGGTGTGGGAAGAGGGCAGTTTTCACACCTCCTTCCTCGGAAAACTCCCGGCATCTGCGATCGATTCATTGTACGATCGATGGCAGTCAGATTACCGCCAAAAGGTGTCTGGCAGAATGAAACCAAATCCAGCACAAGTCAGCAACCGTTCAGATACTGATTTAATCGCAAACAGCAAGCTTTTAAAAGACGAGTTAAATAACTGGCTCAATTCCGAGACATTTCGCCCCATAAAAGAGAAGTTCCTGGAAAAGGTAAACACCAGAGAGACTGTGCGAGTAATTGTCCAGACTGAAAATCCCCAGTTGCGGCGACTGCCTTGGTATTTGTGGGACTTATTTGTTGAACGTTACCGTTTTGCAGAAGTGGCGCTTTCTTCCCCTACATTCGATCGCGCTCACAAATCGGTTCAGCCCAAAGCTAAGGTGAGAATATTGGCTATTTTAGGCGATTCCTCTCCCCCCGATCCTCTAACTGGAATCCGCCTCGGTATCAATGCAGACAAGCAGTTTTTGGAGAATTTGCCCGATGCGGAAGTCGTATTTTTGGTTGAACCAAAAAGCCACGAATTTCACGAGCAACTTTGGGACGAGCGGGGATGGGATATTTTATTTTTTGCCGGACACAGTAGCAGTCAACCTGATGGTACTACCGGGAAAATGTATATCAATTCTCAAGAAAGTTTGACGGTTGAAAATTTAAAATTAGCTCTGAAAAAAGCGATCGAAAGAGGGTTGCAATTAGCGATTTTTAATTCCTGCGATGGGTTGGGAATTGCTAGAGATTTAGCCGAGTTGCAGATTCCCCAAATCATCGCGATGCGGGAACCTGTACCCGATTCTGTAGCTAAAGAATTTTTGAAATATTTTTTAACTTCCTTTTCTAGCGGGAGGGTTTTAGATTTAGCTGTCAGAGAAGCGCGGGAACGGTTACATGGAGTAGAAAAAGAGTCTCCCTGTGCTTCTTGGTTGCCTGTAATCTGTCAAAATCCCGCAGAAAATCCCCTTACTTGGCAAGGATTACGGGGAATTGCAACTGGGATAAATTGGCGTGATGCCTGTCTGAAAACCATACCAGAACGAGGTAAATTGACCAGTAATTCCTTGGTAGCAAATGATGGATTGAATTTGAATGTCGATGACGTTTATGTACCCTTGGGTTTAGTGGAGAGAAAGCAGAAGCCTAAGCCAGACAGAGAAATTAAACCCGAACAAGGTTCCCAATTATACGGATCAGAAACTCAGTATGAAGTCACCAAGACATTTAAAAATGATGAGTTTTTTGAGCAAGTATTAAAGCAAGGACAAACTGATAAAAGTAAAGGCAAACGCATCGGCATTATTGGCGAACCGGGTTCGGGAAAAACGACGCTATTACAAAGAATCGCCGATTGGGTGTTGGCAGAAACTGAAGCTGTGCCGGTTTGGGTTTCCTTAGCGGATTTAGGGAAGTTTAGCTTAGAAGATTATTTACTTCAAAAGTGGCTGAAAGTTGCCTTAAATGTAGCGGATGTCACGCTGGAAATGCGCCAAGATTTGGTGACACTTTTTAATAATCATCAAGTTTGGTTATTGCTGGATGGCGCAGATGAGATGAGCGCCGGCAATCCTTTGGATGAGATTAAATCGCAATTGCGGGGATGGATGGCTGAGGCGCGGGTGGTGTTGACTTGTCGCTACAATGTGTGGGATGCGGGGAAAAATACTTTAGCTGACTTTGATGTTTATCGCAATTTGGATTTTGATGAAGAGGAACAAATTCCCCAATTTATTAGAAGTGTTTTTCAGCAGTCAGATTTAGGGGAAAGGTTGTGCCAGAAGTTAGCAGAATCGGAAAATGCACGGTTGCGGGATACGGTGAAAAATCCTTTGCGGCTGACGTTGTTATGTTTGGCTTGGCACATCCGTCAAGGAGATTTTACTACTAAAACTCAGGCGGATTTATACGCGCAGTTTACCGAGGCGGTGTATGAGTGGAAGCGCGAGAAATTCCCCACAACTTCCCAGCAGCGACGGGAGCTAAATAAAGCTTTGGCGACGTTAGCTTTGCGGGGAATGGAAGAAGAAGAATCGCGGTTTCGGTTGCGTCAGGGTTGGGTGCGGGAGGTGTTGGGGGAAACGGATGAACCTTTGTGTGAGTTAGCTTTGCAGTTGGGTTGGATTAATCGGGTTGGTGTGGCGGCAGAAAGGCCAGAGGAACAGGTTTATGCGTTTTATCATCCCACATTTCAGGAGTATTTTGCGGCTTTGGGTGTCGATGATTGGCGTTATTTTTTACATTATGTATCGGATCATCCTGGGTTGGGAACTTATCGGATTTTTGAGTTACAGTGGAAACAGGTTATTTTGCTGTGGTTTGGGCAGGAGGATGTTAGACATGAGAAGAAGGAAGGGTTTATCAAGGCGTTGGTGGATTTTGATGATGGGTGTGGGGAATGGAAATTTGAGAAAATTGACAGAGGGCTTTATAAGTATCGAGCTTTTTTTCTAGCAGCAGCAGGAATTGGTGAATTTAAAACTTGTTCCCTTGCTGATGCGATCGTTCAGCAGTTAGTAAAGGAACTCTTTGGTTGTTTCAACATTGAAAAACAGGAATGGCTCGATTTTATCTATTTAATTGAAAACGATGTAGGTGAAACCCTCCTTCAAACAGATCGCAAACGTACCATTGAAGAACTTTGTCGTATCCTCAAACACCCTCATTGTCCTGAACTTATCCGAATCAACGCTGCTGACGCTTTGGGGCTATTAGCCCCCCGCCATCCTCAAGCTATTTTTGAATTAGTCAGGGCGATCGAAACCACTAAGGATGAGAATATCCTTAAAGAAGCGGTCGATACTTTAGAGAAAATCGCTCCTGGTCATCCTCAAGTTATTACTGGCTTGGTTACATTTCTTAAAGCCACTGGCGAGCAATATACCCCTAGGGAAATAGACAGAAGACTGTCGAATACAGGCCACTTCAGGCTTATGTGGGCAGTCGAGAGACTAGAGAAAATCGCCCCCGATCACTCCCAAGTTATTGCTACTTTGATTTCACTTATCGAAAATACAAAATTTACATATCGTAAGGAGGTCGCAAAAAAATTGGAGAACATGGGACGGATAAATCCCCAAGTTATTGCCTCTTTGGTCAAAGTTATTGAAACTACTGACGATTATGACACTCGTTTAGATGCGATCGAGATTTTGGTGGAAATCGATCCTGGAAATCCCCAAGCTATTACTGAGTTGATTAAAATTATCGGAGTCGCTAATGCCTCACACTAAAAAACCTACACTTTCACGAGTAGCCACAATTTTAGGGAAAACCACCCCCGGTCATCCCCAGGCTGTGGAAGCTTTAGTTACACTTCTTGAAACTGTTCCCGATCGAAATTCCCGTAAAGATCGAAATTCCCGTAAAGGTCTAGATACCTGTTGGGAGGCACTTAATAGTTTGGAGAAACTTTCTCCTGGTCATCCCCACATTCTTCCTACTTTTATTAAATTTATCGAAACTGATAAATCGCCTTCCTTCAAACGTAATGAATTCAGCCTTTTATCAACAATATTACTGCGTAACCCCCAAAAAACTTTTGAGGTTTTGGTTACATTTCTCGAAACTACTAACAATAAGTATGCTTGGATAAAATTAGCCAAGTTGTTAGGGGTCTTTTTAGATACAATCGCCCCAGTTATAGATAAAATCGCCCCAATTAATTTTCAAGTTATTGCTACTGTCATCAGATGTCTCGAAAATAGTGATACTCAAATTTGCCAGCAAGCTGCTAGGCTTTTAGGAAAAATTGCACCCGGTAATCCTCAAGCTATTGCCGCTTTGGTTAAACTTCTGGAAACTACTGAGGATGAAGTTATCCGCTTGGAAACCGCTAATAGTTTAGCAAAAATCGCTCTTGGTACTCCTCAAGTTATTACTACTCTGGTTAAAGTTCTTGAAACTACTGAAGACGAAGCTATTCGCCTTTGGGCTGCTGAGAGTTTAGCAAAAGTTGCTCCTGGTACTCCTCAAATTATTCCCGCGTTAATTCAAGTTTTGGAAAATACTGAAGACGAAGAAGTCAGCTTGGAAGCGGCCGCTAGTTTAGCAAAAATTGCCCCTGGTACTTCTCAAGTTACTACTACCTTGGTCAAAGTTTTGGAAACTACTGAAGACGAAAATATCCGTTTGGAAGCTGCCAAGAGCCTACGGAAAGTTAGTACCACCCAAGCCATTACTACTTTTAGCCACGTTATTGAAAGAAAGACTGAAGATGAATCAATACGTTTGGCAATTGCCAAAATTTTAGGAGAAATGGGACAAAACGCTGACGAACACATTTTTTATTTTATTGAAAATTTTGAACTGACGGAGGATGAATCTATCCGGCTGAAAAATTCTGATTTGTTAGGCAAAGTCCAACAGTGGTATATCCAAATTATAGCTGCTTTAGTTAAAGTCCTTAAAACAATAGAGAATGAATCTAGTCGCGTGGAAATTGCTGAAATATTATGCAAAATTGGAATAAGTGCAGATTTAATTACTGATTTAAGTAAGATTATTCAAAACAAAAAAGTTGAATTTATTTATCCACAAAATGCTGAGGTTTTAGAGAAGATCAAACAATATCATGCCGAAGTTATTACCACCTTGCTCACACTTCTAGAAACTGCTGAGGGTGAATTCGGATTATTGCGTTTGACCACCAATATACCTTTGGAAATCGCCAATCTTTTAGAAAAAATTCAACCCGGTCATCCCCTGATTATTGCTAAATTGCTCACACTTCTGGAAACTGCTGAGCATGAACATATTTTTATCAATTCTGTCTCTGCATTACAGAGAATAATCACGACTACAGAGCAACGGCAAGATATTGTCACTGCACTCAAACCCCACCTCAACCATGAAACTTACAAAAACAACTTTGACCTTTTTGAACGCTGTTACGAACTCCTCTGGGACTGCTCTCAAAATCTCACTTACCCACAATTCTACATTGCATGGCATCACCAACTAACAAGCACTCATCCTGAAGCACCCGATAACATCCCAGTTGGCAACACTGTTTTAACTAAATCTATTGAAAACCAAATCACCCCTAACTTCTCTCAACTACAACCAACTCCCCAAACTTACCCCCTACCTATCAACATTCAATCCCTAGCAGACGAAACAGACACGATCGCTATTTGCCAAGAAATCTGCACCCAAATTTACTACCTAGCACTCCCCGATGCAGACATCCCCCCCGCCAACAACTTCGCCGAACTCAAACGCCACATTCTCACAGCAAAACGCCAACTGCAAAAACGCCACCTAGCCCTAATTCTACATGAATGTACCCCTCATCCAGCACTCATCACCTGCTGCCGCAAAATTGCCGATGCTAACCTGGGTTTGCACATCCTCTGGATAACCGACACACCCCTCGATGCACCTTTGCGCGGTTTTCCCCCACAGCAACCTAACCTCCTGGGTGCTCTCCAAACTTGGATAAATGAACTGAATTAACGGAATGCCAGTATCGTAAAATTTTTTGTTATCTAATGCAAGGTAATAGAGCAAACAATGGGTAAATTAGTTATTTTGACTCTAGAACAAGAAGACTTTCAGCAAGGTTTTCCTGTCAAGTTACAAATTGGATTAGAGGGCGAACGCCTGTCTACGCCTATCAATGGATATCTTCCGCCAAACCCAAAAATTCCCAATTATTATAGAAGTTGGCAGTCAGCATATCATACTCATATAGTAGGCACGCCCAGATTAGACAAACCAAAAGCACAAAAGTCTCAATTCTCTACTGGTGAAATTAACGCACAAGCAGAAAATTTAACTATAATCATGAATCAATGGCTGAACTCCCAGGAATTCAGTCTGATTCGAGAGGAATTGGTGCTCAGTCTGAAACCCGATGATGAAGTACGGTTTATTATTCAAGCACCAACCATTCAACTACAGCAACTTCCCTGGCATCTTTGGGATTTGTTTAAAGACTACCCCTTGGCAGAAATTGCCCTAAGCGCACCAAACTACGGTCAAGTATCCCCAGCTAAAAAATCGCGAAATAAAGTCAGAATTTTAGCCATTTTAGGTGACAGCAAGGGCATTGACACCGAAAAAGACCGAGAATTATTAGAGCAATTACCCGGTGTCGAAACCGTGTTTCTACCTCAACCGAATCGGAAACAAATCAATCACCATCTTTTAAAATATTCCTGGGATATTTTATTCTTCGCCGGTCACAGTCAAACTGAAGGTAAAAGTGGCCGGATATATATCAACAAAATTGATAGCCTCACAATCGGCGAGCTAAAATATGAACTGGCAAAAGCCATTAAAAAAGGTCTCAAATTAGCTATTTTTAACTCCTGTGATGGATTGGGTTTAGCACAAGAACTTGCAGATTTGCAAATCCCTCAAATTATCGTTATGCGAGAGCCAGTTCCCGACAAGGTAGCTCAAGCATTTTTAAAGTATTTTCTGAATGCTTTTGCCAGCGGTAAATCCCTTTATCTATCAGTAAATGAAGCACGGCAAAAGTTGCAATATTTAGATGCACATCCGCCTAGTATTTCTTGGTTGCCGGTCATTTGCCAAAATCCGAGTCAGTTAATGCCAACTTGGGATAAGTTGCGTGGGGCTTCAGGTACAAAAACTCGATCGACAATCTGGACTAGAAACCGCGATTCTCAAGAGTCAGAGAATCGAAATCGCTTACTAGCAAAGGTAAAGGATGAAGTAGAGAGTCGCTGGGCACAGTCACTGCACAATCACGTAGTTATTCAACAACCAAAGGAACTTCAACCCAAACAAGTAGAAAAACCTTGGGGTGTAGAGGTCAGACTCAATCATTTGCCAAATCAACTCTTAAGTCCAGAAACAAGATTAGTCGATGTTTTTCAGCAAAGTAATATCGATAGCAAACTATTAGTTATAGGTGATCCAGGAAACGGTAAAACAATCACTTTGTTAGAACTAGCAAAGCAGCTAATTACCCAGGCGGAAGACGACACAAATCGGGCAATTCCTATTTTGTTAAACCTTTCATCATGGAAAGATGAAAAGCAACCTCTACTCCAGTGGCTGATTGCTGAACTTGTCTCTAAATATGATGTCAGCCTAAATATTGCTGAGGAATTGTTAGAAAATCACCGCATATTACCACTGCTTGACGGCTTAGATGAAACACCCTGGCAAGAAAGCTGTGTAGAGGCGATTAATCAATTTCTAGAAAGTGCCTATCGCCCTCCTGGTTTAGTTGTATGCAGTCGCAAGGAAGGATACGAATTTATTAATGCCAAGCTCAAACTGAACGGAGCAATCTGTTTGCAATCAGTAGCTAAGGCAGAAGTTCAAAAATATTTCGCAGATATGAAGTGCCTACAACTATGGCAAACAATTAAAAACTCTGACGCTTTCTTGAAATTGTTAGAGTCTCCACTGATGCTAAATCTTATGGTTTTAGTCGGTCAGGAAATGTTACTTGAAGATGAGGTAACGTTCAAATCGACTCAGGAACTAGAAGAAAGTCTGTTGGATGTCTATATTCAGCAAATGCTAAAACAGAAAATTAAAAATGTATCCTATTCGCAACAAACAGCACCATCCGCTAAAAAAACTCAGAAGTGGCTGGCATTTCTAGCTAATAAATATCAGGACAAATCTCAGACAGAGTTTTCAGGATTTTCACTGGAACAAATGCAGCCCCATTGGCTCCCACATGGTTATAAACAAATTTATGCTTTGGGAGTGGGACTAATTTTTGGTTCAAATCTGGGGGTGATTGTTGGCAGTATTGTTTGGTTAACAGTTGGCGTACTGTTTGAGCCTTTTTGGGGAGCAGTCATCATTTTGGCTTTAGCGCTATTTGTAATGCTACTATCTAGTCTGTGGGCTTTTCTAACAGTTGGGCAAGCTCAAACAATAGAACCTGTAGAAACTCTGATTTTTTTATACAAAAAATTATTGAAATCTTTAATTGGAGGCTTGATAGCTGGACTAATTACTTGGAAATTATCAGGAATGATGGTATTCTTGAGTGTCGGATTGGTTGTAGGATTGATTGATGGACTGAGTGGTTCTAATATAAATAAAATAAAAATTCCCAATCAAAGTATTTGGCAATCAGTCAAAAATGCGAGTTTATTTGCACTTATCGGTGCAACTAGCATGGCAATACCAGCAGCGATGATGAGCAAACAACTTCTGGCGATGATCGTAGAATCATCAGTTTTACAGAATAAAATTGGTACGGCAAATATTGTGCTATCGGCTATTATTGTTGGCGCACTTTTTGGATTCACTCAAGCAGGGATGGCGGGCATTCAACACTTCACCTTGCGTTTAATTCTTTGGTGCAATGGATACATACCTTGGAACTACGCGCGTTTCTTAGATTATGCCACCGAACGAAAGTTTTTGCAACGAGTTGGTGGACGTTATCAGTTCATCCATAAGTTATTGCAAGTTCGTTTGGCTGAGAAATAAATTGAGAAAATATGAAGAGGGTCTGTTCAAAAGATTTCATAGATTAAAAGCACTATGCTGATTATACTGGATAATACTGGTAGTTTGTTCTGGAAGTGCGATGATCGTCGCGCCAAGCGGATAATTGGATTCAATTGGAGTTCAGCCGCAAACCTGGGAAGCAGTTTAGTGTTAAAGTAACTTGAGACCGTCGTAGTATTGTGAAAAATTTTGTTATCTAATTAGGAGAAAGCGATGGGAAAGTTAGTGGTTCTGACTTTTGCAGAGGGAGATTTGGACAAGAGAGGCTTTTCGGTCACATTACAACTAGGGGAGGAGGCGAAACCTGCAACTCTTCAGGAAATGGGATCTTTACCGCCTAACCCTGAACTGGTTGAGTCTTATACCAGTTGGAAGGTAACTTATTATGGGTTTATTGGAGTAAAGGTTAGAAAATTAGAAGCAAAAGTTGCACAAACTACTAATTTTTCAATTGGTGATGTTAATGCCCAAGCTAAGAATTTGAGTCTAAACTTTAATCACTGGTTAAAATCGCAGCAATTTAGTCATATTAGAGAAGAATTGATTGCCCATTTAAAACAAGATGATGAAGTGCAGTTGATTATCCAAACTTCAAATATTCAGCTACGGCAACTTCCGTGGCATCTTTGGGATATCTTGGAACGTTACCCTAAAGCAGAAATTAGTGTCAGTGCACCCAAGTTTAAACAAGTCACATCAGCCAAACTTGTTAATAATCAAGTGAATATTTTGGCAATTCTGGGCGACTCTGAGGGGATTAATGTTGAAGAAGATAGAAGACTTTTAAATTCGATTCCGGGGGTTAAAATTGAGTTTTTGGTTAACCCAAATCGTGAAATAGTCACCAATAAACTATGGGAACAGTCTTGGGAGATTCTATTTTTTGCAGGACATAGCTGCACTGAAGGAGAGACAGGAATCATATATATTAATAAGACTGAGAGTTTAACTATCCCTGATTTAAAATATGCGTTAAAAAAAGCAATCGAAAAAGGTTTGCAACTGGCTATTTTTAACTCTTGTGATGGTTTGGGTTTGGCTCAAGATTTGGCTGATTTGAATCTACCTCAAATGATTGTCATGCGAGAGCCTGTTCCTGACAAAGTAGCACAGGAATTTTTAAAATATTTTCTTCGTTCTTTTTCGGGAGGTCAGTCTTTTTATTTAGCTGTCAAGGAGGCACGGCAAAGATTGCACGGCTTAGAGAATCAGTTTCCCTGTGCTAGTTGGTTGCCAGTAATTTGTCAGAATTTAGCCGTAATTCCCTTAGCATGGGAACACTTGCGGAATTATAAGTCTCAAGATCTGCCAGAAAAACTACGTCACAATTTACCTCAGCCAGATTATGGTTTATTCATCGGACGAGAACAGGAGGTTAACAAGATATTAGAAAAATTACGCCCCTATCCTCATTCTCAAAATTCAGTAATTACTGTTGATGGTATAGGAGGAATCGGTAAGAGCGCTCTTGCTCTAGAAATTGCACATTGTTTTCGACGTAACTACGCTCAACTATCCACAGAAGAGCGATTTGAAGCAATTATATGGACTTCAGCGAAACGGACTGTACTTAGAGCAGATAGGGGAATTGTTAGTCGTCGGCAAGTGCTGCAAACATTAGATGATATCTGTAAAACCATTACTATAACCTTGGGTATTGAGATCCCAATCCGCACTCAACCCAAAGAAATGGTTGAGTTAGTTTGTAGGCAGCTAACAAAGCAACGCACATTGCTAATTGTAGATAATCTAGAGACCGTAGATGATGAAGCAGTAATGGAACTTTTACAAGACTTACTCCCTGCACCAACTAAGGCAATTGTCACTACCCGTCACCGCATTGATGTTGCCTATCCAGTAAGATTGCGTGGAATGCCGTGGGAAGATGCTGAAAGATTAATTGAGCAGGAATCTCATAAGAAAGAAGTATCTATTAGTAATGAAAACAAGCGCAAAATCTATGATAGAACGGGTGGCGTACCATTAGCAATTGTTTGGACTATTGCTAAGATTGGCTTTGGTGCAAGTGTGGATAATGTACTAGCGAGGCTTGGTAGTCGAAAAGGTGATATTGCCCGCTTTTGTTTTGAGGAAACGGTAGAAAAAATTAAGGATAAAGACGCTTACAAAGTGTTGCTGGCACTTGCATTATGCAAGGGTAATGCTAATCGAGAGGCGCTAGGAGAGATTGCTGGGTTTGGAGAAGATGAAGTTAGCCGAGATGAGGGATTAGAATATCTGCAAATACTTTCCCTTGTTAATAAGGAAGGAAATAATTTTAGCCTGCTACCTCTAACGAAAGAATACGCAATACAAGAGCTAGAAATTTGTGGTGAATTTATTGCTAGTGCTGTTTCTCGTTTGATTAAACGTCAGACAGGTTATTATACCTCAAATATAGGATATGTTGGTGATTATCTAGTACAATACAAAAAATATTTATCAGAAGCTCAAATCAAAGAAGCAGTTAATACTATTGCCAATCAACTTTGGTATGATTCACAACAAAACTTAGTCGATCCCTATTATGCTCAAGATTGGTATTACTCTTGGCAAACTTGGCTAGCAACATTAAAAGCATTAGGAGGAAAAATAGCTATTACTGAATTAAAAAGTTGGATTAATACAATTGTATATGCAGGATACGATCCAGACCCCCGTGCTCACTTCGGCTTCAGTATGTGGGAAATATCTGGATGTCTTTCGGTTCTGGGAGATTTAAAAGAGTACGAGTCTATTATAGAAATATTTCAAAAATTTGAAAAAGACCTACATATAAAAGAAAAATGTATAGAACAAATAACCAATTCTGGGAATCAAGAATTTTCCCAAATACTTCGACATTTACTAATTAAGGAAACTAACCCATCTGTGAAAGAGCAATTGCAACAAAGTATCAGCAAGCTAGAACAGTTATAAATAACGATCGCACCCCAAAAAATTCTCCCCACTTCGCATAACTCCCCCACCCACCAGCGATAAAGCAATATCAGGCGATTCCACAGCAACTAGCCGCAACAAAACCAGGCTAACGCTGCATAAAACTGAAAACTCCACAGGACTCAATAACAGAGAACAATCCAGAGGTACTTATGACGAACCAAGTAGATCTCAATGAAGTCAGAAACCGCGTACTCACCAACCAACACAGCGGCACCGACTTGCCCAATGCAACAGATCGCAGCGTGTTTGTAGACTCCGAAGGTAACATCATCCTCCGCCCCCAACCCGGTACAGAACGCCAACTATCCCGCGTTCCCCAGAAAACCTTCGCAGCCACTGTGACAGCCGATCGCCAAATTGTAGCTCAAAAACTCCCCAACAACACTCAGGAACTGTCCGTCAGCGGCGTTACAGGTTGGACATACAGCATCACCAGCGAGCTCGGCGACCAGTATACCATGTTCGCTTACAGCGACGGCAGCCTATACCAAGTGATGGTTTTGTTTCCAGCAGTCGCCGGCAAATTCGATGTCCACGATGCCCACCTGTTTAGCGATGGTCGCATCTGCTTCGGCGATGCAGGCGGCTTGCCCACCCTAGAACAAGCCTTTGCCAAATCAGTCCTCTGGGCAACTGGCTTCAGCAGTTATCTGCGTACCGATCTATTCCCATTCTCCATCAACAACCTCCCGGACAACACCCTCTAAAAACGAGATCGCAGCCGATCCACTCCGAGCAAAGAAACCGGGTTTTTAAGCAAATCTGCGGGCTGTAACCAAGTATTTAGCCAAAAACCCGGTTTCTCGCCCCCCATCCAGACCAAAGAAACCGGGTTTTTACCGCATCTGTCGGCTGCAACCAAGTATTTAGCCAAAAACCCGGTTTCTGGGTTCCCAAAATTTACCTACTATCAACTGAAAACCATGATGTTATACATTTCACAGTCAGTTTTGCACGACATTGAAACTGAGATCGCCAACCATCCTCCCGAACGCGGAGGGGCGATTCTAGGCCCCGTAGGTCAGCCAATCATCACCCGCTTTCTTTTGGACGAAGAAGCCCATACCAGCGGTGCTAGCTACTTGCCATCCCCGCAATTAACTCAGCGGGTGCAGCAGCTAGAACTCAATCAAGGACTGGAGTTTAAAGGCGTTATCCACTCGCACCCAGGCGGTCTAGACCGTCCTTCCGGCCCCGATGAAACTGCGATGCTAGAAGGGCTGAACCTCAACCCTCACATTCCCTACTTTGTAGCCCCGATCGTCACTTTACAGCGTCCTTGGGGGCAATTGCGCGAACATGAATTGCCGATCGCACAAGGTAAAATTTCCTGTTATGTCGCTTCCCGCGATCGCAATTATTTGCGAGTAGAAATGATGCCAGTCAAGGAAGTGTCAGATCGCGATTTACCCCGTATCCTGCAAACACTAGAACCGACGGCTGCACCCAAACGCATACCGCTGTTGGAAAACCTACAGCAACTTTGCCGTACTTTTGGTAGCAGTAAACCACCGGAAGTATTTATCACCGAGATTGAAGGACAGGCCATACCCGCCGGTCGCGTTATTCTCGACGGCGGTTTGGAACTGCTGTTTCTCGTCAGCGAGTCTTATCCCGTCACGCCACCTCTGCTGATGGTAACACCAGAGGGCGGAAACACAGAAGAAATCAAGTTAGATTGGTCGTTGGAAACGCCACCAGAAGACCGTTTGTTAACAGCAGTCAAAAGTGCGATCGCAGGTTCTGGCCCCTACCAGAAGGTGTACGGCCCTTTGGGAAAGTCCCCAATCACAGCCGACGCGGATCGCGCGCGCTTGGCTGGCTGGAGTGGTTGCTATTCGGGCGTTGACCCCAAAATTGCCGCCGCCGAAATCCAGCAAGGATTATTTGCGCGCAGTCAAGGAATTCTCAGCCAGCACATCAGCACCAAACGGGTGTTGATTGCGGGGACAGGTTCTGTGGGTTCCTACTTCGCCGAACAACTGGTTCGCAGCGGTGTCGGTGCTCTCACTCTCATCGATCCAGAAACCGTTGAAACAGCGAATCTGTGCCGCACTACCTACGATTTTACCGATTTGGGTAGTCCCAAAGTGGAAGCGCTGGCGAAGCGACTGCTGCACATCAACCCGCTGTTGGAATTGACGGTACAGCCTAAAAGCTTGTCAGACTATGAGGTTGAAACCTTTGATGCTTTGGTGCAACAAGCCGACTTGATAGTTGCTACTACCGATGACCCCGCCGCCCAGCGGATTCTCAACCGCTTTGCTTATTTTCACCACAAACCTGCTTTGTTTGTCGGGCTTTACAAAGGTGCGGAAGGAGGAGAGGTAATTGTGACTATCCCAGATCGCACTCCTTGCTATCTTTGTGCTACGGCCAACCGCCACAAAGCCGAAGCGGATTTGGGACGGGTGAGTGTGGAGGCAGACTACGGGAATAACGGTCGAGTGATGGGTGAAGTGGCGATCGCAGCGGATATTCACCATGTTACCAGTGTCGCGGTGAAAATGGCTCTGTCGCTGCTGTTGCCGGAGGATGCTGAGGCGAAACTTAAAGGTTTCTTGAATCCGGCGATCGATGGGGGATTAAATTATCTCACGCTGTCGATGGTTCCGAATTATTGGTTTTATCCAGGGGTATTTGGGGATACGCCGGGACAGTACGCTTATCAAAGCGTTTGGTTGACGGCAAAGAGTCGGGAGGAATGTCCCGTCTGCGGTACTGTACACCATCGGGTTGACCCGCGATCGATCGCGCTGCGGAGTGTGCAAGTTGATGGAATTCGGGCTGCATTGAACGCTTCTCGTTCTTAAGTCGAAGCTGAATATTATTCATGCGATAGAAAGCCCCAGGGGAACAAATGCTTTCCTCTGGGGCTTTCTGCTGCGATCGTCTGGTAATGTAGAGGTTTGGGGGAATGTTTGAAAAATCGGGTAAAAAGGGCGATCGGACTTAAACGAAACCGCCTTTAACAAAACCGCCTTTAACAAAATATGGGTATAGGAAAATTAATTATTATCAATTTTGGTTCGGGAAACCTCAATCTAGGTTTTAACAGCATAACATTGCGGCTCGAAGACGATAATAAGTCTTATCAAAAGGCACTGCCCACCAAGCTGCCAGAAAAACCTGAGATTGTTGACGATTATAGCAAATGGCTCGATAAATGCTTTCCAACTCCATCGAGGTCTTGGAAGACAGCCTCTCAAGCTTTCAGTAATACTCTTAATGATTGGTTGAAATCAGAACCATTTTATTCGGACTGGAACAAACTGTTATCCTACTGCACTCATAAAGATCAAATCCGCGTAATTTTTCAAACTGAATTGTGGGAACTGCAACAGATACCTTGGCAATTTTGGGATTTTTTTCAAATTTACCCACAAGCTGAAATGGCATTCAGCTTGCCAGAGTATGAATTTATCAACAGTCCGCTGAATAAAAAGATTAGGATTTTAGCCATTATCGGCGATAGTACGGGAATTGATCTTGAACCTGACAAAGGAGTAATTAAACAACTCCCTAACGTAGAAGAACCGCTATTTTTATGCCAACGCCCTCGCTCAGAAATCAGCACTCAGCTTTGGCAGGAAAATTGGGACATTCTTTTTTTTGCGGGACATAGTAAAACTGAACAAGGAACCGGACGCATTTACATAAACAATCATGAATTCTTGACAATAGAAGAATTACAAGAAGGACTCAAAACAGCCATCAATCGGGGGTTGAAGTTAGCCATATTCAATTCCTGCGATGGCTTAGGATTAGCTAGAAGCTTAGCCGCCTTGAATATTCCGCAAGTAATCGTGATGCGTCAACCTATCCCAGATAAAGTGGCTCAAGATTTTTTGAAGCATTTTTTACGAGCTTTTTCCCAAAACGGTCAAACTTTATATTTAGCAGTCAAGGAGGCTAAAAATAGATTACGGGAAGAACTAGGTAATGAGTTTCCTTGTGCTAATTGGTTGCCTGTTATCTACCAAAATCCTGCTATGATACCCCCTACATGGGAACAGTTACGGAGGATTCCAGTCGAACAGAAAATGCCAACTACCACTGACTTATCTTCACCTCCACCTCAACAATCTTATGATAAACTTCACCAAGCTTTACAGCGGTTAAATTATACTCATCAAGTTAAATTATTCCGAACATTTGTTGAACAGCATCCCATCGGTG
The DNA here is from genome assembly GCA_003003725.1 of filamentous cyanobacterium Phorm 6. Taxonomy (GTDB): domain Bacteria; phylum Cyanobacteriota; class Cyanobacteriia; order Cyanobacteriales; family Microcoleaceae; genus Microcoleus. The sequence goes on along the minus strand of PVWI01000001.1, from coordinate 26,709 downwards.
CTTATTTGATTCATGGCGAAGAAGACAGCGGTCAAAAATGGCTGTTAAATCGGCTGATGAAACAGGTTCCTCATTGGACAAATGCCAAAGTAATTTCAGTGACAATCAATAGAATATCTCGCGCTACTTATACGAAAGCTTTGTGGCAAGAACTAGGCGGTCGTGTCGGTTTAATTAATCAACCTTCACAGACACAAATTATAGATAAAGTTGCTCAATTATGTCAAAATAGAACTGTGGTTTTAATCTTCGATAGACTCGATGAAATGCCAGAGGAATGTATGAGTCAATTTATGGGACAATTTTGGTTGCCACTCGTAAAAAGCGTGTCCGGCGTAACTCAATCGCCGTCTGGGTTACTAATGTTTTTAATTGACCATAGCGGTTATGTTGAAGAATCGGATTGTGTCGATTTTGCTGAAACACTCTCCCCCACTTGGGAACCGCACATCCCCGTTAAGCTGCCCAAAATTACTCTACTGTGCGAACAAGATTTGACATTTTGGATTGAAAATGCTCTTGATGACTTACCCCTTAAATTGACTGCTAAAGTTGAGGAGTCAGTGCGATATATTCTGGAAAACAGCGATGGCGGTTTGCCTCAAGCAGCTATCTACAGGATTTGTGAATTGTGCGATTGTAATTGGTATGACTGGGAGAAAGTATGGCTGAAATACTGAACAGAGAAGGCTTGAAATACACAGGTAAAGTACAGCCTCAACTAGGAGAAGTCGATGAAAACGGTCAAATATTTTATCCTTATCTTCCTGACGACGATTTAATTGAAGCTGTTAACTTAGCCATTCAATTAGAACGTCCCCTGCTGATTAAAGGCGAACCGGGGTGTGGCAAAACTAAGTTAGCCCGTGCTGTTGCCTATGAGTTAGGACTGCCTTATGAAACTTGGAATATTAAGTCTACAAGCAGGGCAAAAGATGGACTTTACACCTACGATGCTGTGGGCCGTTTGCGAGATGCTCAATTAGCGGCTGCCGGCCGTCTCAGCGAAGATAAAATTCAAGAAATTGATAAATCTGAGACTTACATTAAATGGGGGCCGTTAGGGCGAGCTTTTCTGAAGGAACAAACGACGGTGGTGCTGATTGATGAAATAGATAAGGCTGATATTGATTTTCCTAATGATTTGCTCTTGGAACTTGACGAACAGCGGTTTGCCATCGAAGAAACGGGAGATAAAATTCAAGCTAAGGCAACACCGATTGTGTTTATTACTAGCAATGATGAGAAAGATTTGCCCGATGCTTTTTTGCGGCGGTGCTTGTTTCATTATCTTGAATTTCCCAAGCGCCAGCAGTTAATTGAAATTATCAATGCTCACTTTGTGGCATCTCCTGAAGCGCTAGTAAATGCAATTATTGACAGGTTTTTGCAGTTGCGTGAGGAGATGCGGAAAGATAAGGGAGAAGCTGGAAAAAAAGTGAGTACCAGTGAATTAATGGATTGGTTTCGGATACTGCGCCATTATCCAGAAGATAAGGTTCTGGATGAATTGGGTAAAAAACTTTTGTATCCGGGCGTGCTGTTGAAAAGCTGGGATGATTACAATCGCTATGCTAAGCAAAGGCGGGCTGGGGGTGAATTGTGATTAAACATCTGAATTTTGATTTAGCAATTACCGTTGATGAAGCACTGGCAATTGTAAAGTCTGTAATGGATGGCGAGCGTTTTAACGAAGTTCAAGAAATTGTCTTTCGCCTGTCTTGGGAAAGAAAATCCTATCAGGAAATAGCCCAAATCAGCCATCGTGCACCGGGTCATATCATGCACATTGGATCTAAACTCTGGAGGCAACTTTCAATATTATTTGGCGAAGAGGTTGGAAAAAATAATCTTCAGTCAGTCATCAAGCGATACTTAAGAAGGAAGCAGGATGACCCGCCCGTTCCCGTTGGTTTTCTAGTGAAGCCTATTGTGGAGGAACTACCCCTGATTGAGCTTTTTAGTCAACTGCGAGAAGCTGGATTTCCCCTTGGCATCGGTGAATATAAGCTGTTACTGGAAGCTTTACAAAAGGGTTTTGGAACGAGCGATCGCACTTCTTTATACCGCCTGTGCAAAACTTTATGGGTAAAATCTACTGAGGATAAGCGCCTATTTGACTACCACTTTGACCTGATTGTCAAAGAGAGTCAGGAGGCTATACCAGCAATCCCAGAAAAACCAGAGATTTCTGCACCGGAAACAGAGGATTCTGGTATAATTGAAACAGCACCAAAACTAACTGAGCAAACAAGCGAACGAATTATCTCTGCCCCGCATCCTGAATTAATAGAGGCAATAGAAGATGAGGTGCAAGCTGCAAAAGCAGTGATGCAAGCTACTAATAAATATGAGGCAATTTCCGATCGCCAATTCATCCTGACATCCGAATATTTTCCAGTGACGCGCCGACAGATGAAGCAAAGTTGGCGTTACTTGCGCCGTCCCGTGCGGGAAGGGCCACCTGTAGAATTGGATGTGGAAGCCACAGTTAACCAGATTGGGCGACAGGGCATTTTGTTAAGTCCGGTGTTGGTGCCGCGTCGGGTAAATCGATCGCAATTGCTGTTATTAATCGATCGCGACGGTTCGATGGTTCCCTTCCACGACTTGTCCCAGCGATTGGCAGAAACGGCGGTGCGAGGCGGGCGTTTGGGGACTGCTGGCATTTATTATTTTCAAAATTGTCCGGTGGAGTATCTCTACCATGACCCCTATCAGTTGGAAGCCGAGAAAATCGATCGCTTGCTGGCTAACCTGCGGCCTGAGAGGTCTGCTATGTTAATTTTTAGCGATGCTGGGGCGGCTCGCGGGGGTTACAGTGAGGAAAGGGTGGAGTTGACGGCGGCGTTTCTCCAGCAAATTAAGACAAAGGTGCGGTATGTAGCTTGGCTAAATCCGATGCCGGAATCGCGCTGGGAGGGGACGACTGCGGGTAAGGTGGCGCGTTTAGTGCCGATGTTTGAGATGGCGCGGCGAGGATTGCAGGAGGCGATCGGCTTGTTGCGGGGAAAAAGTCAGAATTCGGTTTTTGTTGGGAATGAATAAAGGGGGATGAGATGAAACCTGAAGTAGCCCGCAGACGAATTGAAGCTTTCGAGAAGCGTTTTGGAAGAACGCACTTAATTTTTGCGTGTCATGCGGCATTTCCCTTGGCTTTAACACCGGATTTGTTATACAAGTTGTGGGCTAATTTTCAGCGAGATATTCACGGATTTGTGTTAGGAATTCCTTGGGTAGCTGTGGCGGATTTGCTACTTTCGAGTTTGTGCGATGAGGTAGGGCGAGAACTCTATGAAATGGATACAGCGGTACGAAATTCGCTGTTGAATCGGTTGAAAGAGAATGAGAATTTTGGGCAGCAGCGGATTAATGAGTTGTCTGATTTTCTATTAGTTTATGTGCGACAGCAACTTCAGAGTAATGACCAAGAGGTGCGGGATTTTGCTCAGGCGCAGCGGTGGACAGCTTTGGCGTATGTGCGCCCCACTGAGGCTGCACAAGAGTTAAGAGCGATGCTCGAACAAGCTTATAAACAAGATAAGTCGGAACAACTCCGGTTGGTGTCATTGGTAGAAGCTTTTGCAGAACCTTTAGTAGAATTTGAGCCGCTGTTGGTTTTGGTTAATGAGATTAGGAAAGGAAAGAGTGAAGATGATAATAAACCTAACAAACAAGATAGCAAAAAAATTACTAATGTTCCTTCAGGTTACTATGCTTTTAAACCAAAGCCAATAGTTGAAAAGTTAGCTCTTCTCACATTCGTTGGTGATGTTGATAACGGATTTAATGTGTTGCTTGAAATTAGCTTAGAAGGTGATATCCCCTTCATTAAGCAGAGAGGTAGGCTTCCCTTAGCCTCAGAAATTATCGATCGCTATCAAAAGTGGCAATTCCTTTATCGGATGAATCAAAATTTAGTAAGGCTTGAACCAAATGCAGCAGTACAAACTAACTTTTCGCGTGACGATCTTCAGATTGCAGCCCAATTGTTACAAGAAGCTCTAAATAATTGGCTTAAATCAAAATTATTTCACCCTATTCAAGATGCACTAATTAAGAATTTGTCAGGTTCCAATCGAGTGCGAGTAATAATTAAAGCTGAAGATAACTTATTGCGCCGATTGCCTTGGCATCTCTGGGATATTTTAGACCATTTTCCTCAAAGCGAAGTGGCTCTCAGTGCTAGAGTAACTGAACCAGCGAAAAAACTATACTCTTCTCGTTTAAAAGCCCGCATCTTAGCTCTTTTGGTTGACACTAAATCAATAGATGTTGAACTTGAGAGAAAAACGATTGAAAAATTAGACGCAGAAATAGAGTTTATGGTAGAACCAAGCAAAGAAAATCTATATAAAAAGCTTTGGGATGAAAAGGGTTGGGATATTTTTTTATTCGCCGGACATGGTTTGAGAACAGTAGATGTTGAAACTGGAATCCTGCGTATAAATCCACAGGAAAGCTTAACCATCAGCGAACTAAAAGATGGTTTTAAGCCATCTATTGAACGTGGATTACAACTAGGTATATTCAATACTTGCGAAGGAGTAGGCTTAGGTAAAGCAGAGTTTGGTGACTTAGGGATTCCACATATTATTACCATGCGAGATCTGGTGAGTGATGTATTAGCCCAACACTTTTTAGAGTATTTTATTGGTGCTTTTTCAAAAGGTATGTCTTTGTACCTTTCAGTAAAACAGGCAAGGGAAATGTTGCAAAAATTAGAAGGTGTAAATCCCTGTGCGAGTTGGCTGCCAGTAATTGTTCAACATCCAGCAGCCACACCTCCGACTTGGAGCGATTTATCAGCTCATTTCTCTACTCTCCGTACAAAAATCAAAGATAAGGAAATTTTGAAAGCTGCCATCAGCGCTCTAGGTATTAAGGTTAAAATTAATGATTATGTGCGGGGTAGTAAAAACATAAGAACTCAGGCTGATATTGTGGCTGTTCTGGAAGGGGATTGCGATCTAGGCTGGTGTCAGAACTCGGATGGGAGTTTCGATCTCGTCGCTGACTTGTGGGGAGTTTCAAAAAACTACGATCAAACTCTACTAATTAACGCTATAAATTGGAGATATGGTTTTTATATTTTTAAGCAAAAAGAACCAAATAATTATGATAGATTAAAAGACTACTTAAAAAGTGTTTTACAAAGAGGAATTCTACAAGAAGAGCAAGAGGTTATAATTTATACGGCTGCTTGGTTGCAAGCACATACTGAGGATTTTGATGTGCGTCAGCAGTACCTTAAATTAGTAGAAAAATGTGGAACTGTAGAACAGCAGAATGACGCACTTTCCCAAACGGCTGCTTGGCTACAAGAACATCCCAATAATTTAGAAATTCGCGAACAATATCTCGCTATCGTTAAAAAATTAGGAATACCAGAACAGGAACAAAAAGAACTTTCTGTAAGTTCTCCTACCCATTCTTTTCGGGTCGGACAAGTTTTAGAAGCGAAGGTTACTAGCATTAAAGGAAACAAAGTTACTTATGAGATTGTCGGAACAATTAAGCTAACAGAGAAAGAACCAAAGAATTCAAAATACTTATTAGAGAATCAAATTGTTCAAGTTAAAGTTATCCAACTTAAGGAAGATGGTACACTTAAAAAAGTGAAGAAGTTAGATTAGTTTTCTAGTTGATTTTTCATTTGACCGAGCAAGCTACTCACTTAATTTCAATAAATATCGCTCCTTGGCTACCCAAACTGAACGCCTATAGTCGCCTATTTTCTATATTGCTTTAGAGCGCCTGATCGCCATTGTGAATCCAGAATGCTGTAGCATAGCAGATTTAAATGCACCAACAAGCCGTTATCGTGCGGCTCGCGCGAGCCCTTGAAGTTAATGTTGCGATTCTTCATGTTTCCCTTCAGGACTAATCGTGAGATCGAAATAGCTATGCCCTCTCTTCCATTGACTAAACTATGACTGACAGCACCAGCTCAGAAAATCTGGCTGAAGTTAGAGATACCCCAGACAAACCCATTACAGAACCTCGTCTTTACCATAATAGACCGATCGCCCCTGTTGCGACACCCCCTCCTATGGTATCGGGCCTCCACGCACAACTGAGAACAGACTTGTGGCAGCAATACCCTTCAGGTGTCGGCTACTTCCAACACCGAGCCAAGGGCAACCCCAACAACATTATCGAGCATTACATCGCCAACCCCGGTGACATCACGCTGCTGCCCTTAGACGAGGCCATGCAAATTATTGAAAAGTTTGGGCTGACCGCTGCCAAGTTGCACCTGATTTTTGCTGCTCATATTATGAGACAAGAAGAGCCGTGGGAAAGCTTATTCACTCTCGAAGGCAGTGACTTAATCAAGGAACGGTTAAGTTGCTGTTTGATGCTGAATGCTGTCGGTTTCGGAATATCTATAAACTTCGGTAATATTAAACGGAATTCCCCACGGGGGAAATTTCCGTTGCCTGTATTCCTTAGAGATCACCATTCATCGGGGAAAAAAGCAGCACCGTTACCACTAACTGTGTTTACCACCAAAGCCCGATCGAGAAAATCGTTGCGCCGTTCGCAAGAAGTCTCAGCAATCAACAAACACCCATGACAAGCAGCCCCATGTAAGAAACGGTCTTCGGCATCATTTTCGGGCCCGTGTTGAGCACACACAGGGTCGTTAGAGCAAAGCCTTCCTAACTCCAATGCGCTGATTAACAGTAATTCAATGCGTTTGCCAATTTGCACCAATCCCCCCAAAGTTCCATCATTACCAGAGGTGCCGGTATAGAGCAAAATACCGTAGCCTGAATCCCCAGCATAAATGCGTTCGCGGATGGCACTAGCCGCGTAGCCACATTCCAGAGAAACAGCCGTAATTAATAAGTGAGACAGGGAGTGCAACATAATGTAAGGCAACCCCGGAAAGTTGGCTTTGTCCTGCGGAATCCCTCTAGTGTTACACCATTTCTGGAAACCCCTATGCAACTCTTCTCCTCTTTCTCGAACAGCTTTTTGCTTCAGCCATTGGTCAATTGCCTCTTTTTTAAAGGCTATAAATACTCCTTCACCCCTATTTTCAATCGCCGGTACCCACGTCGGATCGATGTCAAGAGCTGCCCGTCGCACGTTAATATCTAATTCACCCTCAATATCCGGCATAGCTGCTTCAAAACGAGTAAATCCGACTTGCGCCACGACTTCTCGGAGCCGATGCACTAGAATAATGCGTTCAATGCGAGCTGTTGCAAGAGGATTTAGCCCCTCTAACTTGCGAGCGCGGGCGTAAAAATCTCCTTCGGACACATCCTCCCCAACTTCATCAGGACTAGCAAGTAAAGTTTCAATCTCCACTTGCTTAATGCTCTTTTTTGTATTAGAAAATCCTGCCTTCCTTCGCTGTATTTCTGCCCAAACCGCTTCGTTGCTTAAACCTTCTAAAGCATTAAGAACTTTTTGTTTTTTTCGCTCTTTTCTGATATCATTTAGGTCTTCAGCATATTGCAGGAAATCTTCATAAACTTGATTGACAGCTTCCCTGAGTTTGGCGTCGGTGTCCGGCAGAGAAATCACGCTAAGCACTTGAGCAAAATAAGCATTACTCGCCGATCGCACTAACAGTCGATTATACAACGGGCGATCGCCCTCTTTAGAAAGGCAGGGTTCTTTTGCAACAGGGCCGAGCCAAGGACGCTCTCCCAAGCACCTGCCGAGCACTTTAGAATACGGGACAGTGGCATCAGAAAGGGGGCGACGGGCTTTGCAAGCTTCGCACCGGACGAAGATTTCAGCGAAATCATTGCCAGAACCGCTTTCATCGAGCCACAATTGCCCTCGGCATATAGCGTCCAAATTGTTGTGGGCAAAAGCATTCCAATTGATATCGCTGATATGTCCGTTGGCGCAAGCTTGCACGAAGCGCACCGGAACAACAGGCTTTTTCTTCCTCTCAGCATTCAGATATTTTCCCTTAACTAAACTCCCCCAACGAATTAAAGGTCTGGTGCGGTATTCTTTGCCGTTGGAAGCTTTCCAAGTGCTATCCTCTTGCGCTACAAACCAAGTGGGAAATGTGAAGGCGGTGATGCCTGTGCGAGGGGCGCTGGGGTCTTGTTCATCTACAGGGGGAGCGTACAGGGCAACGCGGGCCAGGCCGAGAATTTCGGCAACTCGCTCTTCCAGGCGCTCTTCGTGGATGCGCGATTTATCGCCCCGCCAGTGGTTTAACCCGCCAATAATAATCGAATAGTTGGGCAAATCGACCATTGCCCCTGGCCCGAAGGTGGTTAAAATTTGACTTTGGCGAATTTGTCCTGATGGGATTTTCATATTGATTTTAGTTAGTTTGTAGTTGGTAGGGTAAGTCAGCCGGAAATTTGTTCGCAATTAGTTACTTAGTAGGGTGCGTCAGGGAGAAATCTTCCGCTAGGCAAATAATCTTTTTTTCTGATACACCCTACTGAGTTTATTTGTAGGCTGCGTCAGAGAGAAATTTGCTCGCAATTAAATAATCTTTTTTTCTGACGCACCCTAAGCGAGTTAATCTTGATGCTCAATCTGACGCGACGTGGGCGAATTAATCCTCCTCATCAATCTCTAAGCCATCTGGATTTTTCACCCACAAATTGACAACAGGTTCCACATCTCTCAAACTACGCTGTGCTTTAAACTTTTTAGCGAGTTGCGGTTGCCTCTGCAAGTCTGGGTCAAGGGGGTCAAATAATAAAGGCGGTGCAACTCCCACTTCTTGCTGATATTGCAAACTGCCTTTTTCCGAAGCTATGTATTGCCAAGTGTCCAGCAAATCTTTGACTCGCTCTTTTAGTTTCAGACGCAATTCTTCGGTTTCTTCGGTGTCTCGGTCTTGGTCGTGGATTTCAGAACGCTGGGCAATGATATCAGCAACAAAATCTAAATTTGAGCGCTGTTCTATAATTTTAATTGCATTTAAAGGTGCGGTCATTTCTGGATTGCCTAGACGCGCTAAAGCAACGGTAATCGCAGCAATTCCTCGGTCAATGGCGCGGGGGGAAAAAGGCGTGACGCTGGTTGCTTCGACTGCCCGGTAAAAAGTGTTGTGCCACGCGCCAAAACGTTCGTAGTGAGAGCGATCGCGCGGTCTGTGTACATTTAATAATGTTACCACTAATCCCGGTCGCTGTTCGTCTCGCCCTACTCGCGAGGTTGCTTGAATGTACTCGGCGGCTGTTTTTGGCTGTCCTAATACGACCATTAATCCGAGGCGAGTGATATCTAAACCCACAGAAATCATATTAGTTGCTAGTGCAGCGTCCACCCGGTGTGCGTCTGAAAAAGCTAAGGCTAAACAGCGCTTTGCTTCCGAAACTTGGCTAGTGCTAACGCGAGAAGTTAATTCTAAAGGTTCATCGTTAATTCGGCGGTTAGCAAAACATCCTGACTGCTCATTTTCCCGTTTTCTCTGGCTATATCCTAACAATCTAGATTTGACTTCATCTTCAACAATGCGCCGACTTCCCCCCAGTTCTCGCAGGGAGTTAAAATAACCCAATAAGGTCATGTAAGAGTCAGCCGGATTATTTTTATTCCTTGCGCCGCCGTTGGCATCCCAATGTTTTTGAGCCGCCCCTAATACAGCTAAATAAGTCCGCAGCAATATGACTTTTAAGCTGCGACCTTGAGCGGCAATACCGATATAAGTGCGGGGGTTTTGTTCCGTGGCGGGGACAGTTTTAGCGAAAAATGAATCGCGGCGGTCTGGGCCAGGAGGCGGAAAAACATCGACTTCGGTGCGACCAAATAAGGCGCGAATTTGTTTTGTTGCTCGTCGCACGGTTGCAGTTGAAGCAACTATTTTAGGATAGATTTTTTTGCCATTTTTGTCAATAGCTGATAAGGCGTCAATAGCCGTTTCATAAAGTCCGACCATCGTGCCTAACGGCCCGGAAATTAGGTGCAATTCATCTTGTATAATTAAATCGGGTGGTAGGAGAGGTTTTTCTAGTGTCCGACCGATGCCAATAGTAGCCGGCCCGTAAAATCCGTTGTCATCATAGCGATCGACTTTTCCGAATAAAGCCCCAGTTTCTCCGACCCAAGGTAGGTTGGCAAATTTATCGACTGTGGCGATGATAAAGCAGGGGACACGACGATAGATGGGGTCATCAACCGCAACAATGGGCAAGGGATTATTTCCTTTAAAAGTACATTGCGGTTGGCCATTGGCAAGGCGTTTGCGGTTCTTGCAGAGGATGCTTAAATTCGTGGGGTTGTCTGCATTGGGGAGTAATTTAAAGGATTCATAGGTGAATTTTTCACCGCACCAAGGGCAGTTTTCTAAGGGAATGGGTGAGGGTTTATTACGATCGTCGTTTTGATAGGCAATGGTGCGGGTACGGGCACTTTCTGGGTTGTTGTCCCCTTTGCGTCCCATGCGGTTTGGCGTGGCTGCTTGTCCGACCCACAACCCGATTTCAAAAGGCCAAGTGCCTAGTTTTTGAACATTGTTTTGCCGTTCTAACTCTAAAGCGCAGATCAGAGTGGCGGCGCGACTCAGTTGGTCTAAGGTTAACAGTCGTAAAGTGTAGCGCATTAAGACACTAACCCCGGCCCCGCTAAGCCCTGGATTTCGCAACCGTCGCAGAACTAAAGTAAATGCGGCTAACCCTAAATATGCTTCGGTTTTACCGCCGCCGGTAGGGAAAAATAGCAAATCTACGATTTCCCGATCGCCCATTTCTGGGTCGGCAATTCCAGCTAAGTTCATCAGCAGGAATGCTAGCTGAAACGGCCGCCATTTGGGGGCGTGGATTTCTGCGGGGGTTTTCTCACTGTCATGGGTGGCGCGTTGACGGATGGATCTGGCGATCGCCAAATTGGCAATTCTAAAAGCCTCGAACACTTCGGGGTCATTCATAGCGTCGAGGCCCGCAGCGATGCGATCGCGCGCGACTTGGGCGCGGTTGAGCAACTTTTGGGCAATTTGAGCTCGGTTGGGATCGAGGGGGAATTTGTGCCGCTGGTCTGCAATCCAATCGCCGTAAGCTGTTACCATTGGCTCTAGCATTGACCGCAAAGCTGCGGGACTGGGTGCCGCAGCGATCGCCTCCATTTCCAGTTCAGTTCCGGGTACAACAGCCGCGATGACTTTTTCTACATCAGCCGTGGGTATCCAGGCGGTGCGAATTTCCTTGCAAATCGAGTCGGAGTGGACGAGGGCGATCGCCGAAATGTTGTGGCCAACAGCAAATTCGCAGTCTTCCCGATACTGCAAGTCTGCCACCTTTTCATCCCAATCATCATCGGTTTGTCCCCGCAAATTCGGGCGGGGGACGAGGGGGTAGGGGGTGTGAATAGTTAAAGTTGCTTGGAAGATGTAAGTGGTATCTCGCAAGGAGTCGTCGGTGGTGGGAGTGCGGTAGTTGACAAGGAAAGCGGAGACGGAACGGGTACCGGGGGGTAACTTAATCTGGGACAAGACGGGGCGAACGGAAATGACGAGTTTTAAGCCGCCGCTGTCGGGAATATCCAAGGTGTAGGGCGAGATGCTGCTTTTGATGGGAACATCTACTTCTACCTGTTGAGGTTTCCGCAGCCAATCACCGGAGACGAGACTTTGCAGTTTGGTTTCTGTTTTTTCCTCTTCGGTGGGAATGGGCGAGTAGTCGCCCCAAGATGCGATCGCCCGGAAGTGAGTTGCTTCTTTGGGAACCAGGAAACTCAGCCCCATTGAAGAGGGAAAAAATGCTCTGCGGGCGGAGGATTTTTCCGGGGGGTTTTCGTCGTCGCCGGGACTGGGGCGACTGAGTTCGTCGAGTTCGTCATTGCTGGTGTCGTCGCTGCGCTGTTCGAGGCCGGCCCCGTAGGGTACGAGAAAACCGCTGAGATACCAGCGGGAAGGGGGTTGGTTGATGATTTCTGCGGCGTGGGCTTCGTCGTCGGGGATGGGGCCGATCAGGTCGAGTTGTAAAGCGTCGATTAGGTGTTGGCGAACTTGGGCGGGGGTTGTCGGGGTTGCATTGATATTCATTAATATGTCTTTACCTTTAATTAGATTGTTTAATAATTAGTCCAAACTTTAATCCCTAAATGATTCCTTACTTGTATCAAAGGAATCTTTTTTTTTGAGTCGTAGCTTGCACGGCTGTATGAAGGTTTCCTAACTGAATCTTTGTTTTTTTTCCAAGAAAACGCTGACCTGTAGTAGTCACTGTATAAGGTTTGACCGTCAGCACTTGAGTGCTAGCGTTATACGACTTCATCAATTCTTCATACGCATTGATAAGATTACGTGTTCGCAGGTATCCTGGCTCTTCAAGCGACAGTTGTTTTTCTTTTTTTATATTTTTATAAGCTTCTTCTAAGTTAGAAAATAAAATTTGAGCTATCCCTATAGATTGTGGATTCACTGTACCGGGAATGGCTACCCATTCCAGACTTCCCATTATTTTATTTTCATATCCTTTTAATATAGGAAATGTCCAAGGCATATCTACAACATTAATATCGTTTTTACCTGACACCGCAATTCCTATTTCATTAATTATTACATCCTTATAACCTTTGTTTACAACTTCAATTAATAAATAATTTCTTGAGGGCTGTTGGATGGCTGGTAAACTAACACTATCTCGCCTAAGTTGAATGGTTATTTTTGTTTTATCTTTATTCCAGTCATAAATAACTTTACTTAGATTAACTAATCCAAAAAAAATAGTGATTAATCCAAAAACAATATAGAATAAGGGTTGGTATGTTTGGAGTTGAGTCGTTAAAGATGATAGCCAAGATTTAAAAGCATCAAACATTATGTAATACCTCATTGAAGTTTAATTACTTTACCGAGATTGGCAAAAGGTCTTCAACCCGCCCAGATAGCCTCTCGAAAATCTGGGGATTTATAAAGTTTCACTTTTCTTGCCAATCCTTTGTATAACGCAGGTTCCTCTTTATTATCTTAAGCTCTGGGTATTACGTCAAGTTTTTTCGTTAAATAAATTGACAAAGCAGATAGCAATAGGATAATTTGGGAGGATATACCTAAATTTTATACTTTTTTTTGTGGGCAAAAGCGAAAATAGAGAAAACGCGAGGGAAAACTGGAAGCGAAAGCTAAACGAGGCGCTTTCACAACCTGGAATACCCATCATGGCAACAACTTTTCGCAGAGGATGGAGGACGAAAGCAGAACCAGTTTTGCTTAAGTGTAATGATGGTGGAGAGTATGTCGTTAAAGGTCAGCAAGCAGGCAGACAAATTGTAAATGACCAGATTACTGCAAGGATTGGCTTTGCAATAGGTGCACCCGTTGGCGAACCTAAGATTGTTGAAGTGTCGGCTGAACTTATTGCGATTGAACCTCGTCTCTCTCATATTCCTTCAGGCACAGCACACGCTACTCTCTTTATACCAGATTGCCGTGATGATTGTGGTTTGATTGCAACTAGCGAACCTGAAAATAGATCCAGGTTTGCTCTGCTTGCTGTGTTGTACGGATGGGTCTATGCTAACGACATCCAGTTTATTTTCAAGAAAAATCCACCGCGATTAGTTTACTCGGTGGATCATGGTCATTTCTTTCCCGGTGGCCCCAATTGGACAGAGCGTGATCTGATACAAGCACCCCAAGCTGAATTAAACTCATATTTGTGTGAAAATTGCAACTTTACCCCAGATGAGATTAGCTCGGCACTCCGGGAACTTGAAAGCGTCAGTGAAGCAACAATCATTCAAGCAGTGGCGGCTCCGCCTAGCGAGTGGGGGCTAACTCTTGACGAGCGTGTTACTCTAGTAGAATACTTAACTAGACAGCAACAACAATTATTAACTTTTTTGTAAGCACTTTCTTATAGAGGGAGTCAAAAGCAATGGCAAGCAGATATAGTATCGTTCAATACGTCCCCAATCCCATCACTGATGAACGGATTAATATTGGTGTTGTTGCTTTTGATGACAATGATGTGCGCGTACAATTTTTGAATAATTGGAGTCGAGTCCAGGCTTTTGGGCGTGAAGATATTCATTTTCTCAGAGACTTTGCAAAACGAATGAACTTCGCCGCCAGTGAGGGTTTGCTTTTTCCCGGAGATGAGCCAGATGGCACTCCTAAACATGAGCGATTAAAAAAAATTGCACGGGGTTGGATTAACAGTATTCAATTCACAGAACCTCACGGATCTTTAGATAATGTCGAGAATTTATTAGAAGATATCGCGCAGACTTACCTGGTTAATGTAGTTCCTACAAAAACTAAGCGAAATCGCCAAGATGCTGCGAGAATTACAACTTCTATAATTAGAAAAACTCTTATATCCTATGATGATAAACCTGCTTTAAAAGAAATGCTAAAAAATGATTTTCCTGTAAAAGGAAGTCATAAAGAACACAAGTTTGATGCGGTTGTTGCTAACGGTCAACCTTACTTTGCCGCCCACGGAATATCCTTTGAGGTTCACATTCCTGAAAGTCTCCAAGATTCTATTTCTTGGATGATTTCAGATGTCAAAGAATCTGATCCTAAATTGCCCATAGGAATTGTTGCACTTCCCCCAAAACAAGAGTGGCAGGATTATGAAAAACTAAACAAAGTGTATCAAACAACTATCTCAACTTACAGGGATTTGGGGGCGGAAGTTTTGCAAGAAAATGAAGTACAACCTTGGGCATCTCAGACTATTGATAAGTTAGTTGCAATGGTGTGAGTAGGGTGCGTCACTCATCAATTCTTTGCTATTAGCGATAAATCTTCCCCTGACTCACCCTACAGACTATCAGGAAAACCGGGAATACTAGGTGGCTTATCTGAAACTTTTTTGCGAGATTTAGAAGCTGTCTTTTTACCTCCTTTCGCTTTCCCCTCGGCTGCTTTCCCTCCCAGACTTTCCTCTTGATGGCGTTTCAGATTCAAGTCAAGCAACCTCGCTAACACTTCATCGTGGATTTCTTCGGGCCATCTATACCGCCAAGGTTTTTTATTCTGGCGTTTGCTAATTCCTTCGCTTTCTTCCTCTTCTTCGTAGTCAAGGATGAATTCGCAGTCGGTGGCGATGTCTGTCCACCCGTAGGCTTTTAATACAGCTTGATCGCATTCTTGATGTAATTGTCGCAGTTTTATTATATCCGGGTGGCGATCTTCCGGGTTATGGAAGCGGTTGTAGGTGTCGGTGAGCGCCTGGTTGTTGCGTATCATTAAGGCGGCGCGATATTCGTAGTAGGTTTTGCCTATTTCTTCTAGAGTGGGGTTGGTTTCCCAGTTTTCGGGGAAGGGAAAGGTTTGAAAGCAGTCTGATGGTGCGTATGCAAGATCGTCTTTTAAAGTTGAACTGAAAAACCAAGCAAAAATTTCATGTATTCTACTTTGTAAAATACAAAATGCAGAATATTTATCAAAAGGCATTACATTTAATTTATTGGCAAATACCATTTTATTTGATAAAAATACAAAATTAAGATATTTGCCATATAAAGGATTAACAAGTACACGATCGCACTTGGCGATCGTTTTAAACAAAGCAGGTGTAGTTTCTCCAAAACGCCACCAATAACGCGCCCGAATTTCTCGATTTTGCTTTAATCTTGCAGGCTTAACCTTTTCTTCTACAATTTGCATCAAATCTGGATATTCCCACGCCTCAGCCTCACTCATCTCCCCAAAATTAATCACATAGCGATTATGGGCGTGAGTTGGACTAGAATTAACCTCCTCACCGCCAATATAAGGAAAAATACGCTCTTGATTTTTAGGATTTTGTTCAATTAGGCGGTGCATTTCTGCAATCGGTGTCGCATCGGGATTTGTATCGTCAAATGTAAAACCCATACCTAGTACAATGCTACCTTGAAAACTTTTATCAGCATTTGCTAGTAAAGGTTGGGGATTTTCATTACCCCCCGCATGAAACAGAAATGCAGAAATTAGCGAAACTTGTCGCCCGTCGAGTGTAGGGTGCATCGTCGCGAGTTGCGTAGGGTGCGTCGCTGCGGGAGATATTCGAGATGAATCGAGATTTTCTGTAGCGACGCACCTTACTGTATCTACTTTTTGGACGTTCACAATACTGACTACAACGGCGGCAGAACCAATCCATTTAAACCGCTTTGTTGCATTGTAAATTGTGCCACCCTTCTGACAGATATATCTTAAACCAGTGCTGCGCGTGTCACCTTGGGCAATGGTATTTGTCGCAATTAAACCAAAACAACCACCTTTTCGCAGAATCGTAAACCCTCGTCTAAAAAAGTGCGCTACTATATCAGCATTTCCGTGCGATTCGGGATGAATTACCTTTAACCAATCCATATATCCGGGCGCGTTAGCATTAATTGCTGTATTCTTACCAGCAAACGGTGGGTTTCCAATAATCGCATCAAAACCAGGATTTTTCTTGTCAAACACCTCGGGAAATTCTATCTCCCAATTAAACGGCTGAATCGGCTTTTCTAACCTCTGCAAACTTTCAGCAATACCTTCTATTTGCTTGAGATTAACAACCCCTGAACGCCAATCATTAATTTTCTGCGAAAACTCGATTCTTTTTTCCTTGCGTTCCTTATCTTTCTCCCCAGCAAAGAAAGCCGCGACAGCAATATTTCCCGTTAACCTAGCTTCCTCTAATTCCTGTTCGGCTTTTTGGAAACGTTCCCATTTTTCCTCATCTTGATCATCAGCTAACTTACCAATCTCATCTCGATAAATCTTAGCTTGGTCTACCCGATTTTTCAGCAAGGATAACAAAGGCGCATTATAAATATCAGTTGCTTTAACAAATTCCCCAATTTCTGCCCGATTCAACCCCACCAAAGAATCGCCACATTTCAACGCATGATCTAAAAAAGTAAACGAATGTTTTTTCGCCAAAGTCACCAACCATAGCGACAGCTTCGCCAAATTAGTTGCAAACGGATTTTTATCCACCCCATACAAACACCGTTGCGCTACCAACCGCCGCGCATACAACAAAGGATATTCATCAAGGGGAATTTCCGGCAAAGAATTGTGTTTGTTCCAAGCTTCCACTAACCTTTCTGCTAACTGGCGGCAAGTTTCCACCAAAAACGCCCCCGAACCCATCGCCAAATCGCAAACTTTTAACTCTAAAATTTCTTCTGGCGTGGCATCTTCTCCCAATGCTGCTAAAATCGGTCTGAGAGTTTCCTTAACAATTGGTTCCGTCATCGCGCGCGGGGTATAGTGGGAACCGCTGCGCCGCCGTTCTTCGCCTGGTTGCAAATAAAGAGAACCAACAGGCATTAAAGTAGGAGTTTGCGCTGATACTTTCCGCCCTAACGCCGCGACTATATCATCGGCGGTTTTCGCTTCCTTTAACTCTTTGAGGGAATTACCAGTAATTTCGCATCCCGCCACTTCTTTTAAATATTTAGCCCGGTCATTTGCCTTAGTTTTGAGAATTTCCTCGACGCTAACCACAACCGTAACTGAGACTTTTGAACTTTTAGGTTTACTCCACACTCCTATAGATGGACTCTGGGCCCGTTCGACTTCGTAACCCATCACCGCTTCGTAAACCGAACCAATTTGTTCTACATCAAGAGCACGGTAAGAAAGTCTATCTCCGTCCAAAATCAACAACCGATTTAATACGCGAAAAATCACCCCATCGGAAATACGCGGCACTTCTGTAAGATGCGTTGCTGTTTCTAAGTTTGTTTCGTGCGTCGCTGTTTGAGTTGTTTCGTGCGTCGCTTGTTCAGTTTTTGACATCTCACCCGAATTTTCGGCGGCGACGCACCCTACTGAGTTTGTTTGGTGCGTCGCTTGTTCAGTTTTTGACATTTTACTGAGATTTTCGGCGGCGACGCACCCTACTTTTTTACCTAGTAAAAACGGGTATTCATCCGGGTCAAATAACTGACCGTGACGGGCCGGTAAATACTGAGGTAAATGGCCACCGCCCTCATAAACCAACCCAAACAAACTTAACAACCACGCCCAAGCCCCATACCGCTGATCCATCGTATCGGGATAATTTCCCGCATCAATTTGCAACCGTTCATACAGTCCCGTCACCGCATAATTCCGCGCATACACCGAATCTTGCGGCATCAATCCCTCATCTTCGGCGTACAACAAAAACACCAACCGCATTAAAGTTGTAATCAATCCCCCATAAATATGCTGCGGTTCTGTTTGAGCAATTTCACTCAATAACTTACCATTACTCGCCTCATCCGCAGTCTGAAATCCCCGCAGCAATTCCCAGAGGGCATCTAAAACCTGTTCGGCTAATTTTGTTGAAACTTCACTTTGATATTTGCGGCTTTCCTGCAACAAAGCTGGCAAACGGCGTTCCGGTGGCGCAACAAAAAGGCGATCCGAACCTAACAGCATTACCATCGCACTTAAAATTGGGCGGCCAGCCACTTCGCACATCGCCGCCACCGGAAACGTCAAATACCCCGACGATTCGCCACGCGGCGCATAAACCAAGCGCAATAGCGAACCGTTGCACAATAACCCCACGTTAACGCTCGTTTCGCGCAATAAGCGTTCAAATTTTGCTTGTGGCGAAGCATTCCACTGACCTGCTTTTTCTGATTCTAAATCTAATTCATCAAAAGGGCGATTATTTTC
This sequence comes from filamentous cyanobacterium Phorm 6, assembly GCA_003003725.1. GTDB lineage: Bacteria > Cyanobacteriota > Cyanobacteriia > Cyanobacteriales > Microcoleaceae > Microcoleus. Next base: position 8,171 of record PVWI01000001.1, on the reverse strand, counting down.
TATAATTTGGACTAATATACAGGGGCGAACGGCTTCTGGATCTAGAACTGTATAAGTTGGTTTTAAAGTCTCGCCGTAGTCAGGAAGTGGCACCGTGAATTCTGGAGCAATTTCTGCCACTAAATCATAGGGTTCCCACCCCAAAACCTCGGCAACAAACGCGGGAAAATCTGAAATTAATGCTTGACTTTCGTCGCTATTTGTGGTAATAATTTCTTGCAAAGCTTGCTGCAATTCAACGATATTGCGATTCGGCACGCACTGAAATTTCACTAAGGCGGGAGGCGACACAACAAGTCCCACTGGTTGCAAGAATCCCAACCATTCTTTATGTCTGATTAATTCTGGATCTTGTGCCATTGTTCCTCCTGACTTTACCTTGTCCCTAAATTGTATAATTGTAAGGTGCGTCAGCTTTAAAATACCCAACTATAACTATGAATAACCGCCTGACGCACCCTACTTTCCTAAATTGTAAGGTGCGTCAGCTTTAAAATACCCAACTATAACTATGAATAACCGCTGACGCACCCTACTTTCCTAAATTGTAAGGTGCGTCAGCTTTAAAATACCCAACTATAACTATGAATAATCACCTGACGCACCCTACCTAGACTCTGACGCACCCTACTCAGACTCAACCCGACACCGGATATAAATACATTAACCCCACTGGTTCAATTCGCACCGCTTTTACCTGATAAATCGCTTCAATTCGAGCCGGTTCTTTCACTAATTCCTCAGACAAACTTTGCAGACGTTTCTGCCAATAACGCCTATCAGCATCCACTTGTCGCTGTTCCTCTTCTGGAAAAAGAGATAACTGAATCGCTTGAGTTTCTTGTTGCCGTGCTAAAATGCGCTGTTGCTGCTGTTCTAAAATTTTCTTCATCTCAGTTGCTTCTTTCAAACCGCGCTCATTTAACTTCCGCTTTGCCCTTTGGGCTAATACTTCTGCCCGACTTTCGAGGTTCGGAATTAACTCCTCAACATCCTGAGACGCACTTTCCTTTAGGCGAATTTTTACCCCTTCAGAAACCTCTCGCAATCGCGGATTTGCCAAAGAATTTTCTAGCAATTCCAATACATTTTCTTTCTCTCCCTCTCCCAAAGGCTTCAGTTTTTTCCGCCCCCTATTTGCCGGATCTGTCCACTCCGCAGCAACGGCAATTACTTCATCATGAAGTCGGGTAGCACCTTCTCCATAAAGTGACAATCTCCCCAAGGCAATAACTTTAGGAATCGGGTCATCCGTGAGACAAATACAAGCGCGAGTTAATTCATCATGCAGAAATCCTTGGGCTAAAAATCGTCCCAATAATCGCTGCACAATTTTGTGTTCTAAATGCAAGTGTACCACTTCGCCATCCAGAGAACCTGGGTCACGAAAAACTACTGGTCGGATGGGAGATTCCCTGCGCCAATCCCACAGTTGTTGACTTCTTTGGCGAGGTTTTCTCAAGGTATCCAGCGTCACTGTCCAAGTTGGATCTGCCCCGACTCGTTGGTTAAGTGCAGGAATTTCCCATTTCGCTGTTTCTGGATTGTGGTTTGCTGCGATTACGTCAATGGGTTTGAGTTGCTGTGCACCTAAAATTTCCAAGGAAGCTGAGATTGCATCCCGAAAATGGCGGTCATCTAAACCTAACCAATCCCGCGATTTCTTGAGCATTTCTTGGAGTTCGGAAATCTGTTTAATGAGGTCTTGTTTGCGAAGGCGAATTTCTTCTAATTCTTCGCCAATGGCGGTGGATGTGTTAGGATTAATTGTTTCTGAGTTGATTGTGTAGGGTGCGTCAGTATTAAATGTTTCTAACTGCCCACTTGAATTAGGACTGACGCACCCTACGGATATTTGTTCAATGGATTGAGTAATTTTCCCCAGTTCTTTATGAATAATCCCATTTTGCAGCAAACGAGACATACTTTTTTCAACAACAGGTGTCAAAGTTCCCAACTCTGCTTGAATGGTTTTTGTCTTCTGAATTAAAACCTCTAAAACTCTATCTTCAATTCGCTGCGGCAATACAAAATAATGGCAATTAACAACCGGCGAACGCTGAAGCTTCCTATCAATTCGACCGTTGCGTTGTTCCATGCGACTGGGATTCCAAGGTATGTCAAAATGGAATAAATCAGCACAATAATTTTGTAAGTTTATCCCTTCTCGTGCTGCATCTGTGGCAATCAGAATGCGGAGAGGATTGTTGGCTGGGTCGCTGTTAAATGCCTGTTTAATAGCCTCGCGCCGTTCCTCGCCAATGCCACCATGAAAAACGCCGATTCGTTGGTGTTCTAAGTGAGAATTGGCGAAGGCAGATCGCAATTGTTCTTCTAAGTAACGTTTGGTATCCGTATATTCTGTGAAAATTAGGACGCGCCGCTCTAACCATTGAGCATTTGGCTGCCCTAAATCAGGACACAGATTTTGTCTAATCCAGTCAATTAACTTAATAATTCTCGGGTCAGGTTGATAACGAGCAGCATTGGCAATTTCCGCCATTTCTGACAAAATCTCTTGTTCTCGCTGGGTAATTTGTGATAAACTATTAGCAGTTGCCGCTGCCATTTGTGCGTCTTCTTCTGCCTGCACTTCTTCCTCTGGCAGTTCCGCCCGCTCATCATCACCTCCCGCCGATTCAGACAGCAGTTGTAAGCGTTCTAACCGCAAAATTGGCTGTTTAGAAACTTGCTTTTCTAAAGCTACTCGGTGAACTTTCAACGTGCGAGTAAAGGCTTCGATAGATGACAGCAAGCGCTTTTGCAAATTGGTAATTACTAACATCGCCGCTGCTTGGTTGCTGCGAGATTCACCTTGCAATCGCTCTTCTCGCAATTGTCGATAGTGTTGCAGCAAGCGCGAAAGTTGGAGTTCGGGTGCAGTTTCAGGCAGGTTGTCGATCGAGATCGCAATCACTTCCCTTCTCGGAAAATCATCGCCAATTTCCCGCAAGTCTCGCTTGAGACGGCGCACCATTACCGAGTCGAGTAATTTGCGATCGCGCACGGGGACACCCCGGCAAAACCGCTGCGGATCTAAAATTTCTAACAACGCTGCAAAACTATTAGAATGGCCGTTGTGAGGCGTTGCTGAGAGAAATAACTTATGTTCAAAACGAGGCGCTAAATCTCGCACAGTGCGAGTTAGCTGGGAATCAACGGCATATTTAGCGCCGCTGGCAGGGGCGGCATTGTGCGCTTCATCTAAAATCAGCATCGATGCGGCTGCAAATTCGCCCAGCCAATCTCGCAGTGGGCCGGTGTAGGTTTCATCTCTGAGCAAAGCATGGGAGATGATGAAGCGGGTGTGAGTTGTCCAGGGGTTGATGCCGTACCCGCGATCGCGCCTGCAGGTGGCCACAAAGGAGCGATCGCAAATTATGAAACTGAGCCCGAAGCGGCTTTCCATTTCTTCTTGCCACTGCCGCACCACAGTAGGGGGGCAAGAAATTACCACCCGTCGCACTTTCTGGCGGATCAGCATTTCCCGCAAAATCAGTCCCGCCTCGATCGTTTTGCCCAAGCCTACGTCGTCGGCAATAAATAACCCAACTCTCGGCATGAGTAAGGCTTTGCGGAGAGGTTCTAACTGGTAAGCTTTAACTTCGATGCCTGCTCGGTAGGGGGATTGAAATAGCTTGGGTTCGGTTGAAGTAACGCAGTTCCAACGCAGGGTGTGCAGGTAAGCTGAGAAGAGTTTAGGATTGTCGAATCCCCGCTTCGCGACGGAATCCCAGGAGTTATTGCCGATCGCTACGGCGTCAACTTCTCGCTCCCACAGGACTTCGAGGCTTTCTCCCAAGGCATCATCTTCTAAGCACGACAGTCGCACTAAGGTGTCTGTATCCTCGGAGAATTTGGGTGCGACTTCTTCGACGAGGTATTGGCGCGATCGCACCTTGACAATTTGCCCAGTTTTTAGTTGCATTTTGCTACTGTACTTGCGATCGTTTTTTCTGTAAATATTTTTAATGATATTTTTCGGCTATCCCCAGCTCGCTTGCTGGTTTAATTGGGTCAATACTTCTGGTTCATAAACAAGTCAGGGGGAGCATCTTCAACACCAAAGAAGCGCAGCCCTTTGTACGGAAAGTCCCCATCTGGGGGTAGGAATAAAAATTTGCTCCCCTTCGCCCGTCAAACTAACAGTCTTGGACGCACTAAGCGGGCGGTTTTGTAAAGGTTTGAGATTCTTCGCGCGCTGGGCGAGCGAATGACATAATGTGGAAGCGTGCGGCTAGGACTAAATAATTTCACTGTTGAACGGCTCACTTCAAAAGCGCGATCGCCTTGACAAGCTGTTCCGGCTGTACCTCCAAATAGCGCTGGAGACTCGACAAATTTTTGTGTCCCGAAATCTCCATAATCACCCGCAGCGGCACCCCCGCATTGCTCAAATTAGTCAGCGCCGTCCGCCGCATCGAATGTGTTGAAGCCCCCTTAATTCTTACCCGCTTGCAAGCTTCTTTAAAAATCACATCCGATGCGGCGCGAGTCAAAGGCTTCGTATTGTCTCGCCCCGGAAACAAAAAACCCACATCTGGATTGTAAGCCTTTAAATACTTAGCCAGCATAGGATGGAGCGGCAGCGTTCGCGTTGCTGATTTCCCCTTTGTCGTCGCTTTCCGCAACGTGACTGACCCCCCAACAATGTCGTGAGTTGTTAAAGCTAACGCCTCTGAAATGCGGCAGGCGCAGTAAAAAGTTACAGCAAACAAAAGCCTGTCCCTTGCTGTCATAAAACCCCGGTCAAACAGTCGGTCAATTTCTGCAGGCGTCAAAATCTTAGCGCGCCCATTCCCTTGAACCTTCACGGCGCAGCCTCTTAGGGTAAATTCCTTCATTATTGGACGAAAGGGATGTTACGTCAAGTAGGCTAACTGGCTTCTATTCTTTGATGGCCAACCAAATCCGGCTCAATCGCTTTCTGGGCAATCGGAGGCGCTTGTTGCAACTCACTTCCGCTTATTGCTATTCAACTGACTCGAATTCTCGGGAAAGTTGATAATCGGCATTCCGGGCGATCGCGTCGATGAGGTCTCTGAAGGTAACAGGTTTTTGGGCGTTCATAACACCGCGCCACCAAGAAAATTATTAGTAACTAATCTAATTATACTATTGTTTGATTCTACCGGCAACCTTTTTTGCTGGCTGGTTATATTCTGAAGAACAAGTCCTCAATATTCTCCAATAGTTCTTCTACTTCCCGGTGTGGTTCGATTTGGAGACGTTTGTCGATCATCGCACCTCGCTGACGAAAATCGCGCTGCAATTTCTTTATCAAGAAATTGGTCTAAAAACCTATCAAAACAAATCTGTTGCAGTCGATGCACAGTTGAGAACTCATGTCAATCTCAAAAGGAAAGCGAGATTTGATTTCGGGCCTGCCACTAAAACAGTTGAAGGATATACCACCTTCAACTGAGTTGCCTGCAAATTTTGCCCAAATTCATCCCCCGCGCTTTGAGTGTGGCGAGATGGTGCGCTGGGCCGATGTTGGCGAAGAAGCCGATTGGGGAATAGTTATTGGCAATTTTTACAACTACGAACCGCGCCGTTGCTGTTGGATGTGGTGCTACATAATTTGGTTGGCTCCTGATTCCAAGAGTGCAGCTTGGTGTCAATTTGATACGGCGTGGGAGGAAGATTTAGAGAGGTGTGAGGATGAAAAAGCCGCATACTTTGACAGATAGAGAACGCAATTTGATTGCAGTTTACAGCCAATGCCAATTGGGCATGACGCCGAAACAGTTTTATGTCAAGTGGGGCGTAAGTTACGAGCAAATTGCCTCCATTTGTTCCCGCTCTGATTCGACGGTACAGGGTTGGTTTAAACGCGGAAAAAATCGAAGATTTCCTACTGCTGTTGATTTGCGCCATTTGGCAGTAATGGATTTTCTGCTGGAACACTTTGAGGAGATTCCCGACGTACTGGCGAACTTGCTGTGTCCGCATTCCGAAGATAAGAAGGTGCGTTAGAAAAGAATTTGAGCGGTTGAAAGCACAAACCTAATTAATTGTCAAGGTCAGCGTGACCTGTCTTGAAGAATATTCTCTCAACTAGCGTAATGGCAAGCAAGGAAAAAAGAACGCAACCTATTACTGTCGCTGGTGAGGTTAAAATGACTTATTTTGAGAGATTGCATCCGTGGTGCATCATTAAGCTGCTTCCTAATTGTCAGCGTATTGTTGTGGCGCGATTTCGCAGCAGGAGGGATGCAGACGATCATTTTCGGGTTTTGCAACGGTTTGTCAAAGAATTCACATTTGTGATTGTTTTTGACATCCCACCAAAGCCTACTTTGCCTAAAGAATAACGACGCAGCTCTGTTTAAAATCGAATTAATCGAGATACCTGCGTTAGATTAATATCAGGAATTACCCACAGACTCTATCCGTAGGTGCACTTGGCGCACGTTACCGCTATGAGTTGTGTTAAGCCAATTTTTGCGTAAGTCCTGAATATATCGGCTTTCCCGCAAATTCTCCCAGTTATAGAAGCAACTGATAACTGGGAGAATTTTTTATCAATTAGGTGCTGTTAACTCGATAGATTGTCAAAGGCAGGCTTGTTAAAGTGTACTAAGTGTATAGCTTGTTATTCTAGTCTTGATTGACGCGACCTAGCGATCGCATTTTGTATCGATTTCTCTAATTATATGAGTAATAATCCTAAAGTTGATAGCTGTACGCTCCTAGGGCTGGCTGATACCAGTATAGTTGGCGATCGCAACTGAGCCTCCCCTCTAACAACAGCTAAGTCATTTCCTGCAATTTAAGCAATAACTATTGGTTGAGGAAACCTCTAAATTAAAAGCTATTCCCTAGCGGGAGAAGTTAAGGGATAACCAACTTTTTACCGTTATGAATACTAATAATTCTAATATTAACCCCCACAAAACCTTTCCTGAATCAGCCAGCCAGCACTCCTCTCAAATCCAAGAAGTAGTTGCAGTAATTTTCCCTTTCCTCCCGGATGTACCTGCTGAAGAACATCCCTTCAGGTTAAACGATATCGTTAAAACTGGCAACCAATACGGTACTGTTACTTCTCTCAACAAAACTGAAAAACCTGTGACAATTACTTGGGACGCAAGTCCCGGCGAAGATTCATTTTCTTGGACTTATAACCTCGACGAAATCCGCGCCCTCACAATCTCCCTCGTTCCTCAGTTTATCCCTAAAAAGACTGCTGGAGAACTTCCCACTTGCACAACCATCGTACTCGCTAATTCCGACCAGGTACAATTCAGCAATGCAACTCGTTTCAAAGTAGAATCGCTGAGCGAACACCACATTCTCATCTCTACTCTCGACCAATCTTATCTCTTTCCCATCAACTTGTTTCCCGGGTACCCGACAAGTTGTACTATAGATATTCCTGCACCCCAGCAATTAAAAGACGCCAGCTATTTATCTGTTACCGATATCAGAATCCGAGCTAAAACGCATTTAGCTCTCGAAGTACCCGACAACTTTTTAGAATTCGCTATGCCCATCCACAAACAGCAGTTAAAAGAAAAACTGGCTCGACAATTGAACGAAGAAAGGGGGGGAGTGGAGAGTGGGGAGTGGGAAGCAGGGAAGCTTCCTAATTTTTACTCTCCACACCTCAATCTTTCTGACTTTGAGATAGCTTGGGAAGAAGCCTGGAAGCACTGCATTGAAAGTTTAGTTAAAAAACAAGGATGGAACGGATTTAGAGAGGAAACTCGCCTTTTACAGCAGCGAGAAGGAACTCAACGAATGGGGACAATTATTAGTTTGAATATTGAGGTACTACGGTCCATAAAAATTCATTGGGACAATGGGGATATTCAAAACTACACCTTAACAGAACTCAAATGTTTGGGTGTGACCCGAATTGAACCTATTGTTAAATTATCGCCCAACGTAGCATATCAAATTAGCGAAAACGGGTCTTACTTTAGAGCTTGGATAGGATTCCGCACTAAAGCATTAGCTAAGGCGTGGCTAATACGTGTTAAAAAGCTAGTCGGTCATCTTAGTAACTTAATTGACTGCCAGATTTCCGAACTTCAACATACGGGTGCTAAATACGAGTACGCTGTAGAATGTCCCAGGCATAAAACATTAAACAAGCGTTTAGAAGCTCTGGCAAAAGTTGCGGAACTTAATTTAGAAGATACGCCATAATAAATCTTGTTTAT
>PVWI01000017.1 GCA_003003725.1 filamentous cyanobacterium Phorm 6 | reverse complement strand
CTTAACACACACCATGCTAAGATTGAGGATAATGTTGTGCTAAGAAAGAGATCGCAGTAGCCCGATCGCCCAAATCGCCATCCAACGCAGCCGCCAACAAATCATCCAACATCCGTTTAAACCCAGGCCCCGGCTTGTAACCCAATGCCTTCAAGTCGTTGCCGTTTAAAGGCGACTCAACATTTGCCCACTTGGTGAGGTATTCCCAAATCTGGCGACGGATACTTCGGGGGCTTTGTAGGGCGATCGCAATTAACAGCGGCAACTCATAATTCCTCAACAGAAACACCAATTGACTCGGTAACTTACACTTCGGCAAATTCTCTGCTAATTCGTTATTTCCAGCTTCCAAAACTTCCAGCCGTTTAATACTGTCAGCAGGTAACTGAACATTTCCCGCTACCTTAACCCGATATTCCGGTGCTAAATAAGCGATCAAAACTTCCAGCCGCATCAGCCAATCAGGAATATTGATAACTGGGAATTGGGAATTGGCAATTTGTAACTGGGAATTGGCAATAGTTGCTTCTTTCAACATCAATCCGTTAAATCCCGTACTTTGCTCGTTGCCGAACTTCCTGCCATTCAAACATCGATCGAGTAAACGCAACCTGCGCCACAATTCGCGATCCAAATCCAAAGTAGGATGAATACAGCGCAAAGCCTGCAAATCTCCCAGCATTTGCAAAGCAGCCTGCCAATAAGGAGCTTGCAAAATGTATTTTAACTCACTTTTCAGGCGAGTTTCCAAAGCCGGAGCTCGGCCGTTTTCCCCTTGAATGCGGTAATAAATCCCACTTTCGGTAGCGTTGCGGATGTATCCTTCAGTCTGCGACTCAATGGAAAATCCCAGCCGCACCGCAAACCGCACAGCCCGATAAATCCGCGTCGGATCTTCAATAAAACTATTGGCGTGCAAAACTCGAATTTGCCGCGCTTCCAAGTCTAGCAAACCGCCAAAAAAATCTAACAATTCACCGCTGCGAGGAACACCCAACCGCACAGCCAGCGCATTAATTGTAAAATCTCTGCGGTACAAATCTTGACGAATCGAACTCGCTTCAACTTCAGGATTTGCAGCCGGATAAGGATAAAATTCAGTACGAGCCGTAGCGATATCCAGCCACAGGGAGCCGAAAGCAGAGTCTTTGTGCCACAACAGCGCGGCGGTTTGAAATTGACCGTGAACGTCTAAACGCGAGTCTGGGTAAAGCTTTTGCAGCGCTGAGGCTAATGCTACTCCCGCACCGGAATCGTCGGTACCGCAGTTGCCATCGACTACCAAATCAATATCTGTGAGTGCCAGTTTATCATCCGTGGCTAAGAGTAAATCTCGGACTGCTCCACCGACAATATAAAGTTGCCAGCCGCGTTTTTGGGCAATGTTGGCTGCGATCGACAATAATTGCCATAATTCGCTACTAATGCCCGATCGCAACAACTGCTCAACCGATTCGGGCATGGGACAATTAGACAACTCAGTATTACTTCCGCTATCTCGCGCTTTTTGCTGGTGCAATTCCCGCAAAACATCAGTGCGAGTCACAATTCCCACCAGTTGATTGTTTTCCAATACTGGCAAACGCCCGATATCATAAGTCACCATTAAAGCTTCAATTTCTGGCAGCAAGGTATCCGGGCCAATGGTTTTGAGCTGCGGAGTCATGTAACCCTTAACTGGGGCGTGACTGAAACCGTGGTGCAAGGCAATGTCAATGTCGCGGCGCGAGATAATGCCGGCCAGCCGATCGCCCGCATCGACCACGGAAAGCCCCGAATGTCCGTAGCGTAGGAGGATACGGTGAGCCTCTCCCACCGAAGTTTCCGGGCGAATACTCCGCACTGGGGATGACATTAATTCGCGGGCGGTTGGAGGATGGGGGATTTGAGCTTTGAGTTGGTCGGCTAATTGATTCAAAGTCAGCAGCGGATCAACATCCCGTGTAGCGAGGGATGCGGCGCGGGCGTGGCCTCCGCCACCGAGGGGTTTAAATAATTCGCTGAGGTTTGTGCCTTCGATGCGCGATCGACCGATAATAGCTAAGCGGTTGGAAACTATCGATTCAGCGATGTTGCTGTCGTTTTCGCTAAAGTTATAAACATTGCCTAAAAGTAGAGCATCGGTTTCAGTCAAATCGAGCAAGCGGGAAGTTAGGGAAGAAAGTCCGGGAACATAGTCGTCAGTAGATAGCAATACTGAAGCTACTGTATAGCCATGCAAGGTTTCCGATCGCAAATTCTTGAGCGATTCTTGCAGCAAATCCTGCAATTGCGGAGACAAACCGGGTTCTACATATTCAGCGATTACCCCCAAACTTGCTCCTTGTTCCATTAACCATGCCAAAGCCATTGCATCTCGCGCGGTTGCGCCCTCAAAGGTGAGGGAACCTGTATCGACGTGGATACCCAGGGCCATGACTGTGGCTTCTGAAGGTAGCAGGCGCGATACTGTATCGCCATTTTCTGCTGCATTTTTGAGTTTTTCGCGCAGTTTTTCGACAATTAATGTGGTGGTTGCTCCGACTGCTTCTATCTGAGTGAGTGTGGCGGGGATGTCTAAATCGGCTTGCAGGTGGTGGTCGAAAACGGCTATTTGCTTGATATGTGGCAAGTCTAGCCATTCGGCGGCTTTTCCTAGTCGATCGCGCTGTGACGCATCTACTATACTGATAGATCGAATTTGTTGCGGATTGACCGATCGACGTTCAATCAGCGGATATTCGTCGCGGTGTAGCGCCAAAAAATCTCGCACCGTCGGGTGACAACCGCCAGTCAGCACAATTCTGCTACCGGGGTACAGCACGCAAAGTCCCACCGCCGCGCCCAAGCTGTCAAAATCTGCTGTTGTGTGGCACAAAACTAAGTCCATAGCCGAAAATCTCGCATCTCTCACTCCCACAGTAGCAATTTCTGGTGCTCGGATACGCGATCGGGCGATCGGGCTGTAAAGAGTTTTAAAGATTTTCATTTACTTCTCAAGATTTCTATAGACTTCGCACGTTAAGGGTATAAAAGTCTTATACAAAGAAACACCTAGAGTATTCTCTAGGCGTTGATTCATTAATTCATAAGAATTAATGCGGGATGCGGGAAACGAGCGAGACTTTAGTCCTGAGAGGGAAGCGGCGCGGGGGACTTCAGTCAAGAGTGTTCTTTCTTTAGTTGGCCGAGTGATGTGGATCTTCTATATATTTTTTTACCACTTCACTACTAATATTACCTGCCGTACTCACAAAATAGCTGCTCGTCCATAAAGATGGCAGCTTTTTTAGTTGCGGGAACTCTTCCCGCAAATAACGGCTAGAACGACCCTTAAATAATTTAACGACTAACGCAGGGGTATCCGTTGGTTTAACAGCTACAAACAGATGTACATGGTCTGGCGCTACTTCTAGCGCCAGAATGTCCCAACCTTTTTCAATTGACAGTTCCAGAAATATTTGGCGGGTTCTAGTTGCCACATTCCCGATTAGAACTTTCTTGCGGCGCTTAGGGATAAAGACGAAGTGGTAGTTAAGTAAGAACTTGACGTGGTTGTGGGTTTTGTATTCAGGTAGTGGCAACATAAATATTTTGTTGATATAGCTTGACGTATCCACTATAGTCGCCTCAGCTAGACAAATCAACCAATCTTCGGGAAAATAGAGGTGACTAAAACCAAAAAAGCAATGGGAGTTCAGCAAGTATTGCTGTCGCCCAATCAGGAACTTAAAGCGTTGTTGGAGTATCTCTGTCAACAATCAGGCAAGCTATATAACAGTGGTGTTTATTTGGCTCGTCAGACTTTTTTTAAAACAGGAAAAATGTTGACTGGAAAGTTTGACTTGTCCTTTGAACCATCAATTTCAAAGTCAATGGTTGCTAAGTCCTTGCCATCAACACCAATGCAGCAAACATTGATGTCAGTCACAGAAGCTTTTAAATCTTTCAAAGAATTAAGAGATTTGTATCTCAAAGGTCAATTGCATTTTAAACCCAAGCCGCCGGGATACCTGAAAGGGTCTAAGTTGTTCAAAGTAGCTTATCCTAATTCTGGAGGTTTAAGGCCTAAACTTATCGGCAATCAGTTGAGATTCTCGTTGGGATTGACGGTAAAGCGATGGTTTGGAGTTTCCGAATTCTTTCTGCCTATGTCGTCAAATGTTGATTTTTCTCTTGGTGAAAGAGTTTACGATTCTCCCTAAGAATGGAGTTTTTTACCTTGAGATATCCTACGAGGTTGAAAAAGAACAACATAATCTGGATATTGGCCAAGCATTATCAATTGACTTGGGGACTGCTGACAATTTAGCAGCTTGTGTCGATACACTAGGAAACTCCTTCTTAATTGATGCTCGTGCCATGAAAGCGATGAATCAATTGTGGAATAAAAAAGTCGCAACCAGAAAAGAAGGAAAGCCTGAAGGCTATTGGGATAATTGGCTAGACCGCGTAACTCGCAAACGCAATCACCAAATGCGTGATGGCATCAATAAGGCTGCGAAGTTGATTGTCAGCCATTGCTTGAAATACAGGGTCGGGAATATTATTTGTGGTTGGAATCAAGGTTTCAAATCCCATGTCAATATGGGCAAAAAAAACAATCAAAAGTTTGTTCAAATGCCTTTGGGAAAGCTGAAAGACCGATTAAATCAACTGTGTGACTTGCACGGTATTAAGTTTACAGAAACCGAAGAAGCGTATACGTCCAAAGCTAGTTTTTTAGATGGAGACTCCCTGCCCAAATATGGTGAAAAACCGGAAGGGTGGAAAGCATCTGGAAAGCGAATTAAGCGTGGATTGTATCGGTCTGTCGATGGAACAGTGATGAATGCAGACTTAAATGGTTCCGCCAATATCCTGAGAAAAGTAGCCAGTAAGTTGGGTGTAAACCTTGACCGACTGGGTAGACGGTGCTTGACGACCGTAGCGAGAGTTAGAATTTGGATGTTACCCAAATCCGCTCTGTCCGCAGAATCTCAGTGGCTTCAGCCCTGAGAGTGTCAATGACCCCAGCACCCGCCCCATGTTCGGCGATCTGACCAAGGTTGCTGTCGGGGCTTACATTGGGTTGCACATCCCTGCTCCGGCTCAGCCAAAACGTCGGCTGAAGATGAGGTAGCTTAGAAACCGATTGCTGCATTCCATGTGTGGCGATTAGGGTTTAACTATTGGTTTCAGCTTAGCTCGAAAGACCGCCAGGGACTGAAGTCCCTGTCGGACTGATGGTTTGACCTTAAGTTGGCACGGCTTTGGGCTGTAACTTAACCTTTCCAGTTTTCTGTGCAGTAGCGAACAATGATAAAATTGATTAAAATCTCAAGAGCCGCTAACGCCTGTTTGCGCAACTGAGAATTTGCACGGGCGAGTCGAATTTTATAAACCGATAATCTCCCGATTGATCGTTGCAAGACTTTCAAAAACTCTAGAATCCCCACACATTCACGCTGGGGAGTGACAATTTTCATCAATCCACCGTCATATCGAAAGGAGAAAAGATGTTATCAATTCTGTTTCAAGTGGTTTTACTCGGTCTCGTGCTACTGTCTTTTGTGATGGTTGTTGGCGTGCCAGTTGCCTATGCCTCTCCCCAAAACTGGAATCAGTCTAAAACGCTGATTTATGCTGGTTCTGGTCTCTGGTTTTTGCTGGTTATTGCAGTGGGTGTTTTAAACTTTTTGGTAGTTTAATTTCTCCTAAGATTATCGAAGAAAGAAGGTAAAAGATAGAAGGTTGAAGGCATTAGCCAGCAATTTAAAGTCATTCCGCATTCGGCAGAAGCTAGGAATTGTCCAGCCAGCACGACGAACCTGTATGTTTTTGCACTTGAGATTCAGATGAGATGTTTCGGCTTTCTGACTTTTGCCTTCTCACCAACAAAAAACTAAAATCTAAAACCTAAAATCTAAACTAGAAACACTATGACTGTTTTCGAGGGAACTTTTACTCAGACAGAATCCTTGCGGTTTGCGATTGTGATCGGTCGTTTTAATGATTTGATTGTCAACAAACTTTTGGCAGGATGTGAAGATTGTTTGAAGCGCCACGGGGTTGATATTAATCCTGATGGGAATCAAGTTGATTTTTATTGGGTTCCGGGATGTTTTGAGATTCCTTTGGTGGCGCGCAAAGCTGCTCTTTCTGGCCGCTACGATGCGGTAATCTGTCTGGGTGCGGTAATTCGCGGCCAAACTCCTCATTTCGATTTTGTAGCTGGTGAGGTTTCTAAGGGAATTGCTGCGGCTGCTTTTCAAAGTGGAGTGCCGGTGATTTTTGGGGTGGTGACGACTGACACGATGCAGCAAGCTTTGGAAAGGGCCGGAATTAAGAGCAATTTGGGCTGGAATTATGCGATGAATGCTTTAGAAATGGGCACTTTGATGCGTCAAGTTAATGGTTTGGGTGGAAGCTCTTACGAGCAATTACCTGCTGCGTCTGCTGTTCAAGTGCTGTCGGGCGATCGACCTTAGTTATATCATTACGTCACTCCAACTGATTCCCCGGCAGAGCCGGGGAATCGAGATCCAGAGGCTCTGCCTCGCTCGTCGCTTGTAGAATACTAGGTAAGCAAAGCTATGAATAGTGCCACCGCGAAAAGATTCTCGATCGCAGAATATCACCGTTTGGGAGAACTGGAATTTTTCGCTCCCGATGAGCGAGTTGAATTGATTCGCGGAGAAATTATCAAAATGGCTGCTAAAGGTAGGTTTCACTCTGTTTGTAACAGTCTTTTACTTCGGGAATTAGTCATTTTACTCGGAAGACTTGCTCATTTGCGCGTACAAGAGCCGATAATTTTATCTACTACAGATAGCGAACCAGAACCTGATGTGGTTATCGCCCGCAATCGTTCTGATAATTATTTATCTTCTCACCCGGAACCTGCGGATATCTTGTTGGTAATTGAGGTTTCTGATTCTACTTTAAAGTACGATCAAAGAACTAAGTTATCTCTCTATGCTGAAGCTGGGATTACTAATTATTGGATATTTAATTTAGTCGGTAGTCAACTGGAAATGCACAGCGAACCTTATCAAGAAAGACAAGGGGATTTCAATTATCGAGTCAAACGAGTTGTTTTGCAAAATGAGACAATCGTAATTCCGGGTTTTTCCGATTTGTCTCTGGATTTGTCTTTGGTATTTCCAGCCTAATTTAAAATTAGGATACAATCGCTCACAACGGTCGATCGCCTAGATACTGATTTCTGATTTAGTCGATCGGCGCGATCGGTATTTTGACAAATCTGCGTTTTGTACCAGAGGCTGTTCTCTCAGGACGTGGCGATTGGACTCATATCAGCTACAGTCCAATTTGTCAATTGTACTCTGTACATTGTGTCATCTTTTAGATTTCCGTATACTAATCACCAGACAGAGGAAACCGCAATATGATCCAAACCATATCCAAAACAATCACGTTTGATGAGTTCGTTGCCTGGTATCCAGAGAACTCTGTCCACAAGTACGAACTACACAATGGAGTAATTGTTGAAATGCCTTTAGGAACCGGCGACCATTCGGAAGTTATGGGTTTCATCTCCAGTGAGATCAATTTTGAAATCAGGCGACTGCAATTGCCTTACTTCGTCCCTGGTGACTGCCTACTTAAACCCGTCCGTGACGAGGCAGGTTATCAGCCAGACGTAATAGTCCTAGACAGAACCGCACTTGCAAACGAGCCGCGCTGGAAAAAAGAATCTATCATCACGATGGGGTCTTCGGTGCGACTGGCTGTAGAAGTAGTCAGTACGAACTGGCAAGATGATTACCTGGTTAAAGTAGCTGATTATGAAAGACTGGGTATCCCGGAATATTGGGTTGTAGATTATGCTGCTTTGGGCGGCAGACGCTTCATTGGCAATCCGAAACAACCTACTATCTCGGTTTACCAGTTGGTTGACGGGGAATATCAAATCAACCAGTTTCAGGGAGATGACATAGTTAAGTCACTGGCTTTTCCAGAATTGAGGTTGACTGTCGAGCAGATTTTTCGAGCCGGTTTGCCTCCAACTGAGCCAAGCTAGAACGAATACGGCGATCGGGTATCAAAAGGATATCAAATGGGGTACAAAAGGACACCAATTTAAGGAAAATGTGTTTTCAATACGAGCTATAATAGTTGGGTAACGTTGGGGTAATTAAAAAACTAACATGAATCAAACTTCTACAGTTACGATCGGCGATACATTTTATCAAATCCTCGCAGAACTCTCTGCAAGCTCTGGAAAATCAATCCAAGCAGTTCTCGAACAAGCAATCGAACAATACCGAAGACAACAGTTTTTAGAAGCAGCAAACCAAGCTTATATTGCTCTACGCAATAACTCCGAAGCTTGGCAAGAAGAACTTGAAGAACGATCGGTATGGGATATTACTTTAGAGGATGGTTTAGAATGACTTCAGCAGCAAAACCATCACGCGGTGATATATGGCTGATTGACTTGAATCCAATACGAGGACGCGAGCAGTCTGGCAAGCGTCCCTGTCTGATAGTATCTGTAGATTTATTCAATCAGGGTGCTTCGGAATTAGTCGTTGTGCTGCCAGTTACATCTAAAGATAAAAGAATTCCCTGGCACGTTGAAGTTAACCCTCCAGAAGGAGGACTTAGACAGCGAAGTTTCATCAAATGTGAAGATGTACGCTCAATTAGTATAGAAAGACTTTTTGAACTGTGGGGCGCAGTTTGTCCAACAACATTAATGATGGTAGAGGAAAGACTGCGTATTCTTTTAAATTTATAGAGAATCATCGTATAAAATAATTCTGTACTGTGATAGATTTCCAGTGCAGAAACTCCCAAAAACCCGGTTTATTTGGTTTTGATGCGTAATTCCCGGTTCAAATTCACGCAACCTTGCAATTTTTGAAATTGTGTGATATCATAAAACGTTCTTAGAAATATCGCAACAGCAAATATTACTTCATGGCAACGAAGCCAACGATCGCATTTACCCACCTCGGCTGCGAAAAAAATCGCATCGATACCGAACACATGATTGGCTTGCTGGCTCAAGCAGGCTATGAAGTCGATTCTAATGAAGAATTAGCCGATTATGTTGTAGTCAATACTTGCAGTTTTATCCAAGCTGCGCGAGAAGAGTCAGTCCGCACTTTGGTCGAATTGGCAGAAGCTAATAAAAAAGTAGTCATCACCGGCTGCATGGCACAGCATTTTCAACAACAATTGCTGGATGAATTGCCGGAAGCAGTCGCAATTGTCGGCACTGGCGATTATCATAAAATAGTCGATGTGATGCAGCGGGTCGAAAAGGGCGATCGAGTTTCCCTCGTCTCTAGTGAACCTACTTACATCGCTGACGAAACGACTCCCCGCTATCGCACGACATCGGAAGGTGTCGCCTATCTGCGGATAGCAGAAGGCTGTGACTACCGCTGTGCATTTTGCATTATCCCGCACTTGCGCGGAAATCAACGATCGCGCACGATCGAATCTATTGTCGCCGAAGCTAAGCAATTAGCATCGGAAGGTGTCAAAGAAATTATCTTAATTTCTCAAATTACCACCAACTACGGCAAAGATATTTACGGCGAACCGAAGCTAGCCGAACTACTGCGCGCTTTGGGTGAAGTAGATGTACCCTGGATTCGGATGCACTACTCCTATCCTACAGGTTTGACTCCGCAAGTTGTCGCGGCAATCCGCGAAACGCCGAACGTTCTACCCTATTTGGATTTACCCCTGCAACACTCGCACCCGGAAATTCTGCGGGCGATGAACAGACCTTTTCAAGCTGGGATTAATGATGCTATAGTTGATCGGCTCAAAGCAGCAATTCCCAACGCCGTGATGCGAACAACTTTTATTGTTGGCTTCCCCGGCGAAACCGACGAACACGCAGCACACTTGCTGGAATTTGTCAAGCGCCACGAATTCGATCACGTCGGAGTATTCACATTTTCCGCCGAAGAAGGTACCCCAGCCTTCAGCTTGCCAAATCAACTGCCAGCAGAAAAAATGGAAGTTTGGCGCGATTCGGTAATGGCGGCACAACAACCTATATCATTGAAGAAGAATCAAGAATCTGTCGGTCAGGTAGTTGATGTCCTGATAGAACAAGAACAGCCAGAGACAGGTGAGTTGATTGGTAGATCCGCCAGATTTTCCCCAGAAGTAGATGGACTCGTCTATGTGACAGGAGAAGCACGGCTGGGATCGATCGTATCTGTGAAAATTACGAGTGCCGATGTCTATGACCTCTACGGTCAAGTAGAAGTATAGCTCGAACTGTCTCGTTAGCCACGCTCAGCATCAGCCCCGCGCTAAGAGTGTAGCCTCGCGTCGGGATGAGTGCCAGTGAGTTGACGATTCCACTCCCGCGAGTCGAATTCCAAGCCGTGCTGTGGAACAGCGACGGGGTGGATGAGGAAACGAGCAATTCTTCTGATAAAATTGGTACATCTTGACCACCAATGCCGTAAGCGAAAACCAAGCTCAAAGGTACGTGTTGCCAGAAAAAGTATGGGTCTTGGGAACCAGGACTCCTGCCCTTGGAGGCAATGTAAGACCAATAGAATTACGGAGTTCTGGCGGCTGTTGCCAATGAATTGGGAAGCCCGTGGTGTACCGCAGGTCACCGTCGGGTAGTTCACTGTTTTGTTTCTGAATGTAAAGAGTTATGCTAATATAAAGTCAGAAACCAGCGGGGAGAATTTGAGATTGCTTCGCCGTCCGCCCTACACGACAACGGTATCCCGAAAGAGTGTTGAGATGGATAGGCAGTAACGGTCGCTGCATCCCCTGTTGAATCCCGCAGACGACGGATTGCGGGATAGCGCCTGAACTAACAAACCTGTAACTACTATGTAGTGCAGTTCAGTGGGGCTGGTCATCATCCTCACTATAAAACGCCCTAGAGAGAAAGCTTGCAAGTACCTCAAAGGAAGTCCAATGTACTATTTTAAGAATGTTGGAAGTCGATAACCCGATCGCTGGCGGTTGGTATCGGTGATGTCACAAAATCAAAGACGGCTGTCGAATCGGTAAATTTAGTCACCATCGACGGAGCTGCCCTATACTCGATTGCTATTTAAAAAGGTGCGCGCAGGCGCAGCACCGTACAGAACTCATAATGAGTTCCTGCCTTATAGCAGAAATCCGCATCCGAGTTGGGCAACTTAGAAGGCTAAGGACTCGTTATTAGGAGCATTAATGAATTTATTGTTTGAAGGCTTGGGTCTTTCGGAAGAACTCGTTCTCCATCTGGAAACACTCGGCTTTACAGAACCTACTCCCATCCAAGTACAAGCCATTCCACACCTGTTAGCAGGTCGCGATGTTGTGGGTCAAGCCCAAACAGGAACTGGCAAAACGGCAGCATTTTCGTTGCCCATCTTGGAGCGGATTGATTTAGATGTAACTGCGGTGCAAGCATTGGTGCTGACACCGACTCGCGAATTGGCGATGCAGGTAACTGAAGCCATCCGCGATTTGAGCGGCATCAGCAGCGACGGCCCGGTAAAAGTCGGTCGCTCTCTGCAAGTTCTGACGGTGTACGGTGGTCAATCGATCGATCGCCAAATGCAGCGTTTGAAGCGTGGCGTTCACATCGTTGTTGGTACACCCGGACGCATATTAGATATGCTCAGCCGCGGCAGCCTGAAACTAGACAAGGTAAAATGGCTGGTTTTGGATGAAGCTGACGAAATGCTGAGCATGGGCTTTATCCAAGATGTGGAAAAAATCTTGGATGCTGCACCAAAAGATCGTCAAACGGCATTTTTCTCGGCGACGATGGAAGCTTCCATTCGGAAATTGGTAACGCGCCATTTGCGTAACCCAGTCAACGTCACCGTAGAACAGCCAAAAGCAACGCCGAAGCGGATCAGCCAAGGCGTATACATGATTCCTCGCGGCTGGTCGAAGGCAAGAGCTCTACAGCCAATCCTAGAAATGGAAGACCCAGAATCTGCACTGATTTTTGTGCGGACGCGGCAGTCGGCGGCAGAACTTACTAGCCAACTGCAAGCAGCAGGTCACAGCGTTGACGAGTATCACGGTAATTTGAACCAAGCACAGCGGGAACGTTTGCTGCATCGGTTCCGCCAATGTCAAGTGCGCTGGGTAGTGGCGACTGATATTGCGGCGCGGGGTTTGGACGTGGATCACTTGACTCACGTGATTAACTACGATTTGCCCGATAGCGTAGAAAGCTACGTTCACCGGATCGGACGTACCGGCCGGGCTGGTCGCGAAGGAACTGCAATCACGCTGATTCAACCGGTTGATCGCCGCAAATTGCGCTTGATTGAACGCCACGTGCGATCGAGCTTGACAGTGCGGAACATTCCGACACGGGCACAAATTGAAGCGCGTCAGTTGGAAAAGATGCAGGGTAAAGTTCGCGAAGCTTTGGCTGGCGAACGGATGGCATCTTTCTTGCCTCTGGTGTCTCAGTTGTCTGAGGAATACGACGCCCACGCGATCGCCGCTGCAGCATTGCAAATGGCCTTCGATCAAAGCCGTCCGGCTTGGATGGGCGCGGATTACGCTCAACAAGAAGATCCCCCGATTGGTGGAGAAAACAGCGTCAAGCCAATCTTGATCAAGAAGCGGGCTAAGACTGGTGCGTCGAGCAATTCTGTGGGATCGAGCGTTTCTTCTCCTGTTCCCCAGAACAGCTAATTAGTAGGGTGCGCACTGCGCGCCTTATTTTCTAACTGGTAGGGTGCGCAATGCGCACCTTATTTTTTAATGTGTTTCGTACTAATGTTTACCTGATGCTGAATACTCGTAAAGTGGTACTGAACGTGCAGGTTTTATTGTTGTTTTGAGTAACTCTTCAATTTGTCGAACAGTCTTCGGTTTTAGGAGAATATCGCCACAGAATGTACAAACCTCTGCGGGAACTTTATCGATTACGACGATTTCACCTTGGTATCGAACAGCGTGAATGATTTCTCGCTCCTCATAAGTACCTGGACATCCTTGAATACTGCATTTCATTCTAATTGCCTCCTAGTGGTGGGAGTTATCCATTTGGGCAGTTTTGGCTCATAAACCGTGATAATAATCAGTAACGGTTGGACAGTAGTACAGACAATGTGCAAGGGACGACTATCTTGAGAAAAACCGCCGAATAAACAGCAAGCACCGCGCTGATGTTGAGGATAGTTTTCTAACAGTTGACCTCTAACTAATGCTTGAATTACTTGATCTAGTGTAATGTTTTCCTCAAGCATCTCTTGCTGTGCGTGGAGAGTCAAGCGAATGTCATCCGCAGCGGCTTGAAAGCGTATTCGCTCCTGTACTGCCTCTAAATTAGTCGGATCAAACTCACTCACGAAAGACAGAGATTAAAAACACTAATATTATACTATTTTATCAGGGGCGATCGCCCGGAGGCTCAACTAAGCCCGATCGCACTTCAGGAAAAAGCCCTCCAGTCAACTCACCGAAAGGCTGAAAATTCTCAGAAATAAAAAGGACTGAAGTCCGAACGATCGAACCTGAAAATTCTCAGAAATAAGCAGGACTGAAGTCCTGACTACGAACCTGTACGCGGGATTTTTGGACTGTTGTGTAATATTTTAGTTGAGCTGGGTGCCGACAATAATCTTCTGCACGCGATCGCCCTTAAGTTCCAAAACCAAATTAGAAGCCTTTTGGTCATTGCTGTAAGTCAACCGAGTCACTTCACCCTGCACAGATTGCGACCCATAACTGTAAGTTTTAACAATTTTTTTGCTGTTATCTCCTACCTTAATCCCATCAATTGTCACGTACTTGGGATTGGTAGTAGAAATTAAATAAACTTTGCCATCCCAGGCTGCTACTGTCAATTTTGAGTAGGTTAGCGTGCGAATCTTGCCACCGATAGCCTTACCGCCCGGTTTAGTTTCGTCGCGCTGCGGTTTGCCCAACTTGCGTTTTGCCTCATCTACAGACATCCCCAACCTCACGCCGCCAATCCCCAAGCGCGAATAGTCGATCGCCGCCGGCGTTTGTGTCGCGCCCAGCATTTTTTCTAAAGCGACAACAGTTTGATTCATACCAGCAACAGGGCGAACTAAAGCAGCAAATCCTAAGCTTGAAATTGCGATATTGAGCGTGATCGCAGCAATGGCTGTGATCGCAAACAACTTTACCATTTTTTTATACCTTTATTTGTCAAGTTATTCGCGCGATCGCCTGTTAGATCAGGATCAATACTAATCATTACGGGCGAAGAGAATTCCCTCGAACACAGGTAAAGCCCACTTTCAGCGGAAGAAAAAAATAAAAATATTCATCTCCAAAAATATAACACGTAGAAAATCGGTTTCGCTGCGGGGCTGTTCCCCCGCGATCGCCCTAATTTGGAGTTTCTGAATACCAACGCCATTTTACGTTTAATTAGCGCGACTACTCGATCGCCGGAATTGCTGTGATATCCTAACAAAAGGCGTTTCTCCATAAAATCCGCAATTTAGATGACCGCAATAGATTCTACTAAGCACCAAAAATCTAAAGCCCTAAAACCGGGCAGCCGCCGCCCCGCTAAAGAACTTTGCAGCGAGTGCGGTTTGTGCGATACATATTATATCCATTATGTCAAGGAAGCTTGCGCTTTCTTAACACAGCATATCGCAGAACTAGAAGCAGAGATTCACGGGCGATCGCGCAATCTCGACAATCCCGACGATTGGTACTTCGGAGTCAGTCAAAATATGATGGCTGCTAAGAAAAAAGAACCAATTGAAGGCGCTCAGTGGACGGGAATTGTCAGCTCAATTGCGATCGAAATGCTAGAAAAAGGCATTGTTGAAGGCGTTGTCTGCGTCCAAAATACGAAAGAAGACCGCTTTCAACCGATGCCAATAATTGCTAGAAATCGCGAAGAAATTCTCGCCGCCAAAGTCAACAAACCAACTCTATCTCCCAACCTTTCAGTATTAGAACAAATCGAAAAATCGGGAATGAAACGACTGTTAGTAATTGGCGTAGGCTGTCAAATTCAAGCCCTGCGAACAGTCGAAAAACAACTCGGTTTAGAAAAGCTTTACGTTTTGGGAACTCCCTGTGTCGATAATGTCAGCCGTGCAGGCTTGCAGAAATTCCTAGATACAACTAGCCGCTCTCCTGAAACGGTGGTTTCTTACGAGTTTATGCAAGACTTTAACGTTCACTTCAAACACGAAGATGGTTCCGAAGAAAAAGTGCCATTTTTTGGATTGAATACTAAAGAATTGAAAGATGTTTTTGCTCCTTCTTGTTTGAGCTGTTTTGATTACGTCAATTCTTTAGCAGATTTAGTTGTCGGCTACATGGGCGCACCTTTTGGCTGGCAGTGGATTGTAGTAAGAAATGACACCGGGCAAGAAATGTTAGACTTGGTAACGGATCAGCTAAACACTCAGCCGGTGATGTCTCAAGGAAACCGCAAAGAAGCCGTTCAGCAAAGTATTCCCGCTTACGAGAAAGGTGTGACTTTGCCGATGTGGGCGGCGAAGTTGATGGGTGTTTTTATTGAGAGAATTGGGCCGAAGGGTTTGGAATATGCGCGCTTTTCAATTGATTCTCATTTCACTCGCAATTATCTGTATGTGAAGCGGAATTACCCGGAGAAGTTGGAGGCTCATGTGCCGGAATATGCTAAGCGGATTGTGGGGCAGTATAAGTTACCTGAGTGAGGCGGATAGACAGAGTTTTTAATAGCTGTTTTGCAGGGACACGGTATTACCGTGTCTTTGTTGTATACAGTTCAGAAAATTAGAGGTACAAGATTATGACACTTATATTTGCAAACAAACACATGAATTTACCAAAGTCGATCGCGCTTGCTTGTTGTGCAATTCTAGCATTATCTGGAAATGTGCTATCAGCGAAAGCAGCAGAAGTGCGATCGGGAAACAGCAAACGAACATTTGCGGAATGGTGTCGCCAAAAAGCTGATTTGAGTCCTGAAGCTAAACATACTGTTGAGGTGCTGTTGAATAAAGCAAAGAGCACTGAGTGCGATGCAGCCGATCGGGAACTTTCGAGTCTCACGAGACTCAACCTCGGCAATGATCGAATCAGCGACATCAAACCGCTAGAATCTTTGACTAACCTGACACAGCTCTACCTCAGCTTCAATCAAATCACCAACATCAAACCGTTAGAATCCTTGACTAAACTGACTTATCTCGAACTCGACAACAATCAAATCACCAACATCAAACCGCTAGAATCTTTGACTAAACTGACTTATCTCGAACTCAGATTCAATCAAATCAGCGACATTAAACCGCTAAAATCTTTGACTAACCTAACTGATCTATCCCTCTGGAACAATCAAATCAGCGACATCAAACCGCTACAATCTTTGACTAACCTGACCGATATCGACCTCACCGACAATAAAATCAGCGACATCAAACCGCTAGAATCCTTGAATAAACTGACAAAGCTCGACCTCAGATTAAATCAAATCAGCGACATCAAACCGCTAGAATCTTTGACTAACCTGACTGTGCTCTACCTCAGCAACATTCAAATCAACGACATCAAACCGCTAAAATCTTTGACTAACCTTGAGTTTCTCTACCTCAGCAACATTCAAATCAGCGACATTAAACCGCTAGAATCTTTGACTAAACTTGAGTTTCTCGACCTCAGCAACATTCAAATCAGCGACATCAAACCGCTAGCATCTTTGACTAACCTGACTCGGCTCGAGCTCAAAAACAATAAAATCAATGACATCAAACCGCTAGAATCTTTGATTAACCTGACTTGGCTCAGCCTCAGATTCAATAAAATCAGTGACATCAAACCGCTACAATCCTTGACTAACCTGACTGAGCTCTACCTCAGCGACACTGAAATTAGCGACATCAAACCGCTAGAATCTTTGACTAATCTGACTGATCTCTACCTCACCGACAATAAAATCAACGACATCAAACCGCTAGAATCCTTAACTAACCTGACGAAGCTCTTCCTCAGCGGAAATCCGATCGCCCCTAAAACTTGCCCTCTCAAACCAGAGTCTATCTGTCAGTGGGAACCACAAGCTCAACCATAAAACTCGAGAATGACGCCCGATCGCACTTAAATATTTCAGTCGCGAATGAAGCCGTATTTTGTATTACTATGCAACTCCAAACCCTGTATGTTCGCGTGCATAAGTTGGCTGAAGTCCCAGCACAATATCCTCTTTGGGTACTCCCATTTCTACCAATTCATCAGCAATCTGTCTGTCAGTTTGATTTCGCTGAATCCAGATTTTGCCATTTTTAATATCCAAATGAAACACACAGTTATACACGCGGCGGTGTCCGTCCCATCCTAAATCTACGGCTAGATAGCGGTCTTTTTCTAGATCGAAAATTGTTTGTACCTCGATTTCTCCGTTAATTGGTGCTATCTTGCTATCTTCAATTAGGAGTTTTTGAATGCACTGACGGTAATGCTCTAGTCGATCCATTTGACTATTGCCTCCTGAACTGGGTTGTACACAATAAGCTTGACTTGGTGTTGTCTAACCGATGCTTGAGGTAACTCCCGACTGAAAAAAGATTCGTAAGTTGCGATCGGAACTGCCAAATATAGAATGCGAGCTGGTTCGATCTTTTCTAAGACTAAACGATAATTTAAAAATTGTCCGAGGGCGGTATGAAAATCAGAGAGAGCTGAAGCACTTAAAAAGCTCTTGACTTCTACTGCAATTTTATTTCCTGATTTTTCCGCCGCGAGGAGTTTTTCTGCTCCCAAATCGATTTCGACTCTCTCATTCTCAGCAAATTCTAGCCTGAGAGGATCGTGAGTAATGACCCACTCAGATTTTTCAAGACCTCGCTTCACAGCATTATGAAATCTATCCTTAGCTGACACTGGTTATACCTCACCTCTAAACCTATGATAACTGATTGGAGTAATTTTCTAGGATACGTCAGTAAAGAAAGCCTGAATTATTGAAAAAACAATGCAAACTGACGCACCCTACAGTTTGTATAAAAACCCGATCGCCCTTAGTGATTAAAAGCGATCGCACATTCCCCCTACAAATCAGCAGCGTGCTGCTTCAATTCATCCAAAGAAACGTATTCCAAAGTCAAGGCGTGAGTCGCAGCCAAAACAACAAGCGGCGCGCATCCAGCATCCATCGCTTCCTTCCAGCGAGAAGCGCACAAACACCAGCAATCCCCAGGCTTCAAACCGGGGAAATTAAATTCGGGAACCGGAGTGCTCAAATCATTTCCATTCGACTTGGTGAATTGCAAAAACTCTTCCGTCAGTTGAGAACAAACAGTGTGAGCCCCAAAGTCGCCGCCACCTGTATTGCATTTGCCGTCCCGATAATAGCCCGTCATTGGCGAAGTGCAGCAAGTCTCTAATTTTCCGCCCAGAACATTTGTAGCTTCCGTCACCATCACAACTCCTCCGCAAAACTCTTCGATCTAATTTTACACAAAAGCTAGTTGTTTATAGATATTTTTCCATGACAAAGTTGAGGAATTTTTGATCCCTCCGTTCTACTTCCTGCTTTCTAATCACAATAAATCCCCGGCTTTCAAAAAAAGCTCTAGCTGTAATGCTGGCTTCGGCAAATAACTTGTTAAGTCCTAAGTCTTGGGCTTTTGACTCAATTTCTGTTAAAATAAGCTTGCCAACTCCTTGTCTTTGAAAGTCTTTGTGACAGTAAAAGCGATCGATGTGGCCGTTGGCTTCTAATTCTCCAAAACCTGCGATTGTATCGCCCTCTTCTGCTACAAAAGTAAATTTACTGCTTAAACTTTGCATCCAAGTTTGAATGTCGGTGTCTGCAGGTGCCCAAGCATCTACTTGGGCTGTTGTATAATCGCGGATATTGACTTCGTGTACTGTGTCGTAAAAAAGTTTGGCAATTTTTTCGGTGTCGCCGATTTCGTAGTTTCGGATTTTCACGATTGTATAGGTGCAGATTAGTAGGATTGGCGGGTTTTGTATGGGGATTGATGGCGTGTTTGGGATGCGAGGGCGGGTAAGCGCTGCTAGAATATTTTAGCAAGGAAAGGATTCCCAAAATGATGGATATAGAGAATTTGGCAGGTATAATTAACAATTAAAAATTAGATATTTTAAAAAAAATGACAGAATTGGGGCCCGATCCAAACCGACCTTATCCGATGGCAGACCAGCGCCGGGTTTGCTTTATCAAAAATTTTGTTAAAGCGCCAAATATTATTGTCGGCGATTACTCGTACTACGACGATCCGATCGCCCCGGAAGACTTTGAGAAAAATGTCCTTTATAACTACGGAAATGAGAAATTAATTATTGGTAAATTTTGTGCTATCGCCACCAACGTCAAATTCATCATGAACGGTGCAAATCACAAACTCGACGGCATTTCTACTTATCCATTTCCGATCTTTGGCAACGGTTGGGAAACTGCTATGAATTTATTGATGGAACTGCCAACTAAAGGCGATACTGTCATTGGCAATGATGTTTGGATTGGTTGCGAATCGGTGATTTTGCCGGGAGTTAAAATCGGCGACGGTGCAATTATTGCTGCTAAATCTGTCGTCACGAAAGATGTTCCCGCTTATAGGGTTGTTGGTGGAAATCCTGCGGGTATAATTAAGCAGCGTTTCAGCGATGCTGAAGTTGCACAACTATTAGAAATTCGGTGGTGGGATTGGGAAATTGACAAGATTACGCGCAACATTCACTTAATTATGCAATCCGATCTTCAAGCGCTGAATCATGCTGAGTAAAATTTATGCAGATTGATTTTGACCGCAGTTACGCATACCGGTTCACGATCGATCGCCCTGCACAAACTCCAAACAGCATACCGCCCAAACATCTTCTAATCTGCGTTCATCAGCGTAAATCTGCCAGCATCAGCGGTCAAAACACTCCAAAATCAGGTCAACCATCAAAAAACTTACCCGGCCGGGCCCACGGCCTCGATCGCAGCTTCCAGGGCGATCGATACATGAGTCCAATGAGTCCCCCCTTGACAAAAAGCCACGTAAGGCTCGCGCAGAGGCCCGTCAGCCGAAAACTCGGAGGTACTCCCATCAATAAAAGTACCTCCAGCCATCACCAATTGACTCTCGTACCCCGGCATTGGCGCGGGCACCGGATCTAAATAGGAACCGACGGGGGAATTTTGCTGAACCGCCCTACAAAAAGCAATTAACTTATCAGCAGAACCGAATTCGATAGCCTGAATCACATCCCTGCGCCTCGCCAAGGGAATCGGATTCACCCGATAACCCAACTTATAAAAAACGTAAGCCGTCAAATGATTGCCCTTCATCGCCTCCCCCACAAACCCAGGGGCCAAAAATAAACCCTGAAACAGCAAGCGATTCAAATCAAAAGTTGCGCCTCCGCTGCTGCCGATTCCCGGCGCCGTCAAGCGACAAGTTGCAGCCTCCACCAGATCGGCCCTCCCGGCCACGTAACCGCCCGCAGGGACGATCGTACCCCCCGGATTTTTGATCAAAGAACCAGCCATCAGATCCGCACCCACAGCAGTAGGTTCGCAATCATCAACAAATTCTCCGTAACAATTATCAACAAAGCAAATTGTGTTAGGATTCTGATGTTTGACTATTGTGACGATTTTTTTAATCTCAGAAATAGACAGACTCGATCGCCAAGAATAACCGCAAGAGCGTTGGATAAAAACCAGGCGAGTTTTTGCTGAAATAGTAGAGCTCAGTGTCTGCCAATCCACACTTCCCTCCCGAGTTAGAGGCAACTCACGGTAATTAATGCCAAACTCAATCAGTGAACCTTGACCTTGCCCCCGCAAGCCGATCACTTCTTCTAAAGTATCGTAGGGAGAACCAGCCACTGCCAACATTTCGTCACCAGGACGCAAAACGCCAAAAAGAGCACAGGCGATCGCGTGAGTACCCGAAACAAACTGTACCCGCACAGCCGCGGCCTCGGCCCCTACCACTTCGGCAAATACCCCGTCCAAAGTCTCCCGCCCTAAATCATCGTGGCCGTAACCCGTAACACCTGCAAAATGGTGGACTCCAACCCGGTGGCTGCGAAAAGCTTTTAAGACTCTTTGAAGATTTTGCTTGACTGTCGCGTCAATACCAGAAAAAATCTGAAAGAGTGCCTGTTCTGCTTCCTGTAGCCGTGAAACGCTATTCATCTATACCTCGCTCACTATTTGCGTGCGCGCTGCTGATTATCGCGTAAATGCGGCCCCTAGTTTG
This sequence comes from filamentous cyanobacterium Phorm 6, assembly GCA_003003725.1. GTDB lineage: Bacteria > Cyanobacteriota > Cyanobacteriia > Cyanobacteriales > Microcoleaceae > Microcoleus. Next base: position 18,112 of record PVWI01000017.1, on the reverse strand, counting down.
TAAACATAATATCTTCATGACGATCGCAACTTCCAAAAAAACTTCTCCTGATTGGCCTGTCATAGGCTTTATGGCCTTCCTCCATATCGGTGCTTTATTTGCTCTCCTACCCGCCAACTTTAGCTGGTCTGCTGTCGGCTTCGCTGTATTCCTGCACTGGGTAACAGGTGGCCTAGGAATTACCCTCGGATTTCACCGTCTCGTCACCCACCGCAGTTTTCAAACACCCAAATGGCTAGAATATTTCCTAGTTTTCTGCGGCACGCTTTGCTGTGAAGGCGGCCCCATCGAGTGGGTAGGAATGCATCGGTTACACCACGTACATTCTGACACCGAAAAAGATCCCCACGATTCCAATCAAGGCTTCTGGTGGAGCCACATGGGTTGGATGCTCTCAGATATACCGATCAGAGCTGAAATCCCCCGCTTTACAAAAGACATTAGCGACGATCCAGTATACAAGTTTCTCCAAGCATATTTTATCCCCATCCAAATAGTCTTCGGTCTCTTGATCTATTTATTAGGCGGCTGGTCCTTCGTGGCTTGGGGCGTCTTTATGCGGATTGTAGTGGTATTCCACTGCACTTGGCTGGTGAATAGCGCTACCCACAAATTCGGGTATCGCACCTACGAGTCGGGCGATGGCTCCACAAACTGCTGGTGGGTTGCTGTCCTCACCTACGGCGAAGGCTGGCACAATAACCACCATGCCTTTCAATACTCGGCTCGCCACGGTCTTCAATGGTGGGAAATTGACATCACCTGGATGACAATTCAACTCCTGCAAACACTGGGTTTGGCAACCAAAGTCAAATTAGCCGAAAAATAGTAATTTGGTAATTGGTAATTGGTAATTGCTTCCCTGTCAACTGCCAACTGCTTCTTTTGCCTAATTAGTCAATTTTTGCGATCGGGTTTTGGTTGGGTTGAACTGAGGTTAAATCGCGTTGTGCGATCGACCCAACCAAATCCAGAATCAGTTATAATAGAATTTGGAACAAAAAATTTTGTTTAGCAACCAAAATTTTTCATTTCAAAATAAAGCTGTAAATCTTTTTCAATCCTCAACCAAAACCTATCATTCATTTTTTATTAGTTTGGGCAAGTGTGCAGCAAAAAAAGTTCACTATTCAATCCCAACTTTTATAAGTGAATCCAGCTCGGCATCTAATCAAAATCAAAAAAAGAATGACAATAGCAACACAAGACAAACTTCAATACAATTGGAAGCACGTTATTAGTTTAGCAGGACTTCACATCGGCGCTTTGTTCGCATTGCTTCCGAGTAACTTTAACTGGACAGCAGTTGGTTTAACAGTATTTATGCACTGGATAACCGGCGGTTTGGGAATAACTCTCGGATGGCATCGCCTGCTCACCCACCGCAGTTTTCAGACACCAAAATTCGTAGAATATTTTCTAGCATTTTGCGGAGCCCTTGCTTGTCAAGGAGGAATAATTGATTGGGTTGGGCTGCACCGTTTACACCATACCCACTCTGACCAAAATGCGATCGACCCTCACAACGCCCAGAATGGTTTTTGGTGGAGTCACATCGGCTGGATGCTGTATAAAGGCCCCGCTCACGCTGAAATTTCCCGCTGCACAAAAGACATTTCGAGCGACCCATTTTACCAATTTTTGCAAAATTACTTTCTCCCCATGCAAATCGTCTTTGGCGTGTTGCTTTACTTAGCAGCAGGCTGGTCATTTGTAGTTTGGGTAATTTTTGCCCGCTTAATTTTGGTATATCACTGCACATGGTTTGTCAACAGCGCTACTCACAAATTTGGCTACCGCACATACGAAACAAAAGATAGTTCTACTAACTGTTGGTGGGTTGCGGTTTTGACTTACGGCGAAGGCTGGCACAACAACCACCACGCTTATCAATACTCTGCGCGTCACGGTATGAAATGGTGGGAATTTGACTTCACTTGGGTGACTATTCAAGTGATGGAAGCACTTGGTTTGGCAAGTAAAATCAAATTACCAGCAGCAAAATAAGCTGTTGTGGCGTTTAGATTTAATTTATGGGGGCGCGCTAGAAGCAACCATAATAATTCATACCAAGCAATAAAAATCAATGCAACAATATTGGTAGGGTGTGTCGCCATCGATAGTACAAAAAAAAGACGAAAAATCGATCGAGCGACGCACCAGCCACAATATTTGAATAAACAAACTGAACCTCAATTGTTGTAGCAAGGATTTTTTAAATTGGTATAATTTTCAGCAACAGTATTTGTAGGGTGCGTCGTCATCGAAAATCCGTCGCATACAGAGCAACAGTATTACAGCGACGCACCAAGCGACAATAGTTGAGGACAGAATCCCAAGAATTGTTTTGTAGCCAGACTTTTTATAAATGGTAAAAGGTGCGTCGCTTGCGATATTGTCGATTGAATGCAAGGGATTTTTTAGGGCGACGCACCCTACGACTTTGATTGATAGGTCAATCGATTTTAGATTTTAGATTTTAGATTTTAGATTGACCCCACGGATAAATGCGGGGGCTTGAGGATTTTAGATTTTAGATTTTGGATTGATTCCACGGATAAATCCGGGGGCTTGTACCACCTTTGAAATTCTTGGTCAACCGCAGTTTGTAGGGTGTGCACTGCGCACCGGTTGACTTCGTGTCCCACTCCCCCAGTGGTTGAGTCGGTGCTTTTGGACGCACCCTACAAGATTTGCCGGTGCTTTTGGACGCACCCTACAAGATAGGATGACTAATGACTAATGACTAATGACTAATGACTAATAACTAATTAGCCCGTTTTTGGTCGCCCCGCCCGCGCAAATATTCCGCTAAAAACGCCAATCCTCCCGAACCTACTATCAACAGCACGCTCAAAGCATTAATATCAGGTTTCACCCCAGTCCGAATCCGACTAAAAATTTCCATCGGCAAAGTTGTAGTTCCGCTACCTGCGGTAAAACTGGCAATCAAAAAATCGTCCATGCTGAGGACAAAAGACAGCAGACAACCAGAAACAATACCAGGTAATAATTGAGGTAATAAAACCTGAATAAAAGCTTCTACAGGTGTCGCCCCCAAATCCAAGGCTGCTTCTTCTAAAGACGGGTTTAAATCTGCCAATCTAGTAGAAACAGCTAGAGCAATGTAAGCCAAACAAAATACAACGTGAGCCGCGACAATTGTCCACAAACTGAGGGGAATAGCCAGCGCTGCTAAAAATACCAGAGTCGCAACCGCACTCGCAATATCTGGAATAATAATCGGCAAATATGAAACTCCCTGATATAAGCTTTTGCCCGGAAAGCGGTAGCGGGCTAAACCAACAGCCATGAGAGTGCCGAGTACAGCCGAGATAGCAACTGCACAAACAGCCACTGTTAAACTGTTTCTCAGAGCAATTAAAATCCGCGTATCGCTAAATAATTTAACGTACCAATCTAAGGTAAATCCTTCCCAGCCGGCGCTAAAGCGCGATTTGTTAAAGCTGTAAAATGTGAGTACCAGAATGGGCAGGTACATATAAAAAAACATCAAAACGGCAAAGATAACCTGCCAAGAAATCTTAAATTTAGGTTTTAAGTACATATCGGGTTGTATTTCCTCCTGTGGATTGTCGGCGGTATTTTCCATATCTCGTTAATCGGGAATTGGTAATTGGTGATTGGTGATTGGTAATTGGTAATTGGTAATCGGGAATTGGGAATTGGGAATTGGTAATTGGTAATCGCAAAAAGTAGAATTATTTGTTTTCCTTCTTCCTTCTTCCTTCTTCCTTCTTCCTTCTTCCTTCTTCCTTCTTCTTAAACTGCATTACGATCGCCATATTTGAGTAAAAGTGCAATTCCGATACTCACTGCAAAAATTAATACCATACTCAGAGCCGATCCTAGCCCCCAATTTTGAGTCGCCCCCAAAAACTGATTGTAAATTAAACGAGCCGCCGTCATGCTGGAAGCTCCACCGAGCAACTCTGGATCGACAAAATCGCCCAAACAGCTAATAAATACTAGCAAAGAACCAGCCGCAATCCCCGGCATCGTCTGCGGTACTGTCACTTTCCAGAAAGTTTCTACCGGATTCGCGCCCAAATCCTGAGATGCTTCTAGCAATCTGCGATCGAGCTTTTCCAAGGAAGCGTAGAGAACTGTCACAATATATGGCAAATAGCTGTATGCCATGCCGATGAGAACGGCGGAACTTTGATTTAGCAATTCTAGAGGAGGAATGCCTACAAGGGCTAGGAGCGAGTTGAGAACGCCCGTAGGACGCAGAATTGTAATCCAAGCATACGATCGCAAAAGTGAAGAAGTCCACAGCGGCAACACAAAGCCCAACAACGTTAAATTCCGCCACTTGGGCGAGACATTGAGAGCTATCCAGTAAGCGACGGGAAATCCTAGCAGTAAACACAGAATAGTCGTTCCTGTGGCGAAAAAGAGCGATCGACCCATCACCTGCAAATTCAGCGGTTCAAACACTCGCAGGTAATTGCCGATTCCCGAAGGATTCACCAAATCTCCCGGCTTAATATTCGGCACCAAACTAAGCTGAAAAATCACCAGAGTTGGTATTACTAATAATAAAATCAGGAATAAGCCAGAAGGGCCAAGCAATGCTAGCGGCCCTATCCAAGATGACCAGGGAGAAACAGTTTCAGCCTTCGACGGAGAACTCGGAGGAGTAGGAGGAGGAGCTTGAGTGGAAACAGCCATAAATAAGTGTTTTGATTTTTGAGTTGTGATTTGTCGAGGTGGGTTTCACCAGCAATCACTGGTGTCTACTCAAGCCTGAAACCCATGATAAATATCCCTTTTATTCGAGTCCCGATCCCCCTAAATCCCCCTTAATAAGGGGGACTTTGAGAAGACTCTTGTCCCCCCCTTATTAAGGGGGGCTAGGGGGGATCGAGACTCAGCTACCAGCCAGAGATATAGAGGGTTTCAGGCTAGATTTGACACCAACGACCGGCAATCTACCGCTAAAATAAATAATCTCCTAAACACGCCCCCACGGTAAATCGAAATCTACATGAAATTTATGGAAAAAATTAAGATTAGCCACTGGTTAATTTAGTCCAATAGCGATCGTACACGTCGATGAATTTTCCTACTGGAGCAACACCTTCGCAATTTTTCAAAATAGCTTCCGAGGGGAAAAGAATTGGATTTTCTCTAACTTCCGGAGACAATAAACTAAAAGCATCTTCCGAAGGAGTTGAAAAACTCAACCGCTCTACTAAAGAAGCAGCAACATCTGGTTGCAGCATAAAGTTAATCCATTTATAAGCTGCTTCGGGATTCGGAGCACCTTTAGGAATTACTAAAGTGTCAGTCCACAGGGAAGAACCGCTGCTTGGCACAACGTAGCGCAATTTGTCATTATCTGGAATTACTTCATTGGCATCAGAAGAGTAACACATGGCTAGTTTCAAATCTCCCGTCAGAATTTGCGGCCGCCAAGCGTCAGTCGTAAAAGAGGCGATCGACGGTTTTAACTCTACCAACTTTTCGTAAGCTTTTTTGACTTGCTCTGGGTTCGTAGAATTCAGGGAATAGCCCAGCATCCGTAACGCAGCGCCCATGACTTCTCGAACATCGCTGGCTAGCGTCATTCGCTTTTTCAACTCCTGTTTGTGTTTCCACAAATAACTCCAATCTTCTGGAGATTCCTTGAGCTGTTCGCTGTTGTAAATTAGGCCTGTGGTTCCCCAAGCCAAAGCTACGCTGTAGCGGTTTCCTGGGTCATAGACAGGGTTTTGGAACTGCTTTTTTAGCCGATCGAGTCCGCCTAAAATCGAGTGGTCTAATTGGCTCAACAGACCTAGCTGCGCCATCTGAATCACCATGTAGTCAGACGGGTAAATGATGCTGTAAGCCCTGCCGCCCCCAGCTTGAACTCTAGCCAGCATCTCTTCGTTGGAGCTAAATACGTCTGCAACTACGCGGATGCCTGTTTTTTCGGCAAAGCGATCGAGCAAAGCTTCATCCGTATAGCCGGCCCAAGTGTAGATAAAGAGTTGGTCAGCATTACCTTTGACGGGAGGGGCAGATTGTACGTCTGCAAGTCTCCAGCCGCAACTAGAAAGGGCTAAGCCGGAGATTGTCGCCGCCGAATTTCTTAGGAAATGACGACGTGTAGAATTAGCCCTGCAAAACCTGGAAATTGGTAGATTAGTTGGAGGCACAGTTTGATTTTAGATTTCTGATTTTTGATTTTTGATTCAGGAATGGGAATTGAGAATTGGTAATTGGTAATTGGTAATTGGGAATTGGTAATCGGGAATCGGTAATTGAAAAAGGTTGAATTATTTTTTTCCTTCTTCCTTCTTCCTTCTTACTTCTTCCTTCTTCCTTCTTCCTTCTTCCTTCTTCCTTCTTCCTTCATAATTATTTTCGATCGCCCAAAGCGAGACAATCAGTAGTTCCCCAGTAGGCATAAATCGGCGTATGCGGGTCTGGGAAAGTGCCGCCTGTATTTGGCTGGCGCACCGTAATTTTATCGCCCGACGACAACTCAACCACGTAATGAACGTGCGTACCCATGTACATAATATTTTTGAGTCGCCCTTCAAAACAGTTGACCGAAACTTCCGGTTGGTAGAGATTCAAATATACTTTTTCGGGCCGGACGCTAACCTTCACAGAATCGCCGATGACACCACTCCACATATCCGACTGCTGAACGATTATTTTCAGATTAGTTGATGTGCGAACTGTGAGAGTCGATCGGTCGATCGACTCCACCGTACCAGAAAACAAATTCGTATCACCAATAAAATCCGCCACAAAAGCCGACTGCGGGCACTCATAAATTTCTTCAGGAGAGCCAATTTGCTCAATCCTGCCCTCGTGCATCACCGCAATCCGGTCAGAAAGACTCATCGCCTCTTCTTGGTCGTGAGTCACCATCACAAAAGTCAAGCCCAATTCTTGATGCAAATTCGACAATTCCAACTGCATCTGCTTCCGCAACTTCAAATCCAGAGCACCGAGGGGCTCATCCAGAAGTAGAACCGCCGGTCGATTTACCAGAGCTCTCGCCAAAGCCACCCGCTGCTGCTGGCCGCCCGACATTTGACCAGGAAACCTGTTGGCGAAAGATTCCATTTTCACCAATTGCAAAACTTCCCGTACCCGTTCTTCAATTTCCGCTTTCGGTAGCTTTTTAATCCGCAATCCAAAAGCAATATTGTCCCAGACATTCATGTGTCCGAACAAAGCATAACTTTGAAACACAGTATTTACCGGACGGCGGTAAGCCGGAGTGTTAGTCATCGACTGGCCGCGAATCATCAATTCGCCCGCCGAGGGAGTCTCGAAACCAGCGATTAACCGCAGCGTCGTAGTCTTACCACAGCCGGAAGGGCCGAGAATGCTAAAAAATTCTCCTTGGCGAATGCTGAGGTCAACTCCGCGAACTGCGGTTTCGCCATTAAATACCTTAAAGACCTTGCGGAGTTCAACGTCAAGCGCTGTATCCGTTGCTGTCGTACCTTGATTGAGTGCTGTCTGAAACATATTCGCCCTTTCCTGGGGTTAATGCACGCCGCTTAAATACAGTTTAAGTTTAGACTTTTCTGTATTTTAGGCGAGGAATGTTGGAATTGAGAGGTTTTAGAATTTGTTCTTTAGATTTTATCTCAGAGCGCAACAGGCTCTCCGGCCTGTTCCACAAGAAGAAAATTCACTCTTTGTGGAACAGGCCCGAGAGCCTGTTCATAAAAGGCTTATTGAGAATGGTACAGCATCTCAAAATCGCGCGGGCTATCTATTGATTCTCAGGACTTGGCGTGGGAGAGGGTTTTTGTGGTTTCTCTGTCTTGGGTGCTTCTGCTTTTTTCCATTCTGACAAAGGTCGCTGGACGGCATTTTTAAAGTCAAAAGGCACTAGCAGGACGGGCAAATTTTGGGCAGAATTTTGAGGTGGCGCTTCCGCTGGGTTGGCTTGAGCGTACAAGAAGCGGCCGCTAAAGTCTGTTTTGCCTAAAACTAAGCGGTGAGTTTCTTGGTTGTCTAGCTTGACTGTGACTGTAGCTTGGGGTTTGTCTAGACCGAATTCTGGCAGTTGAGCGGCTGTAATATTAATTGTACGATCGCTCTTTCCTGTTGCTAGCCTGTCTAACAAAAAATCCACTGATGCCTGACTCGCGTGTGCTTGCACTGGCAATTTCATTTCCCAGTTAGAATGGCCTCCTTTTGTAGCATAAACTCGTTCAAAAGTCAAGATTTTTTCAGGAGTTTTCACTGTAAAGAATTGTACGCGATCGGACTTGAAGGTAAAAATCTTTTGTTTTTCATCCTTAGCCGCTTCCTGCTGCGGAGAAACTTGCATCTCGAACAACGAAACTAACCCAATCATGCTTAGCGCAACGGCTATCAATATGAATGTATTTTTCTGCAATTTCATAAGTAGAAGGAAGAAGGAAGAAGGAAGAAGGAAGAAGGAAGAGGGAAGAAGGAAGGAGATATACACAGCAAGCTTTTTACCGATCCATATTTTACGCTTAATTAGGTGGATTTACTCGATAACGGGTAATTGGGAATTGGGAATTGGGAATTAGAAATTGGTGGAAAAAAATCAAGAAACAAAGCGGATCATCTTATTTGTGTCCTTCTTCCTTCTTCCTTCTTTCTTCGCAATTATCTTCTCTTCCACCAGATAAAGCCGCCAATTCCTAGTCCGAGTAAAGGCCAAATTAGCCAACCTAAAACCAGTAATCCTACTTGGATGGTAGTCATATTAATGCGACGGTTTGTCGCTTTTTTCGGACTGATAGAAAAGCTTTGTTGGTCTGGTTTACTCAACCAACTGACTGAGTTGAGAAACACGTCGCTATTCAGTTGTTGGTCAAACCAACCGTTAGTCACAAATTGAGATGTACCTATCACTACCATGCGGGCTATTTTTCTAGGAGTTGAAGGCGCAGCAGGAGTTGACTTTGGACTGGGTGATGTTGTGGGTGATGCTGTGGGTGATGTTGTGGGAAATATTTCTGTTGTTGGTGTCGGAGATGTTGTAGGAGATGTTGTCGGTGTTGGCGAACTTTCTAGTGTGGGTGTGGGAGATGTTGTGGGAGTTGCTGCGGGTGTTGGCGAAGTCGTCGGTAATGCTGGAGGTGTAGCTTCTTGCGAAACAATTACTGAGTAGCTGATTGGGGAAGCTGTCGGTGATGTTGTTGGTGATGGTGATGTTGTTGGTGATGGTGATGTTGTTGGTGATGTTGTTGGTGATGGTGATTCTGTTGGTGATGGCGATGTTGTGGGTGAAGGCGTGACGGATGTGGGTGAGGGTGATGGTGATGTTGTGGGTGAGGGCTTTGATGGAGTGCTGTCAGAAGCCGATCGAACTAAAGCTACACCTAATAATAACGGGCCTTGTCGATCGGTCTTCGGATCAAACTCCAATTTCTTAGTCGTCAAATCGCTTTCCGCCCAACTTTCCTGACTCGTCCAAATCAGCGGTTTTTCCTCTATCCCTACTACCGGCGAGGTTTCCAAAGCACGAGCAAAGGGATAAAATGAAATACCAGCGCCAAAACTTTGAGTAATCGGATGTTCGCCGTAGCGCCTGACTGTGGGAACCGTGGGGCCGAGGCCGAATCTTTGACCACCGCCCGAAGCATCGATAGCCAGACGATTGTCTAGTTTTACGCCCCATTCTTGCAGAATTTTGTCCAATCCCGTATTAATTCCCGGGTCTACCATTAAGAATAGACTGCCGCCGCGATCGAAATAAGCTTGAAGTGCTTTAATTTCTGTATCTGAAAATGGTTTTTCCAGTCCAGCCATAATTAAAGCATCTGCATCTTCTGGTATTTGTTTACTTTCTGCCAAATTTAGCGTTTTGGCATTATAGTATTTGTCTTTCAGGGCTTTTTCAGCTTGCTGAATTCCGCCTTGACCTTCCTTTATCGGGCGTTCTCCTTTACCTTGCAAAAAGTAGACAGTGGGATTGCGGGTACTGAGTATTTCTTCTAAGCCATTGGTAAGTTTTATTTCAGAAAGTCCTTGATTTGGGTCGCTACCAAAAGCAGTACCGCCTTTTTGTAGTACCTGTTTTTTGTCACCAGATTGTAGGTAAATTTCTCCGATACTCGTAATGCTAAATTCCCGGGCTTTTCCCGGTTGGGACAGGGGGTCTACAAACTCGAATTGGAATTTTTCGCCTCCTTCGCGTTTGTAGCTTTGCAGTAATTCTTTAATTTGGGGATTTTGGGTGGGATCAAACACCAAAACTTTGACCGGTTGTTGCAGGTTTCGCAGGATTTGTTGAGTCTGGGGGGCGAGGGTAAATTGTTTGCTTTCGGTTAAGTCGATGCGGACGGGATAGCGAAAGGCGATGAAGTTAATTACCCCGAGAATCAGGAAGACGGCGAGGGTAGCAATCAGGGCGTTGGTACTGGCTTGAGTGGAACGTTTTCCCCAAAAGCCTTGTTCGTAAGTTAAAGATAGCAGCCAAAGTGCGATCGTCACTATGCCGGCAATTACTAAACCGACTGTCAGGGGTTCCCATGCGGAGGATAGGAGTCTTGCTGTTAACCCGGCTGCGGTAAGGAGAGGGCCCAGCCAAAAAATGTATTTCCAATTTGTTTTGCTAATTTTCATAAGGTAAATATTTCATCAGTTGACAGTTGACAGTTGACAGTTGACAGTTAACAGTTACCCATAGCCGTCGATAGAAGAGGATTGAAGCAATGAATCATTTTGTTTGATTTCCCCCTAAACGGGGAGGCTTCAGACCCAATTTTCAGGCGTGAGAAAATTCCGGTTCGAGAATATTATTCTATATCGCATTAGCCTGCAACCATGCTGTTAAATCTGACGGATGCTTGAAATCTAGCACGGCATCTCCTAATTCTTCTAATTCCTCTAGACCTAATTGACGAATACAGTTTTCTGTTTGTGGTTGGATTGCGCCTAAACGCCGCACGAATTGACGCAATATTAAGGAGAGTTGAGCAGTTTTTGTCACCTGGTCTTTTGCTACATCTATAGCAATCTGCTGGTCTTGAATCCACACTTCTTGGTTTTGCAATTGGGTTAATTCTGCCTGAGTGAAGTTATCTTCGCTGGCAATTTTCAAAGCTTTATTAATTTCGGGAACTGCACTCAGTGTTTCTGGTAATGTTTCTAAAGTGCTGGTATTTTTAAGGAAATAAATCCATTGATCAGCGGCTGTTTCTAATTGTGCTAATTCTTTGCTAAATTTTGGCAGTTCGATAAATACTAATTCTATTTCAGTATCTGGACACTCAAACTGTTGATCTTTTCCTTTGAAAACAAACCTGGACATAAATTCTGGCTGATTTTCAAACATTTCAAAGTCGGCAATTTTTAAGGAAATTACTGTTTTTAGTCTTTGATAGCGTTCTTCTGGTGTTAATTTTAGGCTGTAGGTTTTGGCAGCATTGTACAAAGCTCTGTTCCCGAAGGAAGGCACGTTAATCAGTTGGATTTCAACTAGGGCGATTCTGTCACCATTAATTGTGGCTTTGACATCTAGCTGTGTGTCTTGGATTCCGAAAGGTTGATTTCCTGCTGGTTGGGCTTCGATTATTTCTAAGTTTTCGATGACTGGTTGTGCTTCATAAAGGATGGCGTTTAAAAAATTAATCAGAATGTCCTTATTTTCGGTAGAACCGAATATTTTTTTGAACGCAAAGTCGATTTTGGGATTGATAAATCTCATTGTTTGATTTACTTGGTAGAATTATTTATCCTGAAAATATAACAGAAGGAAGAAGGAAGAAGGAAGAAGGAAGAAGGAAGACGGAAGAAGGAAGAGGGAAGACGGAAGAAGGAAGAGGGAAGAAGGAAGAAGGAAGAAGGCAGATTAATTCCCGATGCCCGATGCCGGTTGTTGTTTTTAAGAACGTTGATAGCGTAAGGCGTCGATGGATTGGGCTGTCAGAAATACTCCTAAAATGATGTAACTGGCAAACATAATTAAACTGCTGGTATCGAAAACTCCTTTGACAAGATTGGTATAATGTGTTAAGAGTGACAACTGTCCTAATGCTGCTCCGAATGGGCCGCCGATTCCGACGGCGGCTGCGTCGATTACCCACAGAAATAATACTAGAGCAAAGGTCAGGATGGCTGATAAAATTGTGCTGTCTGTGAGGGAGGAAATAAACATTCCTAGGGACAATACTCCGGCTGCTAGTAAGATTAAGCCGCCGTGTCCTAGCAGTAGGACGCCCGGAGGTACGGGTGGGGTTGATGAACTTAGGGCGATCGCCTCGCAGAAGAGCAGGGGCAGCAACATTGTGGTGTAAAATGTTAAAACACCGAGGAGTTTGCCCGTAGCAACTGCCCAGTTTGTTAAGGGAGATGTTGCTAAAAGTTCTAAGGTGCCGCGTTTGCGTTCTTCTGCGTAAAGTCCCATTGAAAGTGCGGGTAATACGAATAATGAAAGGGAACCCATGATGCGCAGAAATAGTTGCAGGAATTCGTATGCAACGTCGATTGGGGGTTCGGTAATTCCCATTTGGTCTCGCTGAGAGATTTGGGGAATTAACCCGTCGGGGGCGAGGAGAATGGCGATTAAAAAGTAGCCGGTGATCAGCCAAAAAACTGCGGCGATCGCATAAGCTAATGGTGAGGCAAAGTAGCTTTGCAGTTCTTTGCGGTAAATTGCGACAATGTTACTAAGCATTACTAACCTTGGAAATTGGGGAATTGGTAATTGGGAATGGGGAATTGGTAATTGGTTTATGTTGAGTCGCCTGTGGGTGGTGTTGTGCTGTCGTCACTATTCTGTTGCTTTTTTTCTATTTGTTGCTTTCTGGTAGCAGGTGGTTGTTCTGGAGAATCGCTATTTGTCGGTTGTGGTCTTTTCTTTGCTTGCCTATTTCTGACAACTGGTGGAGTTTCAGGTTGAGGAAGTTCGATCGACTCTACGGTTTCGACAACGGTTTCAGGTTGAGGAAGTTCGATCGACTCTACGGTTTCGACAACGGTTTCAGGTTGAGGAAGTTCGATCGACTCCGATTTTTTGGCAATTTGCAGAAAATCTGGAACCGGAGGCGGTTCGGATGGAGAATCGTCAATCGATTCTAATGTTTCTATAACTGCTGCTTCCGGTTGAGGAAGTTCGATCGACTCTTGTCTCTCTGCAATTTCCAGAAAATGTGCAACTGATTGCAGTTCAGGTTCTAAATCGTTTACCGTTGCTGGAATTTCCGCAACTGGTTCCGGTTCGGATTCAGGAAGTTCGATCGACTCTCTAATTTCCGCAACTGGTTCCGGTTGAGGTTGAGAATCATAGGGCGACTCTTGCTTATCTAAAACTGGCAAATCGTCCACAATCAATGGTGATTCCAATCGATCGACATCCACGATCGCATCTGGGATTTCTGTCGCTGCTTGTAGATTGCGATCGACCTCCGGTTCGCTGTGAACCAGTGTTTCTTCCGGTTTGTTTTCAGCGGCTGTCAGCCTCAAAAACACATCTTCGAGAGTAGCCCGATTGCGACGCATTTCGCAGAGTCCGAACCCAGAGGCGATGATAGCTGCGGCAATTTCTCGTCCGGGTTCTATGTCCGATTCGCACAAGGCCCGCAGGCGGTAGCGATTGGCTAAAAATTGCTGGTTTGGAATCAATTCGACCGATCGAACTCCTTGCACATTTTCCAAAGAAGGCAACAGCAGACTGTTCAACAAATCCGCCTCACCTTCAACTTCCACTTCGTAACCTTCTCCAGCCGCCAACTCTCCCACCAAATTGTCTGGAGTACCCGCAGCGACGATTTTACCGCGATTGATGATGGTGACGCGGTTGCAAGTCATGCTGACTTCCGGCAAAATGTGAGTCGAAAGAATGATTGTATGTTGGCCGCCCAGACTTTTAATCAAGTTGCGGACTTCGATGATTTGCCGGGGGTCAAGTCCGACGGTTGGTTCGTCTAGGATGATTACGGGTGGATCGTGGACGATGGCCTGGGCGATACCGACACGTTGCTTAAAGCCTTTGGAAAGTTTACGGATTAAAACTTTGCGTTTGTCAACCAAGCCGCAGCGTTCGATCGCCGAAGTAACTCTTCGCGCGATATCGCCCGCCGATACTTGCTTAATCCGCGCCACAAAAAACAGAAACCCTTCCACACTCATTTCTGGATACAGAGGCGGGGTTTCGGGCAAATAACCGATGCGCTGTCGAACTCCCATCGAGTTTGCGTGAACGTCGAGGCCGGCGATGCGGGCGGTACCGCTGGATGCGGGCAAATATCCCGACAAAATCCGCATAGTTGTGGTCTTCCCAGCGCCATTTGGGCCCAAAAAACCGAGAATTTCTCCTGATTCGACCGAGAAAGACACGTCCGCGATCGCTGCGGTTGAACCGTAAGTTTTGCTTAAGTGTTCTACTTCAATCATTTTTCCGAAGCCAGTCGATTTTAGATTTTAGATTTTAGATGTGACTCAACCGCTTGTGCGCTGTGCGTCTTAGCACGCGAACAGTGGGGGTCTATCGAATTTATGGCGCAAATTTTAATTTGATTTTGTCTTTTAGTGTAGTCCGGCCGTAACCAAATCTATCATAAGTGGCGATCGGACCAGAGAAACTGGCGACGAGTTTTCAGCTAAGGTTGAGATTGCTTTTGGCTGTTTGATGATTTTAGTTGATCGCTAATTTGGTGTTGAAGGCGATCGGGCTGGGACAACAATATTGCCGTTAACGTGTCGCCAACTATCAATTACATAGCAATTCTGCCTGCTGCGAAGATTTGTTGTGCAGTTAATTGCAAATCTGGAAACATTGAGGAAACAAGTCGATCGTCATTTTGAAACAACTGTTTTTGATAGTCATCCTCTCGCAGCGTACAAATTGTCACTGTCGGCTGTTTAGGTTTGCCAATATATTCTCTGCCACCAATGCCCAAATAGTCAACAATCCAATACTCAGGCACTCCTAATAGAGCATAATCTTCAACTTTTCTGGCGTAGTCGTTTGGCCAGTTGGTGCTAACGACTTCAGCGATCAGTTTAATTGATAACCCTGATGTAATTACGGGTTCTTGTTGCCATAAAGGTTCGTTAATTAGTCGAGTTTGATCTAATACAAGCACATCGGGGCGAAAAGCTGTGGATGTTCCTAATAGTTTAATGAGACAGCGAGGAGGGATAAAGTAGGATAGATCCAGGCGATCGATTTCTACATTCAGTTTTCGCCCCAGAAACCCGGATACTTGTTCGTGCGGCCCTGTTGGTTCCATTTCGGTTAATTCACCATCAATTAGTTCGTAACAATTGCTGTCACCGTAGTTGACAATAAATTCATCAATAGTTATAAGTTTTGGAGGTGATTGAACCATGATGTTTATTCCTCTATCCATGATTACTGCTGCTGAAATTGAGCCAACAACCAAGCACCTACCTGCGCTTGATCTTCAGTGCGACTCCGGCGCAAAGCTTCTTCTACCAAAGAAATAGTTAATCCCGGCAAAACTTCCGATCGCACAATCCGCCGACTGCCATTATCAGCAATAATAGCAAAGGCAATAATTTCGGATTTTTGCACGTCTAGTACCCAATATTCAGCGACTTTTAGCTCTTCGTAAAGCAACCGTTTTTCACCAATATCATCAGCCAAAGTTGAATCAGCAACTTCTATGACTAAATCTGGCGGTGGGGTAACGTCAAGACTTGCGATCGAAGTTCCCCTCGGTGCTAATTGCGCTCTTTCTCCGATATAGTATGATACATCCGGTTGACACTCTCGCACTCCTGTTTTCCGGTAGCTACAGTTATCCAAACCATTTAAAGGGATAGCTTTCGCAATACAGAACAGACTCACTCCTAAAAAAATGCTTCCATTGTCTCTAGCATGGTCTGGGCCTACTGACATAGTTTCAATCCTCATTTGTCCGTTGCGATAGTAGCATTTGGCTTGACTGTAAGCTGGGTCATCCGCCATCGCGATAAATTCTTCCCATGTTGCTGCTACCCAGATATCTGTAGGTAATTGAGTTGTTACTGTACTCATTTTTCACCTTTTGATAAGACAGTTTTATTGACTATTATCTTAACACATTCGATCGCCCGCTCAATTCCCCCTTTTCCAAATCTTAATTTCCCCCAACCAACCCGCACTCACAATCGTCTTAGCATCTGCACTAATTCCCACAGCCGTAACATAGCCCGAATGTCCGCTCAAATTACCTTTCAATTCGCCCGTTAGCGAAGCCCTCGAAGAGGATCGCACATCCCACAATTTCACGCTCTTATCCCAACTCCCACTAACCAGTATACTCCCATCCCGACTGATTGCCAGCGACCAAACCCCATCAGTATGCCCGCTTAAGCGCCGAATTAACTGCCCGTTTCCGACATTCCACAACCCAATTGTCCCGTTACTGTTTCCCGCAGCCAAAGTTTTCCCATCGGGAGTAAAAACTAGGGACAAAACAGACAAATTTTTGCCGCTAATCGTGCGAATTGCTTGACCTGTTGCTAAATTCCACAACCTAATTGAACCATCTTTACCGCCGCTAGCTAAAATTTTGCTGTCCGGGCTAATCGCCACAGCATTCACCAGTCCAGAATGCCCGGTTAAAGTCCGCAGCAACTCCCCAGTTTTGGCATTCCAAATCTTCACAGTTTTATCCCAACTGCCACTCGCGACAAACAAGCCGTCGGGACTGAGGGCAACGCTGGAAACAGCACCGGAATGCCCACTCAAAGTGCGTACAACCGCGCCTGTTTCTAAATTCCAAATTTTTACAGTTTTGTCGTCGCTACCGCTAGCTAACACTTTTCCGTCCGCACTGGCTGCCAGTGCATTTACGGCTTCTGTGTGTCCTTGCAGGGTAGTTTTTAATTGCCCGTCGGAAAAATTCCAAACTGAGATTGTGCCGTTGCTATTTCCTGTAGTAAAATAAGCTGAAGCTAGGGCAAGGGAACTCACAACTTCCGAAGATCCTTTGAGGCTATTTGTGGCGACAAAGGCGATCGCGCTTCCAGGCTTCCGAGGCGGATTATTAACAGGAGTTTTCGGGTTTCCGGCTGTGGGAGATTGGGGAACAACCGGCAGCGAAATAGTCGATCGCCATTTCATGAAAGTATTGATTTCTATCCCCGCCGCCACGATTTTATCCGAATTTTCTTCTAACCTGACAATGCCGTTAATTGCCACAACTCGCCCCGCATCGTCGAGTACGGGCCCGCCGCTCATCCCCGCTCTCACTAAGTTATTGTATACCAAAGTATAACCGTTCCAGGGAGTCTGGCGGCCGGTAAGCTGACCTTCGGTGGCGATGAAAATCGGCTGTCTCAGGGAACCGCCAGATGTCGGCCAGCCCGCGACGATCGCCTTTTTTCCTGGAGTTGCTGGGGAATTTGCCAATTGAGCGAGGCGGTAGCTTTGAGGGCTGCTGAAGGGGACGATCGCCAAGTCCGCACCAGGCATTCGCCGCACAAGGCTATATGATACAGAGTGAGCTTTGCCGTCGGGAGTTACAACTTCGTAATCGCCTGCTTTATCGACAACGTGCCAGTTTGTCAGAATATAGTATGTGCTACCTTTTTTCTCTAAAATTACTCCAGAACCGCCTTTTGGCCCTTGGATGCGAACGGTAATTTGTTTGGCGACGGTTTTCACTGCGTCGGCGGTTAATCCGAGGGCGATTTGAGGTGATGTGAGTGGGATGAGGGCGATCGAGCTTAGGGCGATCGTAGCACTCAAAATAGCCGGAATTGTTCTGTTGTAGTTCATGATTGTGTCAATTTAACATAACCACATATCAACAAACGGATCGGTTTTCCGGTTTGTGGCGCGTTGACGGTTGAGCATGGAAGAGTGTTTGGGCGATCGAATTCTGTAGGGTGCGTCACTTGACAAAACCCAACGCTTGGGTTATTGTGGGTCATATATAAAAAGTAAAAATAAAAATAAAAAATAATAAAAATTTATGCCCAAAGTTCTTGAAGACCTTCAGAACAATTTATTTGTATACATCTATACTAACGATCGCACTCCTGCTCATGTCCACATCTTTAAAGGTAGAAAAAATGATGCTAACCAGATGGAAATCAAGATTAATATTGGCAGTGAAGAAGCACCTCCTACTTTAGTTTATGCTCACGAGCTAATAAAGAAGAAAGACATCGTAAATGCACTTAAACTTATAGC
>PVWI01000485.1 GCA_003003725.1 filamentous cyanobacterium Phorm 6 | reverse complement strand
GCATAAATAAATCAAATTTTTAAATGCTGTTAACCTATGGCGGACAATTCGTTGACTATCTTGACTCTTCCCTTGATCACGGAACGCAGCAGGCGATTGAGCGAATGTCTGTCTTGCTCGTCGAGAGAGTCGTCCAAAACAGCGGCCATCAAACCGTAGCGATCGGCTAAAGTCAAACTGCCCGTATCGGTAACAGAGGCAAGTATTTCGGAAATAGCGCCGGGGATAAGTTGAACTAAAAACATGAGATGTTCCCTGAATTCGATACTTATATCATCTCTCGTTCTCCAAAAATCAAGAGTGACGCTGGTATAGCAGAGAAGGTGATGTTTTGAGCCAAACTGTGTGACAGCGGCCGCCCTAATTATGTGACGAGCTGCGTTTTAAGTCTGCGATCGAAGTCACAAAAATAATTTTATAGCAGCAAAAGGAAGTTCGGCAGCGGATTATGTAACGGATGTAACGGATGGAAGTCAACAGTCAACAGTCAACAGTCAACAGTCAAAAATGCCCCATGCCCCATAACAGATGTATAAAACGCATAGCCCCTATGCAAAAAAATCATAAAACTCAATATTTTGTAAAAATAGCTACGAATATTTACAATCGTGGGCTTTACATTAGCTCATAACAAAGGTGCATCGAAACGCAGCGATCGACCGAACCATCGGTAGCAACTATAACCATACATAGTTTAGCGGCGTTTGAGGCATCGCCCCGTAAACCTCAAATGTACAGAAGACCAACCATGCTTAAAAGAAATTCAATCGGGTAACTAAATATACAGTTTTAAATCCATACACTCACTAAGGTTAGCAGGAAACACACACTTTATGCTCCAAGTCAATACCTCCCCGGAACAAGCCAGCAGCGAGGGTAAACCAATGACCCAAACAGTAGAACCAAAAGTCAGCCAGAACAAATTTGAAAAACTCAAAGCCGAAAAAGATGGCTTAGCATTAAAATCTGAACTCGACCACTTCGCAGAAATCGGCTGGGAAGCAATGGATGAGATTGATCGCGAGCACCGCCTCAAATGGCTCGGCATTTTCTTTCGGCCAGTAACTCCCGGCAAATTCATGATGCGGCTGCGCTTGCCCAACGGCATCATTACCAGCAATCAGACTAGAACCCTAGCAGAAATCGTACAGCGCTACGGCGATGACGGCAGCGCTGACATCACCACCAGACAAAATTTGCAACTGCGCGGAATTCGGATCGAAGACGTGCCCGACATTTTCCGCCGCCTCAAAGAAGCTGGCATGACCAGCATCCAGTCTGGCATGGACAACGTGCGCAACATCACCGGTTCCCCAGTCGCGGGCATAGACGCCGACGAACTGATAGATACGCGAGAACTGGCGAATCAAGTCCAAGACATGATTACCAACAGTGGCGAAGGCAACCCAGAGTTTTCCAATCTGCCGAGAAAGTTTAATATTGCGATCGCAGGTTGCCGCGATAACTCAGTCCACGCAGAAATCAACGACATCGCCTTCGTACCCGCTTACAGAGACGGCAACATCGGCTTTAACGTTTTAGTCGGCGGCTTCTTCTCCGCCAAACGCTGCGAGGCGGCAATTCCCCTCAACGTCTGGGCAAGTCCTAGCGACGTTGTGGATTTGTGCAAAGCCATTTTAACTGTATTTCGCGATCGAGGCCCAAGAGCAAACCGCCAAAAATCACGGTTGATGTGGCTGATTGACGAACTCGGTATCGAACAATTCCGCGCCGCAGTCGAAAAAGAAGTAGGCCGCAGTTTGTCCGTCGCCGCCCTCAAAGATGAAATCATCTGGGACAAACGCGACCACATCGGTGTCTACGCCCAAAAACAAGCAGGGCTAAAGTATGTAGGTTTGCACGTTCCCGTCGGGCGCCTGCAAGCAGCGGATTTGTTCGATTTGGCCAGAATCGCTGAGGTTTACGGCAGCGGCGAACTCAGGCTCACTGTCGAAGAAAACGTGATTATTCCTAATGTTCCCGAATCGCGGATTGAGTCGCTCGTCAAAGAACCGCTGTTGGAGCGTTTCTCGATCGACCCGGCACCCCTAACACGAGCCTTGGTTTCCTGCACCGGCTCGAAGTTTTGCAACTTCGCCCTCATCGAAACCAAAAGCCGTTCAGTGGAAATGATTCAGGCATTGGAAGCAGAATTGTCAATACCCAAACCTGTGAGAATTCACTGGACTGGTTGTCCCAATTCTTGCGCCCAACCTCAAGTAGCAGACATTGGTTTCATGGGGACAAAGGTTCGTAAGAATGGGAAAACTCTCGAAGGTGTTGACATTTATATGGGAGGTACTGTCGGGAAAGATGCTCATTTGGGTACTTGCGTCCAAAAAAGCATTCCCTGTGAAGACCTCAAACCTGTCCTGATTCAACTTTTGGTTGATAAGTTTGGGGCCGTTCCCAAACAGATTACAGGGGAGGTGGCTTTGCTAAATCGGCAACTGCAATTGACGGTTGACGATGACGAAACGGCAATCTCAGAAGCGAAACCTCAGACATCTACTGTTATTTTTGCTCGATCGGGTAAAACAGTTGCTTGCAGCGAAGATGAGTTCATTCTCGACGTTGCCGATCGGGCAGGAGTCGAACTCGACAGCAGTTGCCGATCGGGAACCTGTGGCACTTGCAAGCAGCAACTCCTAGAAGGCAAAACCGTCTACGACAGCCAACCAGACGCGGCAGCGGATTTAGAACCAGGGTTCATTTTAACTTGCAGCGCGCGGGCGATCGGCAAAGTGTCGATC
>PVWI01000140.1 GCA_003003725.1 filamentous cyanobacterium Phorm 6 | reverse complement strand
TCGCCTTGAGCAGCGCGCCGAGGCCCGATCGCCGAAGTCGAAGTAACAAAAATTTACCAATAGACACAAAAATATATCTGAGGCAAGCAAAAGTTATAAAGATAAAGAAATTATTACGAAAGCCTGGGAAAGCGATCGAGCCCTGTAGTTATGAAGAGGTTGGTTGAATTGGGGTCAGCAAATTTAAAGACCCTAATCAAAAACCGTTTCTAACTCGTTCAATTGGGGTCAGCTTGGATAAAGACCCTAAATATACAAAACAAATTTAAGCCCAGCGCCAGCCTTCAATTAGAGAAGAGTTGGCGCTTGGTGTTTTTGTGGGAATCTGGGATTGGGCTTCGGGGAAATTGGGGAAAATTCAAGTCTCGATCGAGTTTTGTGTAAATTTTATGTTTGATTTTATACTTAAGTGTTGGGACGATCGCATCCCGAAGGCGTTTCCCGAACCAATTTGCCAGTGCAGTAACTAATTAGATGTGCCAAAGTCGAAGTAGAAAAAGATGTTGGGAGATTTTACTATGGGGCGGTCATTTTTCAAAGGGCGGTGGACGTTATTTGTAGCAGCAGGTGCGGGAATTCTATTTTACAGCAGTGCTGCGGTGGCTGCCGAAAAGGTAGTGCTCAAATACAGTGTGATCCGAATGACTTTACCAGTCAGTGAATTAGAAGTTTTTGCAGAAACTGGGAAAATGTCGCTCGGGTTAGAAATGTTGCTGGGAAAGGCAAAAAAAGACCCCGAAACACTACGCCGTTATCTGACCAGGCCGGTTAAAGTCAATCCAAGGTTTTTGGATCGGACGCTGAATAGTAAAGTTGGAGAAGTGATTCTTGATGAGGTTGGTCAGGTAATTCGGACTCCTTCTGGGAATGCAAATCGAGAAGCTTTGCGATCGGCCTTGGTGCTATCTGCAACTAATGATAACGAGATTACGTTGCTGGAAACAATGAAGAATTATCCGACTCCAGAAGTTTACGTTGAGGGCGATCGCTTAATTGAAGCTTATGGCAAACTTGTAGTTTTGTCAGAACAATTGGGCGGCGTTTCAGAACGGGTACAAGATATTTTGAACAAGATTCGTCTCCCTAGACTATAGTCGCTTTTGTCAAAGACGGTTGATTCGGGCGATCGATCGCAGAATGTCTCTGAACCTGAATCAATTACAGCAGAGTCACATTTTATTTGTATAAAACTTGCCATATTTTAACTTGAGTGTCAGAGAATTCTCAGGATAAATGTTCGAGAATTTACAAAAAGATTAAATAAATATCCGTATTTTTACTGATAAAAGTATTTTGATGATAAAAATAGGGGCAAGAGCTTCTGTATCCCCCATAAACTGAAATATAATTGGGTGGACATTGCAAATTATCTATCTTAAGATAAAGAAACCTTCTCAAAGTAAGGTGCTTGCAAAAAAATAGCTAGTTAGTAGTAAGCTCGTGCTATGGCAGATGCCACGCAACGCATTCCCGAAAACTCTTGACCCAAAAAAGTTGAAAAAAAAACGGTGAGAGACTGTATTAAATTAACAGCACCTCAAATCCTATAAAATCGTACTTATCTGGGTAGTACACTTTCACTCGCTCGACTCTATTTACTGTATAAAACTAGCAACATGAACAACAATCCTATTCGTTCAAAAGATCGTTTCTTGGTTTTTGGTTCTCCAGCAATCGAAGACGCTGAAATTCAAGAAGTGGTGTCAACCATGAAAACAGGTTGGTTGGGTACAGGCCCAAAAGTCATGACTTTTGAAAATGACTTCAAAGCTTACAAGGGTTCCGAGTATGCGATTGCAGTCAATTCCTGTACAGCGGGACTGCACTTGAGCATCCTCGCTGCTTCCTTAAAACCGGGCGATGAAGTCATTACTACTCCGATGACTTTTTGCGCTACAGTTAATGCGATTATTCACGCAGGCGCAACACCGGTACTGGCGGATGTCGATCCGGTGACAATGAATATTGATCCGGCTCAAGTTGAAGCTAAAATAACTTCCAAAACTAAAGCAATTTTGCCGGTTCACTTCGCCGGTCGTCCCTGCGATATGGATGCGCTTTGCGAGATTGCTAGCCGTCACAACTTGAAGTTGATTGAAGACTGCGCTCACGCGATCGAAACCGAGTACAAGGGAAAGAAAGCAGGCACTTTTGGCGACTTTGGATGTTTCAGCTTTTATGTCACTAAAAACATCACCACGGGCGAAGGAGGCATGATTCTGGCTCGCGCTCAAGAAGACGCTGACAGGCTGAAAATTTTAGCGCTGCACGGTATGAGCAAAGATGCTTGGAAGCGCTTCGGCGATTCAGGTTACAAGCATTACCAAGTGGTGGAAGTCGGTTTTAAATACAACATGATGGATCTGCAAGCTGCGATCGGCATTCATCAACTAAAACGAGTCGCCCCTTATTGGCAGCGTCGGGAGCAAATTTGGCAGCGCTACAACGAAGCATTTGCGGATCTGCCAATTACTTTGCCTGCGAACCCCGAACCGGATACAATTCACGCTTATCACCTCTACACAATTCTGGTAGATGAAGCCAAAACAGGCATCAGCCGCGATGAGTTTCTCAACGCTATCAATGCCGAAAATATCGGTGTCGGCGTACATTACATGAGTATGCCGGAACATCCTATCTATCAGGAAATGTTTGGATGGCAGCCGAAAGACTATCCAAATGCTAGCTACATCGGACTGCATACAATTAGCTTACCGATTTCGGCAAAATTAACAGATGCAGATGTGGAAGATGTAATTGCTGGTGTTAAAAAATGTTTGGCGATCGGCAAAACTAAAAGTCCGGCTTTAGCAACCGCAGGCTAAAGTTTTCCATCAAGTCATCCCATTTTCTCTTTTCGCATTGCAGATTAAAGAAGTGGGAATGACTTACTGGATAATCGTTGAGATATTCTCTACAGTTGCATCCTGTTGAGCAACTGCTATCAACATTAAAAGAACCCCTAACTGCTGCCCTTAGCGAATCAGTTAGGGGCTCTTTTAATCAATCTCAAATTGCCTGTGCAAGGTGATAATTTCCGCCTCGTCCAAACACATCCCAGGCATTTTCTGCCTGCACCCGCGAAGGGTTGTCTTGGTTATGGGCGAGATTTTGGATTGTAGGATTCAGAAGCCAGCCGTTTTTCAAACAACCACTGTTTGCTTTCAGGGGTATCATCCAGCCAGCGATCAATCAATTCCGCCCATTTGACAGACAAGCGCAACTCATACCAGGTTGAGTGAGAAGCAACAGAAATATTGTGATAAAGTGCTGAGTCAGAAATTAGTTTTTCCAGACATTCCGCTAAAGCCACAGAGTTCCCCGCCTCAAAAATCATAGAATTAACGCCGTGCTTCAAGTGAGTTTTAAACATCGGGTGATCCGAAGCTACTATCGGGGTTCTAGTGCGCAAAGCGTGCTGAATTGTTAGGGGAAAGCCTTCGGGATATTCGTGTCTGCTAGTAACTAAGACCACATCAGAGTCTCTCATCTTATCTTCTAAAGTCGAAGTTGCTATCATCCCCAAAAATTCTACAGAATCTTTGATTTGCAGCTCTTCGACTCGTTTGGCAAAAAACTCTTCTTCCTCTACTTTGCCTTTACCTGCCATTTTTAAGTCAACTGATATATGCCGCTCTCTTAACTTTGCTACCGCTTCTAAGATATCGCCAACTCCCTTACTTTGGGCTAACGCGCCAGCGTAAAATAGTTTCAAAGTATTGAGACCTGTAGGGAATTTTTTCGGCAACAAAGAGCCTGGATTGGTCTCTAAGAGAAAGTCCCACGGAATTATTTTATCTGGTTTTACTCCAATTTCTTTGAACAATAAAGATGAAGTGATGCCGTAAGTCCCAACCCATTCTATTTGCTCGTTATTCAACAACTTAGCGAAGAAATAGTTACGGATTTTATTTCGCCAAGTTTTTGTTACAATAGATTCGGCAAATACAGCGATGGTTCTAATTTTAGTTTTAATTGCCCACTTAAAAACGTCTGGAATAGTCGCCCGTATGACTAAATGAGTCGGATTTTGCTGGGAAATTAACTGGATCAATTTTTGGGAATTAATTTTGTCACTAAATCCACAACCGATCGCCCGCACGCCGTTTTCTAGAACCAAATCCTCAAATTTTGGTGTCATGCAGCAAATAACCGTTACTGACTCCGCTCGTTTTGCCATCTCGGTAACGGCATCAACAGAATATTTTTGAGCGTAGTATGTTTCGCTTCCACCTTTGGCTAAACGCTGAAAGGCTTCTGCGTAATCGCCGGCATACTGAACTATGACTAAGCGCATTTTCCTAAACTCTGGTTGTTGTATAGTGTTTAATACGACTTACGGTGCAAAAGATTTGTAATCAGGTTGATTTTGACGGTTTGATGTACCGCCACTCAATCACTGTTAATTTTATTTTGCTTCAGTCTTATTATAAAGAGTTTCGGCAACAGGCAAGTCAATACATAGCAGCCGCAGTCGCTTTGTATGGGGGTTTCAGGCTAATTTTTTCTTGATTTTTCTGAGAGTGTATTGCCAAATGCCGGGGAATTAATTCCAATTCAATAAGTAGAAATACTATCCCCTGCAATTTGATCTCCGAAGTTGCGATCTGCACTCACTTTCGGCACTCGTTTAGCATATTGGAGGGGATATCGGCATGATTTACTTCTTAAATTTACAAACCTTGACAATATTTGGTTTGAGGGGACTCAGTAAGCCAAAGTTTCTAAAGTTTCCCGCAGATAGGAGCGAACCTGCTGATCGATCGTGGCATTTTGGTGCTGACGCTCAAAATTGAGTTCTAGCTGCCAGCGTTGAAATCCTGAACTTGCGCCGATCGCAGATTTGAGACTGCCCCAGATTTCAGAATCTTCGCACAGCTCGATCGGCTCTGCGGCTTGAGGTGGTTGTGCGATCGGTAGATAATTCGCCATATTGTGATACCTCTGTTTTAATCCCCTATTAGGATTTAAAGCTTACCTTGACTCTCTCTATTATAGATTCTTCTCTCCAAATAGCCAATATAAAATATCCACAACCTGTAATTAACAATTAAATATTAATATTATTAATAATCTTAATCACAGGCAAAAACTACCTATTTTTTTTTAAAGCATATATCTGTCTTAAATAAAGTAGCTTAAATTACATTTATCTCAATTTTAATTTTTTTATTTCACTTTTCGAGGGATTGTTCGGGTAGCGATGTAGGCAGGTTGGTGTCTGCGGGTTTTGGGTTGACAAGACTACCGGATGCTGGGCCCATTGACTCTGCGGGTACAGCAGCAGTGGCAGTTGTTTCGCCCGCAAAAGTCGGCAAAAGTCGATCGACTTGCCAAGGGGCGATCGTAAAATCATGCCGAATTTCTTCTAAAACATAAGGCTTTGTTGCTGCAAATTCCGATTCCGGCATCAGCAAAACCGCCATAACACCAGCAGACACCTGCAAAAACAAATTGCTAGCTAAAAAAGCCGCAACTGCCAACAACAATCCAGCCCACCGCCAGGAAGGAGGAAACGGAGCCACCCCAGCAGCCAGGGGAGCCAATCGGTAGAGCTGCCACAAAATTACTGCTAGCAAAACAGCGACAAAAAGAGCAAGTCCTTGATTTAACTTAGTTTTAAACCGAGTCAGAATCTGCTGCTGTGAAGGTGTTAAATTCTGTGGTTTTACCGCCACAACTAAAATACTAAAAATGTAAAAAGGGCGGAACAACTGCATCCAAAGCACAGGAGCAATACCTGCTACAGCCACTAAAAACACTTCTAACCAGACAGGGAGCATGGGAGAACCCACTGCGAGTCCCAGCAAGCACAGTCCCAAGAAAATTGGTACTGTAGCCACCCCAGAAAGGTGAATCCACAAAAAAGGATCTGACCAAAAAGAACGCATAGTTCATCAGTTGACAGTTGACAGTTGACAGTTGACAGCTACCCATAGCCGTCGATAGAAGAGGATTGGAACAATGAATTATTTTGTTTGATTTCCCCCTAAACGGGAAGGCTTCAGACCCAATTTTCAGGCGTGAAGGAAGAAGGCCCAACGGCTGCGTTTATCCTGAGCGTAGCCGAAGGGCTCAGGGCGACGCAACGCTTGCGGAAACGAGAAGAAGAAGGAAGAAGAATGCTTAAAACTCAAGGCAGGTTAATTAACCTGCCTTGAGTCCAAGATCCCCAATTCAGAATCCAAAATTATGCCGAGAGAGTTCGGCGCTTAGTAACCATCCGGTAGGCTTCAATAGTATCGCCATCCGCCCAGTCGCTAAACCCACTCAAGGAAATACCGCATTCAAAGCCAGTATTGACTTCCTTGGCATCTTCCTTCATCCGTTTGAGGGAGTCTAGGACACCTTCGTAAACGACATTGTTGCCGCGGCGCACCCGAACCTTACAGTTACGGACGACCTTGCCAGAGAGTACCATACATCCAGCGACAGCCCCACGACCGATCGCGAAGACAGCACGCACTTCCACCTGACCCAGAGGTTCTTCCACCAGTTCAGGTTCCAGCAGGCCTTCCATCGCCCCTTGAATATCATCCAAGAGGTTGTAGATGATGCTATATTCCCGCACGTCTACCCCTGCTTGATCGGCCGCTTGGCGAGCGCCGGTGGCGAGATTAGTATTGAACCCGACAATCACAGCATTACTGGCGGCTGCGAGGTCAATGTCGGTTTCTGTGACTTCCCCAGGAGCAGATAGCAGCAGTCGGAGTTGAACTTCTTTTTGAGGAAGTTGAGTCAGAGCGCCGACAATTGCTTCGAGGGATCCTTGGACATCTGCCTTCAAGATTAAGTTGAGTTCCTTAAGAACACCTTCCTTAGCTTGTTGAGAGAAGCCACTGAGGCTGATCCTACCACCTTGCAATATACGTGAATCTCGTTGAGATGTAGCTCTGGCATCGGCGATCGCCGCAGCTTCTTTTTCGTTCGCGAAGACATCGAATTCATCTCCGGCGCGAGGTACATCCCGCAGCCCCAGCACTTCCACCGCAAAGGATGGAGTTGCTTGTTTTACGTGTTCGCCGCGATCGTCGATCATAGCCCGCACCTTACCCAAAGCCGAGCCTGCGACCACAATATCGCCCACCCGCAGAGTACCGTTCTGCACCAGCAAAGTTGCCACAGGCCCCCTTGCCTTATCGAGGTGAGCTTCAATCACCGTACCCTTAGCCGCGCGGTTCGGGTTAGCGTTGAGGTCTTCCATTTCCGCGACGGTCAAGATCATTTCCAACAGCATATCGAGATTTTCGCCTCGGATCGCGCTGACAGGAACCATCGTAATATCACCGCCCCAGTCATCGGCAACCAAGCCGTACTCTGTCAACTCTTGTTTGACTCGTTCCGGCTGAGCGCCTTCCTTATCAATTTTATTGATCGCCACAACAATTGGCACTTTAGCCGCTTTCGCGTGACTGATAGCTTCAATTGTTTGTGGACGCACACCGTCATCGGCCGCTACCACCAAGATCGCGATATCTGTCACCCGCGTTCCACGAGCCCGCATTGCTGTAAAGGCTTCGTGACCGGGCGTATCCAAAAATACAACCTGCTGGCTCTTGCCTTCGTGTACCACATCCACGTGATAAGCACCGATGTGCTGGGTAATACCCCCAGCTTCTCCTTGAGCAACCTTGGTTTTGCGGATCGAGTCGAGCAAGGTAGTTTTACCGTGATCGACGTGGCCCATAATCGTTACCACTGGTGGACGGCGTTGGAGGTATTCCATATCCGTTGCGTCCAGCATCTCGATCAATTTGGTACCTGGGGCTAATTTTTCAGGGGTTTCTACCTCTACGCCCATCTCTTCAGCCACCATTCTCACCGCTGCCATGTCCAGGGTTTCGGTAATGTTGACCGCAATACCTTTAGAGAACAGCCGTTTAATGATTTCGGTTTCGGGAACTGCCAAAGTAATTGCTAGTTCTTGAACCGTCATCGGTCTGCTCAGCATCAGTGTTTCAGGACGTTCTACCTTAGCTTCGGCTGTTTTGCCCCGGCTACCGCGTCCGCCTGAAGAACCAGACGAGCTTTTATCGTGAGAAGGGCCCGGTCTCTTATTTTTGCCACTACTTCCGGGTGCGCCCGGAGTTGGTGTTGATTTTGGTGCTGCTTGTGTCTTCGCCTTAGCAGGGCGGGCTAGGGACAGACTGACCGTGACTGGTGCTGGCATATCCAAGCCATTTTCTAAGTCATCGTCATCCTCATCTATGGGTTTGAGGCGACGTTGTTTGAGTTTGGCAGCCTTGGCAGCCTTGGCAGCATCTGAGTTTTCGTCGTCGTCTTCTTCCCAAATGGCCGAAGTCTTTTTGGCAGGACGAGGGAGGGAGGGCCTTTCGAGGAGAAGAATCCCGGAGTCCGGCGTATTATCTTCTTCATTGTCATCAGTGTCATCCCCTGCGGCTCCGGTGTCGCCACCACGGCTACGCAGCCCGGTAGCTGACGTTGCGGGGGCTAGACTCCGGCGCGGCCCACCACCTGGCTGGGGTCGATCGGCAAGTTGAGTCCTGACTGGCCCACCACCAGGTCGGGGTGTGCGCCCGTCGCGAGATTCGGTACCTCCCGGTGCGGGTCTGCTAGGACGGCTGGGTTTAGCCGGCGCTTCCAGATTTTGTGCCTGCTCTGATAGCTCTTGCTCAGTTCTGGCAAGTTTGAGTACCGGCTTATTTCCCAGACTTTGTGTGCTACGCGTCGCCGACTCCGACGCCCCTCTGACTGGTGGCGAAGTGAGTTTTGCCCCGGGCGGCGCTGGAGGTGCGACTGGCGGGCGTTGCGTGCGTTCGGGAGCCTTTTCTGACGGCGGTTGAAGTGCCGCAGGTGCCTGAGCGCCGATAGTACCTACTTCTGAGACTGTTTCTGAGACTGTTTCTGAGACTGTTTCTGAGACTGTTTCTGAGACTGTTTCTGACGGAGCCGCCGAGACAGCGACATTTGACTTCGAAAGTACAGGTCGATTGATATTTGGTTTAGCTGGAGACTGGAGTTGTTGTTGAGTGGCGGGCGATTTGGGAGGAGTTGCCACGGTGGCCCCAGGCTGGGTTTTTTGCTCCTCATTGCCCGCGGGCTGGGACGAGGCACCAGCCGGCCGTACTTTTGGACTGCGTATTTCTAAAATTTGCTGCTTTTTTTGTTGGTCGTTAGGGTGAGGGCCAGATTCTCTAGATGGGGCTGCTGCTCTTTCGGGAGGAGCTGGCTTGCCGGGGGAAGAGTGGCTGCTGGCTACGTATTTTTCCGCTGCGAGGCGAATGCGTTCTGCTTCTGATTCTGTAATTGTGCTGCTGTGGCTCTTCACTGAAATATTGAGCCGTTCGCAAACTGCCAAGATGTCTTTATTATCCAAATTTAGTTCCCGTGATAATTCGTAAATTCTTACTTTGCCGTTGTTCATCCACTCTGCCCTCTTTTGTGCCAACCAGTTTTTACATTGTGATTTTTTGTTCTAATGACGACATCATTCGCTGTGATTGATTCAGTGTCAGGAATCGGGGTTTTGGTACTCGCTCAGCAATTTTATCTAAAAAGATGTAACTTGCTGAAGTTTGTGGTGGGAAAATTCTCAAGTTTTTTTGGGGAACCAGAGAACTGAGAAGTCGGAATTTTGGCAACAGCCATTCTTTCAAGCTTCAAAATTTGTCTTTCCACCTTGAGGATACCTCTGCTAGTACCTTACCTTTATATAATCTGACACAAATCTTTCCAGACTGGTGGGCCGATCGGATTGGGGTTTTAGAGCTGGCGCTACCGGTAATTACTGGTAGGGCTGCCCGCGAGGGTTTATACAGTCGAGGCCGAACTATTGTCGCTTTTGGGAACCGTTGAGCCACAGTCAGATGTCAAATCAGATGTGGCTAAACGCTGCCAAAGTGTTTGGTACAGTTCGTTAGATACAGGCGCTTTGAGCGATCGCCCCAGTCGATTTTTTTTCTGAGCTGCTTTGAGGCATTGGCTCGCCTGACAAAGGTAAGCGGAACGACCGAGGCCACGATCTAATTGTACCTGATGGGAAGGATAGACCCTGACTACTCGCCAAAAAGCTTCCTTATCAGCTATTTTTCGACAACTTGCACAGCACCGGTAGTTCGGTTTCATTTCTTGTCAGAGGGGGGAGAGTGGGAGAGTGGGAGAGTGGGAGTAGGGGACAAGTCCTCCTAGTCTCCCGTCAAGAAAATAAGAGTGAATGTCGCAGTTTTTAGACTGGGGCTTCAGTTTCTTCCGTGGTGGCTGCCTCATTTGCCTCAAATTCTGCGGTTTCCTCGTCGCCATCGAAGCCTGATGCTTCGTCGTCTTCGTAGTAATCGCCTGCTTCTGCTTCGAGCCTAGTTGCTTCTGCTTCTAATTTGGTGTCTTCGGCATCGCGATCGTACTTAGCAATATCTTTGATATCGATTTTCCAACCTGTCAAGCGGGCTGCAAGGCGCACGTTCTGACCTTCTTTGCCTATGGCGAGACTCAGTTGGTCTTCAGCGACCAAAATATGAGCGCGTCTGCCTTCTGGCGCAACCAAACGCACTTCATCTACTCTAGCTGGACTTAGGGCGTTCGCAATATAAGTTGCGGGATCGGGAGACCAACGGATTACGTCGATTTTTTCGCCACGCAATTCGTTGACTACTACCTGAATCCGCGATCCCCGCGCTCCGATGCAGGCTCCTACGGGGTCTACGTCGCGATCGAGAGTATCAACTGCTATTTTAGTCCGCGGGCCGACGTGCCGCGACGGAGGATTTGCCTCTCTGGCTACGGCGACAATTCTTACTACTCCGTCTTCTATTTCTGGCACTTCGTTAGCAAATAGGTAAACCACCAAACCTGCATCTGCTCTAGAAACAAGTAACTGTGGCCCTCTAGTAGAGCCTTCGCCTACTTTTTTGAGATAGACCTTAAATGTGGCGTTTGCCCGGTAATTGTCATTGGGCAACTGTTCGCGCTTCTGGAGTTCTGCATCTACTTCTGGCTGACCGAAACTGCTGGTGACTGCTAAAATTACCGACTGCCGCTCAAACCTGAGCACTCTTGCTTGTAGAACGGTTTCTTCTAAATCTTTGAACTCTTCTTGAATCATTTTGCGCTGTTGATCGCGCAATTTTTGTGCCAGCACTTGTTTGGTCTGGATGGCTGCCATGCGACCAAATTCTTTTTGATTTGGTGTTACGTCTACGAGCACGATGCTCCCAGGCTGAGCTTCGGTGGCTACTTCTTGGACTTCGGAAAGTGATATCTCGTGATCGGGATTGGCGACTTCTTCGACAATCGTTTTGTTGGCTAAAACGCGGAAACCTTCTTGTTCTGCGTCGAGTTCTACATCAAAATTGTCGAAGTATTCTTCGCTGAAGTGGTCTAGTTTTTGGGTGCGGCGGTAGCGTTCGTATCCTTTGAGCAGGGCTTCTCGCAAGGCTGCTTGGACGGCGTGTTTGGGTAAGTTTCGTTCTTTACTAATACCTTCGACCATTTCTTTTAGTCCGGGCAGGGGAACCATTGACATATAAAACACTCCTTTTTTGTTTTGACAATACGTAATATCAATTCCGGTTGCACCGGAATGACTGTTAACTGTTGATAGTTAACTGTTAACTGTTGACTATCAGTCGAAAAAATGACTGGTGGTTGACTGTTGAGTAGATTTTACAATTCCGATCAAGCACAGATTTGATATAACTGGTAATCGGTAATTTGTAGTTGGTAATTTTCGAGAAAAAACGATCGTTGATGATTTATGAGTTGCGGGATAAGATTAAGGAAGCTGGTTGCTGTCACAATTTATTTTTTGTGACAATTCAACCCCTTGATACATATCTGATTCTTAAAAATTAACTCGCAGCGAAGCGTTTTTAGCTTACTGCGAGGCAATCTCAAATCTTAAATCTCAAATCTCAAATCTCAAAATTTCCCTTTACTACTCCTTTGTTCCTTCGTCTAGTTCAACTTTGGCAATTTGAGGGCGGGGAATTTTTACCTGTCGCCCTTTTTGATTGAGATAAACCGTTGTTTCATCCCGGCTGACAAGTAGTCCTTTCCACTCTTTGATTCGCGAGTCCGGTTCGGTGGCTTTGACTGTTACGGGGAAACCTTTAAAGGTAATGAATTCTCGATCGCTACTGAGCAACCGGGATATGCCGGGACTGGAAATCTCTAGCACGTAGGCATCGGGTATGATTTCAGATGCGTCTAACTCGGCTTCCAGGGCTGTGCTCATCCGCTGGCAGTCGGCTAAACCGGTGTCTTGCTGGATGTTGCGGATGTCTACCCGCAAGACGGGAGGATTTTGGTTGGTGTGAAACACTGCTCCCACTACTTCCAATCCCAGTGTTTCCGCAACGGGGGTAGCTAAGTCAATGATTTGTGGGATTAGAGGATGAGTCATATCGAATAGTGAAGTTAAAACTGGTCTTACTCTTTTCCTGCGACTAATGCAACAAAAAAAGTGGGCTTGACCCACTTCTAGGTAAAACAATTTCTTCCAAGAAGTTTGAGGTCTGCTTCCGATCGAAGGGAGACCTCAGTTCTTAGTTTAGCTCGATCGCCCGCCCAGTGACAAACCGATCGCGCCCGGAGAGTGGGAGAGTGGGGGAGCGGGAGAGCGGGAGAGTGGGAGAGTGGGAGAGTGGGGAGATGGGAAAAATCTTCTTTCTTCCTTATTCACGCTTGACTTCTGTCCTCAAAATCCTTTAAATCCGTTAAATCCCTGGAGCGAATCCGTTGACTGCTGCCCTCAACATCCGTTAAATCCGTTAAATCCGTGGAGCGAATCCATTGCCGAACTGCCTTCGAGATCCGTCAGCTTAACGCGGGGCTATCCGTTGCAATTCTTTGGCTTGTTCTAAAATTTTCTCGAAGTCTTCTTCGCTCAACCGCTGGATGTAGTTGATTTTGAACTCTTCTAGGAAGTCGCATAGCAGCACTTGTATTTCTTGCCAGGTTTGCTGCTGTTGCAATTCAGCTCCTAAAGCTTGCCCGAAATGTTGGACTAACTGGCTTGAGAGTTTGATACCTACGGGGTCTTCGCTGGCGATTTTAAAGGCTTCGTAGGCATCTTGGGGGCCGAGGGTGACTAATTTGGAGAGTTCTGCAACTAATTGCTCTGCTAGTTGTGCGGGCAGGTTTCCCAATCCGGGTACTTGCTGGAATCCTTGATAGAGGGGGGATTGTTTGAGGAAACTTTCAATATTGTAGCGGAGCAGGGCTTCTAGGTCGGGCTGGAGTTGCGGGAGAACTTTGTAAACGGTTACTTGGACTAAACGGGTGGCGATCGCCTCTATTTCATTGATATTATTAATATCTAAATATCGCTGTTTCTGAGATTGAAAAAGTTGCTTTGCTAGTTCCCCACTGCTAATGGATTGTTGCATCTGGTTGATGAGCTGAATTACTACTACTTCGGTCAATTCTTGGGCGAAGTTGGCGACGAAACCCCGGCTGATTTGGGTGCGTATGGGTTGGAGATCGGGCATTTTGGCTTGGTGGATGCGGATTGTGACGGGTAATATTCGCAACAAGCGCCAGAAGGGAAGGAACAAAAAGATGTCGTACCAACGCCAGAGCATGGCTGCTCGCCAAGTGACGCTGCGGTGGCGGCGGCTGATGAAGTAGGTGCGGGCTAGAAATTCGATCGCGAATATCGCCATAAATGGCAGGTCGATTTGCCAGAAGTTGTCGGTAAATTCGCCGTTTTCTCCGATCGTCCTGTAATAGTTGGTGGCGATTAATGGCTTGATTTTGGCGTCAAACCATGTTATTTCTTGTTGCCAGCCTTGTTTGTTTAAATGGTCTTGGCTCCAGAATGTTTTGAATGATTGTTTGGCAGATTCTTGCGGATTCGGGGTGCGATAGCGCATTCGGTCTTTAATTTTTTCTAGGGTGCCACTTTTGGATGCTAGTCGAAACGGATCTTCGTCGATCATTTTCGTACTCAGATTGTTTATTTCCTGCAATTTTGCTGCTACTTGGGGAGATGGCAAGCCTGTTTTCACTACTTGAATTTTTAATTCTTGTAAGGTTTTTAGATATTGTTCGGTGTCTCGGTTGGGTTTGATTCCTTTAAATGGGTCGTATAGTTGGGTAATAACTGGCCATTGTCGAAAGTAGAAATCTCGCCAAGATACATAACTTATGTCAAATAATACTAGGCTGAAATTTCCGAGGGCGACCAGTGCGATGAACCGCTCGAACCAGGGTACTTTCGGTGCTAATGCGCGGGAGTTTGAATTTTTAGAGGGCTGTAGTTTTGGTGTCACTGGCAGTTCCTAATTAAGTAGACGGAGCGAGATAAATTTAAGTGGTAATAGCTGAAAAAAGGGAAGAGGGAAAACTGGCTAATTGTCCGATCGGATTGCTCAGCGTGCAAGCTAGTATTGATTTTAATGTACGTTTGTTGGGGACTTTTGGATTGTTGCTTTGGCTGGGTTCGGTAAAAGTTTATACAGGGGAAATATTAAGGTCGATCCTCTTCGAGGGCTTCGCTAACGAACTTGAGGGCAGCCGCAGAGCCCATTAGTCTGATTCTCTCTGCTAATAAAATTATATCTCAGGTGGAATCCTAAGTTTTTTTTTCGGCGTTGCAGAGCTAACTGGGCCGATCATAAATTACTATTTTTTTTTAAATCTGCTGGGGTGCATCTCAATGAGTGGAAGGACTCTCGCACTGACGGCAGGCAATTTATTAATGAGAACCAGAGATTTACTGCCGTCAGTGCTTCGCCCCTAGGAATATATTTGAATGCGCACCAGATGCACCCAATCTGCTAGCTATTTGACCGCTAAATCAAATGTATTGCGCCTTCTCGGAGTTTCAGGTTAGATTTGGGCTTCGAGTTTGAAGTCAAACCCTCAAGAGAGTTATACTTGCGAGCGGGGCAGTCTAGCGAGAGCGCCTCTGAGAGCGGGAAAATGGCTGCTACTTGAGTAAAGTTCAGGGTCTCGCCTCAACAACAAAAAAACAGCTCGCGATCGGACTCTTGAATAAAATGACACCCTGAGTATAATTTTCTTTGCATCTTTTAATATATGACATACTGCCTTAATCTCGATTGCCCAAGAGACAAGCGTCAGAACCCACCAGGCACAAAGTATTGTCTTAATTGTGGTTCCAAGCTGCTGCTAAAAGACCTTTATGCAGCAACTGAGCCGCTGCGTGACGGAGGATTTGGCAGGACTTTTAGAGCCGTAAATCATGGAAAATTTGAGGAACTGTGCGTTATCAAACAGTTGTCGCCGCCGCAGGAGTTTCAGCGGAAGCCTGCTCATTTTAAAAAGTATGTCCGACTGTTTGAACAAGAAGCCCGACGGCTCTACGAACTGAAACATCCGCAAATTCCTCAGTTGATTTCTTATTTCGAGGAAGATGGGCGCTTGTATTTGGTGCAAGAGTTTATTGATGGCAATAATTTAAAGGATGAGTTAGAAAAGTACGGTGGTTATAGCGAAGTTAAGATTCGAGAACTGCTGTTAGATTTGTTGCCTTTGCTGAATTTTGTTCACGATCGCAATGTAATTCACCGGGATATTAAGCCGGAGAATGTGATCCGGCGAAATCGCGATCGCAAATTGGTGCTGATAGATTTTGGGGTTTCCAAACAGGTAGTAGCTGAGGCTCCGACTAAAACAGGAACTAAGTTGGGAACTCCCGGCTATGCGGCACTAGAACAGCGTCACGGTAGGGCTGTTCCTGCTAGCGACCTTTACAGTTTGGGGGTTACTTGTATTCGGTTGCTGACTTCTGTTATGCCTTATTTGGATATCTACGGGGACATTCATGATGACCTTTACGACCCGCTCGAAGGTCGCTGGCTGTGGAGGGAGGCTTTGCCGAAAGGAACAAAGATTAGCCAGGATTTAGGTCAGATTTTGGATAAGCTGATTCAGGAATATGTCAAAGACCGCTACAAGTCGGCTGTGGAAGTTTTGGAGTTTGTAAAACCTGCGGTTGTGGTGATTTCACCAGCGCCAAATTCTCAGCAGGTAACTGTTCTTAGTCCTTCTATACCGACTCAACCTGTGACTCAGACTCCGCTAGTTTCTATGAACTTAGAGTCGGAAAAAGGGATAGATTATTCTCAATTGGAAAGGCTGCTGGCTGCTAAAAATTGGCGGGGTGCTGATGAGGAAACTTCTGTGAAAATGCTGGAAGTGATGGAGCAAGTTTCAAGGGGTTATTTGAGCGAGGAAGATATTAGGAGGTTTCCTGCTAAGGATTTGCAGACTATTGACCAACTTTGGGTTAAGAACAGTCACCGCAGGTTCGGCTTTTCTGTGCAAAAGGGTTTGTGGGTAAAGTCGGGGGGAAAGGCTAGTGTTTATGATGCCACAGTTTGGGAGAAGTTTGGCGATCGGGTGGGCTGGAGGGTTAACGATCAGTGGGTATACTATCTGTCTCTTATACACATCT
>PVWI01000139.1 GCA_003003725.1 filamentous cyanobacterium Phorm 6 | reverse complement strand
ATTCGGGGGTACTTCGCGCAGCGCTCAGATTCATCCCCCTCTGAATATACCGAGGGACTTCCCGGCTGGTAGTTAAAATAATGTAAAATTTTGTATATGAAATGACCGAAGTTCCAAAAAATAGACGATAGTTGAAATTCAAGAGATTTTAACAGTCCGCAAAAACGAGTTTTAATTAGGTAATAAAATGGTAGTAGCAGCACCTGTTCAATCTGGCAATCAGTCGATTTTTCAAGCTCGTTACGACAACTTTATTGGTGGCAAGTGGGTAGCGCCGGTGAAAGGAAAATACTCGGAAAACCTGTCTCCAATTACCGGAAAATCAATTTGTCAAATTCCCCGATCGACCGCCGAGGATGTAGAATTGGCACTAGATGCCGCCCACAGCGCGAAAGACAAGTGGGGTAAGACGAACCCAGCAGAAAGGGCGCGGGTTCTGCACAAAATAGCCGATCGCATGGAAGAAAACCTCGATCGACTGGCGATCGCCGAAACCTGGGATAATGGTAAACCAATACGCGAAACCCGACTCGCAGACATACCACTGGCGATCGACCATTTCCGGTACTTTGCAAGCTGCATAAGAGCCCAAGAAGGGTCGATCGGCGAACTCGACGAAACAACAGTCGCCTACCACTTCCACGAACCCCTAGGCGTCATCGGACAAATCATCCCCTGGAACTTCCCGATCCTAATGGCCGCCTGGAAACTCGCCCCAGCCCTCGCCGCCGGCAACTGCGTAGTCCTCAAACCAGCCGGGCCCACCCCAGCCTCAATCTTGGTACTGATGGAAATCATCGCCGACTTAGTACCGGATGGCGTCATCAACATCGTCAACGGGCCAGGCGCCGAAATCGGCAAAACCCTCGCCACCAGTCCCCGCATTGCCAAAGTCGCCTTCACCGGCGAAACCACCACCGGGCGACTAATCATGCAATACGCATCCCAAAACGTCATCCCCGTCACCCTAGAATTAGGCGGCAAATCTCCCAACATATTCTTTGAAGATGTCTGCGCCAAAGATGACGATTTCCTCGACAAAGCAGTCGAAGGATTCGTCATGTTCGCCTTCAATCAAGGCGAAGTGTGCACCTGTCCTTCACGCGCCTTAATTCAGGAATCAATCTACGACCAATTCATCAAAAAAGCTCTCTCCCGCATCCGCCAAATCAAGCAAAACAACCCCTTAGATCCGACAACAGCCCTCGGTGCCCAAGTATCCATCAACCAAATGGAAAAAATCGCCGAATACGTCAAAATCGGTCATGCAGAAGGCGCAGAATGCCTGATTGGAGGCGAAAGAAACATCTTGTCCGGCGACTTGCAAGACGGCTATTACTTCCAGCCGACACTCTTCAGAGGCCACAACAAAATGCGAATTTTCCAAGAAGAAATCTTCGGCCCAGTATTAGCTGTCACCACCTTCAAAGACGAAGCCGAAGCACTAAAAATTGCCAACGATACACTCTACGGCTTAGGTGCAGGAGTGTGGACACGCGACATCAACACAGCCTATCGCATGGGCCGCGCCATTCAAGCCGGCCGCGTGTGGACAAACTGCTATCACCTCTATCCAGCCCACGCAGCATTCGGCGGCTACAAATCATCTGGAATCGGCCGCGAAAATCACAAAATGATGTTAGATCACTACCAACAAACCAAGAATTTGCTGGTCAGCTACAGCCCCAAAGCTTTAGGTTTTTTCTAAGTCATATCAAATCCCGTACAACTGGAGTTGATATAATTCATCTGCGTTTATCTGCGTGGATCTGCTCTCATCTGCGGTTAAAAAAGAGAATTTATTAACCGCAGATGACAATGGATTGACGCGGATTCACGCAGATGAAGACAACAAAGATATGAATAATTCCGAGGAAGCCGGGACTTTAGATCGTTAGTTGTCAGTTATTAGGAAGAGATAAGAGGAAAAAACTTCTTCCTTCTTCCTTCTTCCTTCTTCCTTCTTCCTTCTTCCTTCTTCCTTCTTCCTTCTTCTAAAATGGAAACAATCGCCAAAGTCACCGCAACCGAAACAGCCTTAAAATTAATCAATAATCTCAAAAATCAACACGGACAATTGATGTTTCATCAATCCGGCGGCTGCTGCGATGGTAGTTCCCCCATGTGCTTTCCCGATGGCGAATTGATCGTCGGTGATGGCGACGTATTACTCGGCGAAATAGGCGGTTGTCCTTTCTATATTGCAGCGCAACAATACGAACATTGGCAACACACGCAGCTAATTATCGACGTAGCATCGGGGCCTGGAGGTAGCGACTTTTCCTTGGAAGGGCCGGATGGAGAACGTTTTATTACTCGTTCCCGCTTGTTTGCAAATATTAATTAATTCGCTTTTCCTCAATAAATGAAATGCCATCAAAAACGCCATTTTTAAAAGCTTGAGTGCTGCGAACTCGGTGATTTTCTGACAGTAAAGTGATTGTTTCCACAAAAGTAATAAGTGCGTTATCCTGAGTTTTAGTTGACCGATAGCAGATAGTTTCGTGACCCGCGTCCCACGCAATCGCCGAAAAATCAGAATAACTGTTAGAAAAAAAATTCACAATCCGATTTTCAAATTCACCTTCAAAATTTAGCTGGAGGCGAGAACCATCTGAGTATTCATAATTATTGACTTGTCGGTAGTGACTTCCCTCAATCCAGGTACTAAAACTACCGAAAAAGCTGCGATCAAAATGTCCGCGAGTATCAGTCTTAATAAACTCACCTTTCCAAGTACCAAGATGACGGGTAAAAATCTCAGGAACTTTGTCTAAATCGGGAGAGTAAGATATATTTGCAGACATCAGGATTTGCTCCTATTCTCTATTTCTAACGACGACCTATTTTCAGACTCATTTCACGGCTGGTGCGTTGATATTCGTGGACAATCGGTAATCTTTCAGTCTGAAAATTGTTCAGGGCTTCTGCAATGTTAGCACTGTCGGTGAGATGTTGGGCTAAGCACAGTCCATCTTCCCAACCGGAAGTCATTCCTCTAGCGCGTGTGGAACTTTTGGCGTGGGCTGCATCTCCGATTAGGATAACTCGCCCGTCATAGATTTTTGGTAGGGGGTCAATGTCGTAGGAAAAACGACAGACAATATCTTCTAGAGGGGTGGATTCAATTACTTTTCGCGCATCTTCTGGGAGTTTTGCGAGTTCTTGGGGAGGTATAGTGATATCATTGGGTTGGAGTTTTCCTAGTTCTGATTTTTGTCGCTCTTTTTCGATAAAGAAACCCCAATGAGTTCGACCTCCACCAATGTGAAAGAAGTTGGCATAGATTCCTCGCCCGCGTACATAAACAAAGAAATTTCCTTCTGGACAAAAGCTATTATCTTGGACTATTCCCCGCCACACAATGTCGCCTAAATAAAACAGTTCTACATTGGGAACGATAAATTGACGAACTTTGGAGACAATTCCATCTGCGCCAATTAATAGGTCGCCTTCCCAGTGAGTTCCATCTTTAAAGTGGACGATCACGCTATGCTCAGTTTGGGCGATCGACAATAATTCCGCATTAAAACGAATACAGTCCGCGGGTACCTCGTCGAGGAGTGCTTCTAGAATAGCTTTGCGGTGTACCAGCATCCCCGGAAGTTCGTTTTCTTCATAGGTGACTGGTTCAGAATTGATCACACCGCCACGCAGGTTGCGAAACTCGAATACTTTCACCGCATCGCCGGAGTTGATAATTTTTTGGGTGACTTGATGGTTTCCGCGATCGAGCGCTTCCATACCTGCTTGCACGATCAGGATACCACAGCCATCGGTGCGCGGATGGGGTGCTTTTTCAAATAATGTAACTTTAAACCCTTGTTCAATCAGCAAAAT
Organism: filamentous cyanobacterium Phorm 6; assembly: GCA_003003725.1. GTDB lineage: Bacteria > Cyanobacteriota > Cyanobacteriia > Cyanobacteriales > Microcoleaceae > Microcoleus. The sequence continues at coordinate 12,571 of PVWI01000139.1, read as the reverse complement.
TGCCAGATAAACTCCTGATGTTCCTGCGCCGATAATGCCTATCTTGCTGTTTAAAGAAACCATCTGTACCTCTCGTGATTTAATTGATCGGGAAGAAGTCATTAGTCAGTAGTCATTGGTTATTTGTTAGTTGTTATTTGTTAATCCTAACAAAATAACAACTAACCAATTCAAGACTATTTTAAGCTTTAGGAGTTGTAACTAAAGCCAATTCAACTTTGTCATTAGGCTTCTGACTGACTTGTGCGTGTAAACCGGGGCCAAAAAAAGTAGTTATTTTTTCTTGCTTTTCTTCCCAAAGTTCGATCGGTATTAGTGGCGAATAAAACTCTAGAATTAACCCATAAGCACCGTCAACATCCACTTCCCGCAACCCTTTGAGGAGGGGCCGTTCCTCGTCTGTCGGGGCCAGGCCCAAGCGCTCCAAAGCATCATCTAAGTGCGCGGGTTGGCCGTACCGAAATCGGGTGACATCTTTGCGGACTTGGTTTTGAGTATCTGTGGCCAGACTTTCTCTCAGGAGAAGAACTTCGCTAGAGGTAGGTTCGGTAAACTCCGTCGGTTCGAGTTCGGCTGCTTTGAGGGCTAAACCTCCCAGCAACAGAGGAATTCCATAGAAAAATCCGGCTAAGTTTAGGGTGGGTTTGTCTGTGAAGTAGGCATAGAACCCGACTACTGCTAAAATACCGCCAACAACTAAGGCTAGGCTTGCTAAAGAAATTTTACGTAACATATTAGTGAGGTAAGTAGTCGGACAGAAATCATATACTTTAATTATTATCGGCCAAGAAGTCTTGAATAAATTTAGTTTTTTTGGCAAAATACCCGCGAAAACTGGTAACATCTATGAGCGCGGGAGCGGTGTGCATCCACAATTTTTTCTCTAGCTTCAGAAACTTATCCCGGTTTGTCGCCACTGGGCTACGGGTAAATATCCGTGTAAATTGCACGACGTTGGTTCGAGAAGGCAATCTGCGTGACAGTATCATTAAAGTATAGAGAGTTAAGGTCACGATCGACCTTCTTGCCCTTTCAACCACTTTTCGGACATGATTAAAGACGAAGACAAACAAACTGCGGTCGCCAACAAGTCTGTTCTCGACCAGATTAACGCGCTCAAACGGGAAGATGAAAGGCTTTATAATATCTTAGCGATCGATGTCTGGGCCCTAGCCAAGACAATGGATGAATATCAACCAGGATTTTGGTCTGCTTTTATGAAAAACCGTGAGAAGGCTCTGAAGCGATTTTTAACTGAAGTGATGAAAAATAAACCCGCAGATACTAAACGTCCGCCTTTTCTGCGCTGAAGTTTTGATGTACAATCAAACCATAACACAGACTAAAAAACGCTGAGCAAGTTCATCGCTGACAATCTAAAAACAGCGAAGAATTGGCTCATAATGGGTAAGTCGGTGAATTAAGAATCCTCGTCTGTTCGCAGTGGGGAGAATGTCAAATATTTTTGTGAATAGTAGCAAGGGTAACAAACAATGGATGCACAAACGATCAAAGAGCGCGTAGCAGAAATCGAAGTCAAGCGGGAATCTCTCGTGCGACTGTTAGACCGATCGGATCTAGGAGCCCTGAGAATAGATGTCAGTCAGGCGATCGAAGAAATTGACGATTTGTTAGAAGAATTTAAGCGCACTTTTAACAGTTGACAGTTGACAGTTGACAGTTGACAGTTTTAGCGCATTTAGTTGGCATTTTTTGGTGTATTAAAAACTTTGTTGGGTGGGCATCTTGCCCGCCATAAAAGTTAAAATTAAATGCAGTATAGCTTAATAACTAAACAACAACTGACCACTAACTGCAAATTAGACCATCAACTGTCAACTGTCAACTGTCAACTGTCAACTGTCAACTGACTAATTCACAGCCATATCCATCAAAATTTGTTGGGAGCTCACTTCCGGGTTATTAGCAGGAGGGCGCCGCTGAGAATAGTGTCCCCCAGGCTGCAAATCCCAAGCTTGGCGGTTGTCAGCCAGCATCACACCCAGAATTTCTTGCAACTCCATCAAAATGGTTGGATCTTCGATTTGGACGATCGCCTCAACCCGTCTTGTGAGGTTGCGCTGCATCCAGTCAGCAGAACCAATATACACCTCTTCGTCACCACCGTTGAAAAAATAAAACATCCGCGAGTGCTCTAAAAAGCGGCCGATAATACTGATAACTTTGATATTGTCGCTCACGCCCTCAACACCCGGACGCAAACAGCAAATCCCGCGAATAATCAGATCAATTTTAACACCCGCTTGCGAAGCTTCGTACAAAGCAACAATGATTTGAGGGTCAACTAAAGCATTCATTTTCGCGACAATTCGGCCGCAGCTACCGCTACCAGTTTCGGCATTCAAGCGGCAAAATTCGGTTTCCCGGCGGATTAAAGCTAAAAATCGATCGCGCATATTGACAGGCGCAACCAACAATTTTCGATAAGAAACCTGCCGCGAATAACCAGTCAAATAATTAAACAACTCCGTCAAATCCGCACCCAAATCCTCGCGACAACTCAACAAACCAACATCCGTATACAGTCCAGCCGTTTTCGGGTTGTAATTTCCCGTGCCGATGTGGACGTAGCGGCGAATAAATCCGTCCTCGCGGCGGACTACCATCACAATCTTGGTGTGGGTTTTGAGTCCCACCAAACCGTAAACTACGTGGACACCCGCTTGTTCTAACTTGCGCGCCCAATTAATGTTATTTTCTTCGTCAAACCTAGCCTTGAGCTCTACTAAAACGGCTACTTGCTTGCCGTTTTCGGCTGCTTCAATTAAAGAACTGACGATCGGCGAATCACCAGAAGTGCGGTATAAAGTCATCTTAATGGCTAATACCGAGCGATCGTGCGCCGCCTCAGTAATAAACCGCTGGACAGTCGCCGCAAACGAGTGATAAGGATGGTGCAGCATCACATCTCCCTGACGGATAGTCGTGAAAATATCCTCACCATCCTCAGCATCCAACATCGATTTGCCCAAAATCAGTGGCGAGTCAGAGTTGCGCAAGCGTGGTGGGACAACCGGAGTCCAAGCCGGGTCTTTGAGTTCCGGCACCGGCAGCCCCATAAAAGACATCAAATCCTTGAGGCCTAGCAGCCCTTCTACGACGTAAACATCCTGCTCACCGAGCACCAACTCCTCCATTAGCATATCTCGCAGTGCAGGCGGCATAATCGCTTGAATTTCCAGGCGCACCGCAGAACCTGTAAACCGCTGCTTGCGGAGTTCCTGTTCAATCGCCAGCAGCAAATCCTCAGCCTCATCTTCTTCGACAGTCAAATCGGAATTGCGAGTAATCCGAAACGGGTGATATTCCTGAATATCCATCCCCGGAAACAAAGCCTCTAAATTGTGGGCGATTACCTGTTCGAGAGGTACGCCCGTCCACACAGGAGATTTGCCTTTTTGCTGCCACTGCAAATCCTTTGGTAGTTGCAAAAACCTGGGCAAAACCTGCGGTACTTTGACGCGCGCAAACAATTCTTCGCGCGTGTCGGGATCTCTAACAACTACTGCTAAATTGAGACTGAGATTGGATAGAAATGGGAATGGGTGGCTGGGGTCAACTGCTAGGGGTGTGAGTACGGGAAAAACTTGTTCTTGGAAGTAGCGGTGCAAGTAATTTCGCTGTTCTTGATTCAGGTCGATGTAGTCGAGAATGTAGATGCCGTTTGCTACTAATTTCGGCCGCAGGGTTTGGTCAAAATAGGCGTGTTGCTGAGTAACCATCGGCAACAGCCGCTTGTTAATGGCATCTAGCTGCTCTTGGGGCTTGCTGCCGTCGGCGGTCAATTTGCTGACTTTTGCTTCTACTTGCTGTTTGAGTGCTGCCACTCGCACCATGAAGTATTCGTCTAGGTTGGAACTGAAAATAGCCAGAAATTTGAGTCTTTCTAGGAGAGGTGTGCGGGGGTCTAGGGCTTCGTGGAGCACGCGGTTGTTGAATTCTAGCCAGCTTTGTTCTCGGTTGAAGTAGTATTGCGGGTCGCTGAGGTTGATTTCGGTGTAGGTTTTGACTGGGGTCTTTTTTTGCTTGGACATGGTTTGGGGGAGTCTTGGGGAGGCTCGGTTGATGGCATCGGTAAATTAGTATTGTAGGTTAAACCACAGCGGCGGGCGATTGAAATCGCGCCTACACAAACAAAACCCGCCTTCGCGGGTTGAAGAGGAAGAGCGATCGAAGTTTATGATTTAGGTGTACGACGATCGCACATTTTATCTCTCGTTTATACCCTAGGCCAGATCCCCCTAAATCCCCCTTAAGAAGGGGGACTTTGAAGAATTCTTGTCCCCCCCTTATTAAGGGGGGCTAGGGGGGATCTGGCCTCAGCGATAAGCAGCAGTCTCTGAATACGTCCGCCCCAACATCACGCACCAATCCCCCCAATCCAATTCTGCACCGCATCCAACAAATCATCTCCATCCACCGGAAAACCTGTTAACGGCAATTCCAGGGGTGTATCGGTAATCCAAGCGATATGAATTCCCATTTGAGCGTCGGCGAGTTTGCGGGTGAAAGATGAAAGCGCATCTTCGCAGGGACAGGAGTGCAAAATTAAGGCGATGTGCTGTTTTTGCAGGCGGTTTTTGAGTTGGGGAATTAATCGCTTGAATTCGGGGGCGTTGCGAATGGCGGGGATGTCTGTATCTGCGGGGAAGATTGTTTGATATAGTTGGGTACAGAGCTCTTGGGCGATCGGGCTTGGATCGGTTTCGCCTTCTAAGGCGCGTATGTTGAGGGGAACGACCCAGGTTTTATCGGTGGGTTGGAGTTGTTTGAGGAGTGTGGGGATATCTGTATTTTGTCGGTGGTTGTCAGGTATTGGGGAATTGGTGGGTTGAGTGTGCCATGCTTGATGAAATTCTGGGTAAGTCATGTTTTGGGCGCAGTTCCAGATGACTTGATAGCAGTTTTCGTAGAGATTAGAATCGTTTTCATAGATTTCAGAAGTTAGGCAATTTTTCAATCCTGAGACTGCGATCGCGAAGTGTTTACCTTTCATAATTTTCCGTAAGCTATCTGCCGCTTGCCATCGGGTAGCTTCATCACATGAATTGCCGATTAACTCGACTAAAGCGGAGATCGCCACTTGGTTATTTTTGCCTATTACCCCTAAGCTTTCTGCGGCTCGCATCCGGGTAATTTCATCACCTGAATTGTACATTAACTCGACTAAAGCGGAGATCGCAACTGGGTTATCTTTGCCTATTTCTCCTAAGCTTTCTGCCGCTCGCCTCCGGGTATCTCTATCACCTGAATAGCGGATTATTGACTCAACTAAAGCGGAGATATCCACTTGTTTATCTTTGGCTATTTTCACTAAGGTTTCTATCGCGTGCTTCTGCAGGGTACGTTCATTAGCTGAATTGCGGATTAACTCGACTAAAGCGGCGATCGCCAGTGGGTGATCTTTGTCTATTTCCCCTAAGCTATCTGCCCTTTGCCTCAGCAGGGTACGTTCATCACCTGAATTGCGGATTAACTCGACTAAAGCAATGATCGCCACTGGATGATCTTTGCCTATTTTCCCTAAGCTATCTGCCGCTTGCCATTGGGTATCTTCATCACCTGAATTGCGGATTAACTCAACTAAAGCTGAGATCGCTTCTGGATGATCTGTGCCTATTTTCCCTAAGCTTTCTGTCGCTTGCCACCGGGTATATTCATCACCTGAATTGCGGATTAACTCGACTAAAGCCGAGATCGCCACTGGGTGATTTTTGCCTATTTTCCCTAAGCTTTCTGCCGATTTCCTCCTGGTATCTTCATCCTGAGAAGTACGGATTAACTCGACTAAGGCGGAGATAGCAACTAGATGATCTTTGCCTATTTCCCCTAAGCTTTCTGCCGCTTGCCACCGGGTATATTGATCCTGAGAAGTACCGCTCAACTCGACTAAAGCGGAGATCGCCCTTTCCCGATCTGTCTGTTTCAGTATCTCCCTTGATCCCTTTGCAAGTGGAGTGGGAAATGTTTGCAACTGCTGCTTTTCCTCATTAAAATAACCACATCCCCACTTGATAATCTGCGACACAATTTCATCAGCAAGACTACAATCCTTAAACTCAGCAATCCCCGCAGCCGCTATAAAATACACCCGAAATTTATAAAAATTATCACACCCATCCTCAAACTCAACCAACGCCTTAATAAACGCTTCCTTCTCATCCTTCCCTACCTCCTCACGCCCCAACCACAGCAAAATAACCTCCTTCCACTGCTTCTCAAAAATCCGGTATCGAGCATCAGGATGTTGCGGATTCTTAGGAATGTGATTCAAAAAAAAGTGCCAATCCTCAACCGCCAACGCCGCAAAATATTCCTGAAAAGTCGGATGGTAAAAAGCATAAATCCCCTCCAGCGTCTCCCCATCCCTCGCCACTAAATTCAGCCAACCCAAACGACAAGCTAACTCAAACTGCGATGCACCCATCACCCGATATCCCACACTTTCTCGCAACTGAAACCGCGCAGTTTCATTTAACATCCCTGAAAGTGCCAATTTCCCCAAAGCCGCATTCAAATCCTGCTGCTGAATCCAATTCAAGTGCGGTTTTTTCCACTGATACAAAGTAGTCACAAACCGCCGATAAAGTTTAGCCTTAGTATCTGGCAAATCCCCATCCAAGGATTGCCAAGTGCCGCACAATAGCGAACATCTCAGGGGATTTTTTACTAAGTCTCGAATTCGCTCTTTCCCTGATGCTGCTAATGCTTCCCGTAGCTGTTGCGCGAGATCCCTTCTTAAGGGGGGAGCAAGAGTTTCTTCTGTTGGGAAGGAGGGAATTAGATCCCCCCCAGCCCCCCTTAAGAAGGGGGGAGCCGGAGTTTCCTCTTCTCCTATCCCCTCGGTTAAGAATGGGGTAGTAAGAGTATCCCCGTCTTCTCTTGTCCCCCCCCTTCTTAAGGGGGGGTTAGGGGGGGATCGAAACCATTTATCGATAAACATTTCCACTTGTTCGGGATAGGAAAATTCCAGGGTGCGATAAGTATCAAAACTATCCAACGCAGAGCCGATCGCATCCCAGACATTCTGCCGACAACTTAGCACAATTCGCGCCCTTTGAATACAGCCGCCCGTCCTAATTTGCCGCTCAATTTCCGCCAAAGGATTCCCATCTCCCACCGCCATCTCATCCGCCCCATCCAACACCAACCAAACCCGCTCAGCATTAAACAAAGCTAAAAAATCATCCTTAATATCCGCCGTCGCCTCAGCCTTCCCAACCCTCTTAATTGCCGCCAGCAACCAACTATCAAATAAATAGGTTTCTAAATCCTTCCCCTGCAAATCCGCCAAGGATACCCAAATTACTATAGCCTCCGAAATGCCCGTCGCTACCCAATTCCCAATCTGCCGCAACAGCGTTGTTTTTCCCGCCCCCGGTTCGCCAATAATTCCTAACCGCTTCCCATTGCTTTTCGGGCTCCTTCCTTCCCGCAAAACTTGCTCAAGAAACTCGCTATGTTCAAAGGTTTGAGTTACTTCCTTTTCCCGGTACAAATCCGAACCTTCCTCAGCCCCAAGATTCTCGCGTTTCTCAGTCACTTTGTGCCGTTCCACCAATCCCAGCGGTACATAAACATCATCTATTTGATGGTTGCCAAAAGTTAGCTGATTGCTACTAAGCCGCTGCTGTTCTTTCTCGTCTAAAATCTGCTGACAAATAGCCCGCCAGTCAATCGGCTGGTAAACAATGCGGCTTTTTTCCACAATCTCCTCAAGCCAAGCATACATCTCTTGGGTTGTGCGATCAATCCGCGTTAAACTCTGCCCCGTAAAAATCTGAAAAACTTTCTCATTTTCCTTGATTTCCTGAGCAAAGTATGCTGAAACCAAGGCAAATAAATCTTGCTCTAACTTGATTTTATATGGTGCGACATCGCAATTTTCTAGGGCAACTTCCAGCAGTTTTTGCTTGACTGCTGCTACCCGATTCTGATTTAACTCATCTGTCGCAGTCAGCAGCAATTCTATTTCATCTAAACTTGCGATGGGAATCCCAGACGGGACTGTTTCTTTCTCAACCTTTGCTAAATCTAATTTGAGTTGTTCTAGCTTTCGTTTCAACCAATCAAAATCCCTGCGCCTCTCTTGCAGCGAATAGCTAAAACTTTCTCGGTTAACGCTATTTTTCGGATCGATTTCCTGTTTGCATTCTGAGGCGATTTGTTGCTGAGCTTTCAGGAAAGATGTTTTTAGGGATTTTTCTAAATCGTGATTGACAATTTTTCCGTTTCGTGATATCTTTTTTATCCCGGTCAAACAGAGATGTTTTGCTGCATCATTGGCTTGAGTCCCCACGATGGCTTGCCATACGACTGTGAAAAGTCCTAATAGCGCAGCTTCTAGCATTTGACGGTTCTCCTAATTTCAGGCTTTCAGCGGTTAGTTTGATTATAGGCCAATACGCTTGGGTTAAGCCCGATCCCCCCCTAGCCCCCCTTAAAAAGGAGGGAACAAGAACTTCATCAAAGTCCCCCTTTTTAAGGGGGATGCGAGGGGGATCTCCGGTGACAAAGAATGTTAACTTAACCGTATTGCATTATAGGCGATCGACTTTATTTGCGATCGCACGATCGTACAGGTGCGTCGCTTTGAGATTTTCGATATGCAAGTTAGGGATTGTTCATGGCGACACACCCTACGATTACTGCGTCAAGCGGATTTTCAGAAGACGCGAGATTTACCTGGAGCAATTGTCCTTGCTCCATCAGGAAATGATGACGAATTGCTGACTTCCAGTGAAATTTTGGATTTAAAATTAAATGCTGAATTAGTGGTATTAAGTGCTTGTAATACTGGCAGAGGAAAACTGACAGGCGATGGCGTGCTTGGGTTATCTCGTGCTTTAATTAGTGCTGGAGTTCCTAGTATTCTGGTTTCTCTGTGGTCAGTACCCGATGATTCGACAGCGGAATTAATGGCAGAATTCTATCGCTAGTTACAGCCAAACCCGAATAAAGCTTAAGCGATGTTGATGAGAATGAAGATGCACCCAAATGCGCAAGATTGAGCGGCGTTTACGCTAATTGGTGAAGCAGAATAAGATTGTTATCTTCACTTGCTACACTGCTTGAGGGTTGCAGCCAAACAAATCGGAGGTAGAGGCAAAAACATCTTTTTTAAGTATTAAATGCCGATCGCCATCTCGACTGATTAAGCCTTGCTGCTGCAATTTTCCCAACATTCGCGTTACAGTTACTCGCGTCGTACAAATAGCATTAGCAATATCTTGATGCGTCAAACGGATGCTCAAACGAGTTCCTTCAACCACAGGCTGACCAAAGTCCTGTTGCAATAATAGCAGAAGTTGATACAAACGGTCTTCTACTCGGCGCTGTCCGGCGATCGCCAAAATTGATTCCATTTGCCGCAGCCGCCGTACCATTTGAGGCAACAACTCGTGAGCCAATTGAGGAGAAGCTTCGATTTCCACCATAGAATACCAGATTAAATAAACATCTGATGTCGCCGTAGCTCGGTAAGTCTGCAAGCTTGTCAACCACAAACCGAAACACATCGAAGGCCCCACCCAACCCAAAAGTCCTTCTTCCCCGGTAGGATAAAGCGTACTCAGTTGTGCTAAACCTTGACAGACGCGCCAAAGCCCTTGGGACATCAAAGGAATCGTTTCGCCCTTAGCATAAAAATGCAAGTTTCGAGTCGCTCCCGTGTTATGCTGGACTTCCGCTAAAAGTGCTTTCGATGTTGGTGGCATATCTGTTATTTCCAGCTAAAAAACACTGGTCTGAGACCTACGGATCTCACTCTAGCTGACGAAGGTAAAAGTTAGGTAAAGGTTAGGTTAGGGGGAAGATAAGTTTTAGTCGTTAGTTATTTAGTTATTAGTTATTAGTTGTTTGTTATACCAATTCTGAAAATTAGTGGTAAATATTCATTGTAAACGAGCATCTGTAGTAGGGAAACGGCACTACCGTGTCCAAATATCGGGTAGGGAAACGGCACTGCCGTGTCCAAATATCGGGACGGTTGTTGATCCGATTTAAAACTATAATATCTACCAAAGGTCGATCGTCAGTCACATTAAAGGTCGATCGCCCTTAGCATTGAATTTAAGCACAACCCGCACTACTTTTCCATGATTACCACAAAATCCTCAATCATCACATCAAAAGTGCGGGCTAACTTGTGCACTGCGGCAAAATCAACCATTGCCATTCCCTGAGAACGGGCATAATTGCTAATCGTACTGTATCCCACGCCCGATCGCTGGGCAACCTCTTTGAGCGTCCATCCCTTCTCGGCCGCCAACTCTCGAACCCGCAACCTGACTAAACCTTTACTCATATTAGCTATTTACAAAATTTTGGATTTAGTATACTATCAAAAGGCGATCGCCCCCGGTCTGCAAACTAAAGACGATCGCCAGTTCAAATTAATCGTGACAGATAATTTCTGTCGATCGCACCTAGCAGATACATTTATTTACCACCTGGTGCAACTACTATGATATCAGAGAATCAGTTAAGATCGTCAGAAATCGGCGCCTCAAAAATTATTCATAAGTCTTCGGTTGTCAATGCGCGATCGAGATTTGTCACCGAAGAAACAGTAGCACTGCTGTTCAACATCTCACCAGACGAAATTTATCGTATCGAATGCTGTCACAACATGGTGTACGTGCACGCCAAAGGCCTGAGTCGATTTGTCAGCTACGCCGATTTCCCCCCAATCTTACAAGTAAAAGAGCCCTGCGCTCAAGATTTTGCCGACTGGTATAAACGCTGGAATGCGAAACTAGCACCTCAGTTTTGGACGCAATTCTATACCTACAATTTCAAAGAGGCTGTTTCAGTTGACAGCTTGCTTGAATGGGGCCTCTTAGTCGCTACAGTCAAATCGGTAATTTCAGCCGCAGCATTGCAACAGCTACGAGATGTTTACACCGAAGAAAAAACATTGATGGAAACTTTTTAAACCAATTCTTTCTAGTAAAATTGCGATTGTTGGCTAGGAGTAAATGTAAGGTGCGCATTGCGCACCCTACCGAATGAGATTCTACGCTTTGTAAGGTGCGCATTGCGCACCCTACGGGATAGAGATTATGTGCTTTGTAAGGTGCGCATTGCGCACCCTACGGGATAGAGATTCTATTCAAAACTCTTGTTTACCTGCCAATTCCCACATATTGAAAACCGGCCGCTTCTAAAACTTTCTTATCTAAGAAATTGCGGCCGTCAATCATCACCGCATGATCCATCAACTTCGCCATTTTCTGATAATCTAAATTGCGAAATTGCTCCCAATCAGTAACTAACACCAAAGCGTCGCAACCATCAGCCAACCTTTCTGGGTCAGTTTCTACCAAAACTCCCGACAAACCGTGACGCATCCCAGTCTGAGAAACAATCGGATCGTAAGCTTTAACTTTAGCTCCCAATCGATTCAAATTCTCGATTAAATTCAGGGAAGGAGCATCCCGCAAATCATCAGTATCTGGCTTGAAAGTCAACCCCAAAAGTCCGACAGTTTTACCTTTAAGAATTTTCAAAACTTGCTGCAATTTTTCGATAGCAATCAATCGCTGACGTTCGTTAACTTCTACTGCTGCTTTCAACAAATGCGCTTCATAGCCATAATCATCAGCGGTGTGAACTAAAGCCGAAACATCTTTAGGGAAACAAGAGCCACCCCAACCAATTCCTGCTTGCAAAAACTTGCTACCAATTCGCGAATCTAAACCGATTCCTCGCGCGACTTGGGTAACATCTGCACCGACTCGATCGCAAATATTAGCAACTTCATTAATAAAGCTAATTTTAGTTGCCAAAAAAGCATTAGCAGCGTACTTAATCATCTCGGCTGAACTGATATCAGTCATCACTACGGGCACTGGTGGTAAGGAAGCATTTTCGGCAAATTTGCGATCGACAATCGGGCTGTAAAGTTGTACCATCATATTCATCGCCCGTTGGGAATTGCTTCCGAGAACAATGCGATCGGGATTAAAGGTATCATGGACTGCACAACCTTCTCGCAAAAACTCTGGGTTACTAACCACATCAAATTGAACACCAGTTTTTGCTACGACTTCTTCCCCCGTAACCCCTTCGCTATTTTGAGGTTTTTGACGTTCCGCTAAACCGTCGAGTACAATTCTTCGCACCCAATCCCCGGAACCGATGGGCACGGTGGATTTATTTACTAATACTTTGTAGTCGCCATCAAGGTGAGCTCCAATGCCGCGCGCAACTGCCTCCACGTAACGAGTATCGCTTTCTCCTGTAGGCAAAGGAGGGGTACCCACGGCAATAAATAAAATCTCTCCGTGAGCAACTCCGGCCGCCAAATCTGAGGTGAATTCTAGATTTCCCGATGCAGATGCAGAAGACATTAATTCCGAAAGTCCGGGTTCAAAAATTGGCGATTGTCCAGACTTCATTAATTTGACTTTTTCTTCGTTGTTGTCTACGCAAATCACATGATGCCCGATGTGGGCTAAACAAGTGCCGGTGACTAAGCCAACATATCCTGTACCGATGACACATACACGCATAGAAATATCCTCAAAATTAGTTGACAGTTTACAGT
>PVWI01000484.1 GCA_003003725.1 filamentous cyanobacterium Phorm 6 | reverse complement strand
AGCATAGGGGATTTAAGCCCCCACCTTTAGGTGGATTGTTTTTAGGCAGGGGCTTAAATCCCCTGCCTAAAAACTTCACTGTCAACTGTCAACTGTCAACTGTCAACTGTTAAAGCTTCTTGTTCCAGAACACTTTCGCGATTGGACGATCGAATTCGCTCCAGCACTTGATTGTCAACAGCTCCTTTCGCCAAACGAATGGCATTAAAAATCGAGGTAGCTTGTGACGAACCGTGGCTGATAATACAAACTCCAGCAACACCCAACAGCAAACCACCGCCGTGTTCAACGTGGTCTACCCGCTGCTTAAATCCTTGCAAGCTTTTTTGCAGCAGAGGATCGCTAATTTGATGTTGGAGTCCTTTGACTAATTCTTCCTTCAGCACTTGCACGACGACTTCGCCCACTGCTTCGGCAAATTTCAGCAACACGTTGCCGACAAACCCGTCGCAGACAATCACGTCGAATTTCCCCGACAGCACGTCGCGGCCTTCAGCATTCCCCACAAAAGGAATGTTCGGGTTGTCCACCAATAACTGGTGAGTTCGCACCGCCGCGTCGTTGCCTTTAGAAGGTTCTTCGCCAATATTGAGCAGGCCGATTTTAGGTTCGGCGACGCCCAGCACGCACTGGCTGTAAATAGTTCCCATCAAAGCGAACTGCTCCAAAAATTTGGGGCGGCAGTCCACGTTAGCGCCGACATCGAGAATGAGTACAGATGTGCCCGCGATCATTGTTGGCAAAACTGCACCGATCGCAGGGCGATCGATACCAGGGAGCCGCCCTAACCTCAGCAGGGCCGCAGCCATTGCCGCGCCGGAGTGACCGGCGGACACGACAGCATCAGCTTGCTGCTTCTTTACCAAGTTCATCGCTACGTTAATCGAAGCGTTGGGCTTCCGTTTGAGAGCACTCAAAGGTTCTTCGTGCATTTCCACCGTTCCTTCAGAAGGAACGATTTCTAGCTGACCTTTGCAGACGCGGCCGATCGCGTCCTGTTGCCGGAGCGAGTCTTCTATTTGCTGCGGGTCGCCCACCAGCAAAACCTCTACGCCTAATTCTTCCTGTGCCTTAAGCGCTCCAGCTACAACCTCGGTGGGGGCGTGATCCCCACCCATAGCGTCTATTGCAATTCTTGCGCGTGTCGATCCCATTGACCAATGTTTGAGAAACACTAAAAATTCTACCAGGAACTCAGGAACCTGAATCCAGAAGTCTAAATAAAGAAGTGAAATCGGCTCGGGCCCGATCGGAAAATTGCCATTTCCGACTAATCTGATAGAGTTTGTCCTTACTTTACTATTTTTGACTGCAAATTGAAAAACTGAATGAAATAATTTACAGGAGTTTAGGAGGAAAAAATGCTGGATTTATTTAGCTCAGGAATCATGTCTCTATGGCTGGACATGGCTGGGGTACGCAGTGTCGCGCCCAACGCTGTGTCGGTACTGGCTTGGCGGGGAGGGATACCCGGGTTAGTGATGGCCGAAGATTTGGCTTTTGGTGGAATAGATGCGGCAAATCCAGACTTGCCCGCAGAAGCGGCGGTGCGGGGATATTTAAAAGATTTGAAGGACAAGAAGCTGATTGACGGAAATCAGGGAGTTTGGGTGCAAGCGGGAATGCAGCCGCTGGTAAGTCAGCAGGGCACGGTGCTGATGCCTGGGGCTTCGCTGACGAAAATTGCGACTTCTTTGGCGTCGCTGGAAACTTGGGGCCCAGATTATCAGTTTGAAACGCGGTTCCTGGGAACGGGGCCGATTAGGAATGGCGTGTTGCAGGGAGATTTGGTGGTCAGCGGCGGGGGCGATCCGCTGTTTGTGTGGGAGGAGGCGATCGCCGTTGGCAATGCTCTCAATCAAATGGGTATCGATCGCGTGGCGGGAAATTTGGTCGTGACAGGCAATTTCCGTATGAATTACCAGTCCGATCCTGTGGCTGCGGGGGAGGGTCTGCGACAGGCACTTGATAGCCGTAGTTGGCCTTCTGACGTGCTGGAAATGTATTCTAAGATGGCTCCGGGAACTAGAAAGCCGCAGGTAACGGTTGTCGGCAGCACGATCGCTGAAAAATTTGTAACTTCGGGGCGTTTGCTGCTGAAGCGTCGATCGCTCCCTTTACCCGAAATTCTCAAGCAGATGAATGTCCACAGCGACAATGAAATTGCCCAAATGCTCGCCGACAATTTGGGCGGGGCAAAAATAGTTCAGCAGCAAGCGACTTGGGCGGCGGGAGTGCCGGAGGGGGAACTTCAATTGGTTAACGGTTCGGGATTGGGAGTGGAAAATCGGATGTCTCCGAGGGCGGCTTGTGGGATGATGCAGGCGATCGCGCGTAACCTTCAGACGACTGGGCTGACGATTGCTGACTTGTTTCCGGTGTCTGGGCGCGATAAAGGCACGGTGGAACTCCGGCACATTCCGCGCTACGCTGTGGTGAAAACTGGTACTTTGGACACGGTGATTGCTTTGGCTGGAGCGATACCCACGCGCGATCGGGGTTTAGTTTGGTTTGCAATTATTAATCGCGGCACCGATTGGGACTCTTTAAGAGCGCAGCAAGATATATTTTTGCAAAAATTGGTGCAGCAGTGGGGAACTGCATCGACTTTACCGCTAGCAATTACGCCACACATTGACGGCGGTAGGCCCGCTTTGGGGGCAGCAAATCGCAGCGATATTTTGCTCGGAGGTTAACTTAAACAGTTGACAGTTGACAGTTGACAGTTGACAGCGAAGTGATAAGAACGGAGATTTAAACTCCGTTCTTATCA
>PVWI01000138.1:10320-16471 GCA_003003725.1 filamentous cyanobacterium Phorm 6 | reverse complement strand
CAGCTCATAGTTGAACTAAGTCGATGTAACGTGTTTTGCAAACCCAGAAGGAGTGCGCAATGAATAAAGGTGAATTAGTTGATGCAGTGGCGGAAAAGGCTAGCGTCACGAAAAAACAGGCAGATGCTGTTTTGAGTGCAGCCTTGGAATCAATCATGGAAGCTGTCTCCGAAGGTGACAAAGTGACCCTGGTTGGTTTTGGCTCGTTTGAGTCGCGGGAACGTAAGGCCCGGGAGGGTCGCAATCCCAAAACTGGCGACAAGATGGAAATTCCTGCAACCAGAGTTCCTGCATTTTCCGCAGGCAAGTTGTTCAAGGACAGAGTTGCACCGCCGAAAGAACCCAAAATTTAATTGGTGAATTGAGCGTTGATTAGACCTGTACACGGGGGGAACTTAGCTTGGGCAGCCACATTGGCGGGCTGCCCTGCTGCTGCTATTCTCGATTTTTCTGCGAGTATCAGTCCTTTGGGCCCTCCTGAGTCGGCTCTTGATGCGATTCGATCGCACCTAAGCAGTCTGACGGCTTACCCAGACACGGATTATGGAGAGCTGAGGGCTGCTTTGGGTGAGGCTTTGAATGTTGACCCGGATTGGATTTTGCCGGGGAATGGTTCGGCGGAATTGTTGACTTGGGCGGCTCTTGATTTGTCGAAGCTGGAGGCGACTTATTTGGTCACTCCGGCTTTTGGCGATTACTCGCGGGCTCTTTTGGCTTTTGGCGCGCAGGTGCTGGATTGTCCTTTGGATCTCACATCTTGCACCACGATCAAAAACGGGCAAGATGCCGATTCCACAAGGGATGAATTTTCTTGTGGAACAGGCATCTTGCCAGTGCCTAAACAAGTAATTGAGCATGAATTAGTAACGGATAATTTGTCGGTTTTTAACCGTTCCTTTGTCTCCCCTGTTTTGTCTCTCCCAGTTCCTCTGGTTGATGCCGATCGAGGTTTGCTACTGAACAACCCGCACAATCCGACGGGTTTGCTGTTCGGTAGGCAGGCGATACGGCCTTATTTGGAGCAGTTACCCTTGGTGGTGGTGGATGAGGCCTTTATGGACTTTCTACCGCCGTCTGAACGGGAAAGTTTGATCGCTGAGGTTGAGGAATTTCCGAATTTGGTGATTTTACGATCGCTCACTAAATTCTATTCTCTACCGGGGCTGCGGATGGGTTGTGCGATCGGGCATCCCGATATCCTCCGCCGCTGGCAGTTGCAGCGCGATCCTTGGCCTGTGAATACTTTGGCTGCTGCTGCTACTGCTGCTGTGCTGCGAGATACTGTTTTTGAGCGGCAAACCTGGGAGTGGCTACCTGTGGCTCGCCGAGAGCTGTTTGAGGGTTTGGCCGATTTGCCGGGATTGCGGCCTTTTCCCGGTGCGGCTAATTTCTTGTTGGTTGAGTCGTCAATCTCGGTTTCTCTGATTCAAAAAAGTCTGCTGGAACGTCACCGGATTTTGATTCGGGATTGCTTGAGTTTTCCTGAGTTGGGCGATCGGTTTTTCCGAGTAGCCGTGCGCTCAAGGGCGGACAATTTGCGACTGATTGCTGGACTTAAAGAAGTCATTAGTCAGTTGTCCGTTGACAGTTGACTGTTGTCAGTTGACAAACCGATTTTATTGGTCGTTCGAGCGCACTTACCCAAGAAACCCGGTTTCTCTGATAAATCTTGGATTTTGCAGCGAAGTATCTAGTCAGAAACCGGGTTTCTGACCCCGCGCGCCGATCGTCCTAAACTAATGACTAATGACTAATGACTAATGACTTCTTAATTTATGCTTGATTATGATTTAGTGATTATTGGTGGAACTGCGGCCGGACGCTATGCTGCTTTGACTGCGACTAATTTTCCGGCCCGCGTTGCTTTGGTGGAACCGTTAAGTAATTCGCAAGATTTGCCGATTGGGGGGAAAGAGTCGATCGACCTTGGTTTAAGATATACCCAAATTTTGAGCGAGGCTGCTCGCTTTTCGCAGCAGATTGGCCGCCAGCAATTGGGAGTGCTGCGGGAAGTGGCTAACTCAGAAAAGCCGATCGAATTTCGGTTTGACGGGGTGCTGAAATGGGCCGAGGGTGTTGTGGCTAATTTGTCAGAAATTGATTCTCTTGACGTTTTGGCTGCTCGCGGTATCGATGTTATTTTTGGCGATGGCGAGTTTGTTAGGAAACCGGATTTGGCTTTTGTGGTGGGCGATCGTCCATTGCGATCGCTTTCTTACTTGTTAGCTTGTCCAACAATGCCTGCAATTCCGAATATTGAAGGACTTTCTGCTGCTGGCTTTTTTACTTCGGAAACTGTCGCCCAATTGGCAAAACTTCCGCAGTTACCTCAAACTTTGGCTGTAATCGGTGGCGATCCTAGCGGTGTCGAAGTGGCTCAAACTATGGCTCGATTAGGGGTGGCTGTGACGCTTGTGGTGAAGAGTTCGCACATTTTGGCGAAAGAAGACCGAGAGGCTGCTGGCTTGGTTCAAGCTGCAATGGAAGCCGAAGGAGTGCGGATTCTGACTGCTACTGAAGTGACTCAAGCTCGGGTGATTGATGGTAAAAAGTGGATTCAAGCTGGGCGTGCGGCGATCGAAGCTGAGGAGATTTTTCTCGCCGCTGGCCGCCGGCACAATTTTGGATCTTTAAATCTCGAAGCAGTTAGGGTGAAATTCGACGATCGGCGGTTGATTTTAAATGACAAGCTGCAAACAACTAATTCTCGCATTTACGCGATCGGCGATGTTGCTGGAGGTTATTCGTTCCCTCACATCGCTAATTGCGAAGCTATGGTTGCTGTGAAAAATGCTTTGTTTTTGCCGATGTTTCAAATAGATTATCGCGGAATTCCTTGGGCGATTTTTTCTGACCCGCAGTTGGCTAGGGTTGGTTTGACTGAAGCGCAAGCAAGACGCCGTTTTGGAGATGATATTATTATTAGTCGGGAATATTTTAAGAATGTTGAAAGAGCTCAAATGTGTGGTGAGACAAGTGGTTTTTGTAAGATTGTCGGGCGCCGCAACGGGGAGATTTTGGGAGCGAGTATTGTGGGGCCGCAAGCTGCTGAGTTGATTCAGGCGATCGCCCTGGCTGTGCGTCACGGAATGAAAGTTGAGGCGATCGCGGAACTTCCTTATATTTGGTCGAGTTTTTCGGCAATTAACGGTCAAACTGCTGCTATTTGGGAGTCGCAGCGCGTACGCAGCAATACTTTGATGCAGAATTTATGGGAGAATTTGTTTCACTGGCGCAGGTATTGGAAAAGATAGTTTTTGGGCATTGGGCCGAAGAGCATTGGGCATTGGGCATCGGGCGCGGGTGTTCAGAAACCTTGTTTTTTTTGCTGAGAAGACGCGTTACAGCCCGCAAAAACGGTGAAAAACCCGGTTTCTTTGGTTTTGGTGTGTAATACCATTTTTTTAAAGATGTGATAGAGATAAAATACCGCCAGACATTGATAATTCTGTCTTTAAGTTTTTACATAAGTCTTGCATAACTTTAAAAAAATGGTATAAGTCATTAGGACTTACAATTTTAATTGTTATTGTGGGACGGGCGGGACGCCCATCCCACAAACTTGTGGAAGTTATTTAATTCTCATTCCTAAGCTGCACAAAGCACACCCTACGCTCAAGTTTGGGTAAGACACAAAACGCGCACCCTACATGAATAAGATGCGCGCTTGGTACTTGATGCCTAAATGTACGGAGAGGGTGGGATTTGAACCCACGTTAGGTCGCCCTAAAGTAGTTTTCGAGACTACCGCATTCAACCACTCTGCCACCTCTCCAATTGACGATTAGATAACCAGCTAAAATTAGCTTACCGCACAGTGCGCCACATTGCAAATCTTTTATAAAAAAGAAGTTTGATTTTCTTCAGATTCCAGAGTCGTCTTAAATCCCCCGGATGGCGTCCACTGAAGGGCTCCGTCGCGCCCTGTCCAGAAAATCTGGGTTTTGCTTTGGCGCAGTTGGGCTGCGGTTTCTGGGTCAATTTCGTCTGCTGAGGCGATCGCCACTTGCGGCCCAACTGCACCCAATAACTCCGCCGTCAGGGGTTTTCCCGACCATAACAGCACTTGTGTCGGCTTCAATGTTCCCGTTGCTGCCAATCTCTTTGATAACATACTTTGTGCTTCCGGTGTCATGTCACCGACAAGCAACCAAGTACGCGCGCCCACCAGCAATTCTACCACCGGAATCTCCACATCCACGAACTGCAACTGCGTCGAACCCAGATCGACTGTACTGTTAGTTTCTAAAGGAAAGTAAACACCTTGGCGAGATTGCACAGCCGTCATAAATTCCTGATTGCTGCCGCGGTGAATTTGTGTGGGAGCGTTATTATCATAAAATGTTTTAATTGGCAAGCGTTCTAGTAATTTTCCCCAACCGCCGGTCAAACCTAAATGGCCGTGAGTGGCGATCGCAAAATTCACAGAATTAACCCCTTGCTGCTGCAAAAAAGGTAACACTGTAAACCTGACGGTACTTTCATCACCGCTATTAATTAGCGCCACTTTTCCCTGATCTTGAATTACCAAAACAGGCTCATTAGATGTCGCCAGCAAAGTAACTTGAAACAAAGATGATTGAACGTGCCAAGCTGGCAAAACTATGATCGCAATTCCCATCACAAGCGCCAGCGGTAAAATCCAAGCCGAAGAAATCCGCAGTGCAAAAACTCTGCTTTTCCCCTGTTTCCCTCTCCCTGCTTCCTGCTTCGTTCTTCCTTCTTCCCTCTTCCCTCTTCCTTCTTCCTTCTTCCTTCTTCCTTCTTCCTTCTTCCTTCTTCCCCCCAGCCAAACCCAGCAGATTAAACTATAAAGTGCGATTAGCTGAAACACCGATACTTGACCGACAGCTACCGAATTACCGGGCAATTGCGAGAAATATTGGGCGATCGCAATTAACCACTTTGCCGGATACTCCAAGACTTGTACTAAAACACTACCAGCGGGCGGGAAAATCAATCCAGAAGCAGCGCTAACCATCCCACCAATACTCAAAATCCACAACAAAGGAGCCGCAATAATATTGACTAAAATGCTGTAAGGTGATACCACACTAAAAACATAAAGTAGCAGCGGTAGTACCCAAACTGAAGCGGCGATCGGAATCACCAAAATCGAAGCGATCGCAGGCGGCATCCAATCCAACTTTGCCATCAGCGGCGGTGCTGTCACCACTAACCCCAAAGTCGCCAAAAAACTCAGTTGAAAACCTAAATCCCAAATCCACAAAGGGTTAACTAGCAGTAAAATAGTAGCAGCGATTAACAACAATCCCAACGGCTTAACTTCGCGACTTAGTACCAAAGCAAATAGTGTGCCAAATCCCATCAAGGCGGCGCGGCAGATTGAAGCTTCAAAGCCTGTTAATCCCACGAGTAAAAATAAAGCACTTACCCCAAAACAAAATTGTAACTGTTTGGAAAAACGCCTAGTTAAAGCTATAACTAAAGCCAAAACCATCGAAACTTGAGTGCCGGAAGCTGCGATCGCGTGGGCCAATCCAGCCTGCACAAAAGAGTCGCGGATGTTGTAAGGTAAATCTACTGCTTGTTTGCCAAGGGCGATCGCACTAATCAACGGCCCTTCAGGAACATTCAACTGCGATAACTGCGATCGCACGATCCGCTGTCGCATCGCTTGAATTTTCGATGGCTGCATCCCGCTGGCATCCCACAAACCAATCGTTTTGCTGTTACCTCGATTGACATCCGCGATCGCATTTTCTCTCTTCCAGTCAATCTGACGCCCTTTGAGCCCTACAAAAGCCCCTTCTCTAGCCAAATATGCTCGAAAATCAAAAGCCCCCGGATTTGAGGGCGGCTGCGGTTTGTACAACGAGCCCACAACTGCGATCGTATTATCTGCGTACAAGCCAGTTGCTTGCAGCAGAGGCACTGTCACGTAGAGTTTGCCGGATACTTCGCGGTTGACGATTACTCCTCCCTCGCCGCCGTTGATTTCGCTCACTAAATCTGTTTCTAACCAAAATTGCGATCGACCCGATCGAGTTAATCGAGGGTTACTTACAACTCTACCGCGAACAGTCACCGCCACTTCTTGAGTATTTCCACCAACGGGAATCAACTTGCTGATGTCATTAATTGCCGGTTGGGGCGATCGAACTGCAAAATAAACACTAGCGAGAAATGC
>PVWI01000138.1:0-10310 GCA_003003725.1 filamentous cyanobacterium Phorm 6 | reverse complement strand
CCGCCACTGCCCACACCCATTTTGCTCTCGGCAGTCTCTCCAGCAAACTCAATTCTTCCCTCGCATCTAAGGGTTCTGCAACAACATTTTCTTTGGTTCTGCTGCGTCTTTTCTTAGTAGTTTTGAGAGAATTCCTAGTATACTTTAATAACAGTTTAGGCATGGCGACTGCGGCCGCTATTCCCACAGCAAGTATCCCGTATCTACCCCAAGAAACCCCTGTAGAAATCAATCCTACAATGTATGCAAGACAGAAAATGACACCCGTTGCTTGATTCATTAATTAATTAACAAGTATGGAAGAAGACAGGAAAGTTGAGTTTGTAGGGTGTGCCGTAAGCACCGTTAACAGTTGACAGTTGACAGTTGACAGCGAAGTTTTTAGGCTGGGGATTTAAGCCCCAGCCTAAAAACAATCCACCTAAAGGTGGGGCTTAAATCCCCAACAGCTTTGCTTAAATAGACAAACCCAATTTTAAACCGAAAGCTGCGTGCAACACCATAAGTGCTAAAGCCGTCGTGCCCAAATAAGCATGAACCGCGCGCAGTGCTAGCTTATTGCCCCCAAAACCCGTCAGTGAAATCAAGCTACCAACAGCCAGCAAAACCAGCACTCCCGAACCCGTCCAAAAGTGCGGGCTTTCCATCACAGGCTGGTGCTGCATTACCAGCGACAATAACCCACCTGTATAGCCCAAAGCTAGAAACAGAAACATCCACGGTGCAAGCTTGCGGTGATCCGATCGACTTTTGAGTGCGACATCCTTATCGGCGGCCAAACGTCCCTGCCATCCCGTATACCCGACGAAACTGCCCATCGCCACCACCACGATCCCCATCATTACAGGATGTCCCCAATGAGTAATTGGTTCGGGAATTCCCAGACTGCGAAATTGACTGGCGATGGGTTCTAGAAGTTCGCTTAAATTTACCATTTGATTTTGATTCCAAGCTGGGCGATAAATATTTTTGGACTAATTCTTAAAATATTATAAAATACTTAGTATGGCAACTGCGATCGTACACTTCAAAGAGCCGCTTAACCAGAACGCAAAACATTGCCCAGAAGCCTATAAGTAAATCCACCTAATTAAACGTCAAATAAGGATTGCTAAAAAGCTTGCTGTGTCTTTCTGTTCACCCGATCGGCTTCGCCGAAGGGTCTTCTTCTAGATTTACACAAAACTTAGCCGGCTAAAGCCGGCTGTGAGATTTTTACAGCAGTGATGCTGTTTCAAGTTAGTTGTTAGCTTGATCCGCTAAATCGCAAAGCAAAAATAAACGTAGTTCGCCTGCACGTCACACCCCGGGGCGGCTTTTCGCCCAATCTTCACAGCCTCATCCTCTCTCTGGATGTTAAAAATTATCTGCCTACTCAAAGTTAATTTCAATTCCTTGACTTTTGAATACCAAAGAGGGAAATTAACATTGGAGCCGACGAGCAGTGACACTTCCAGATTTTGCCAGTCGCTCTCAAGGGAGAATCAACTACTGCAAAAAAAACTAGAGGTTCCAAGTTTGACACTTTTTGCATAAAGTATGCTGTCTGACCGATGGGAGTTCGATCGACTGAGCGCTAAACTAAGCATCTGAAAACACCCTGAAAGCACCCTTGTCTATTGAGCTGCCATCGCCGTGCCACAACCCGCGAATCCTCTCAACTCAATCGCTGGGGATTCGGTTGTAGCAGACAAGCACCGATTTTCACGCTTAGCCGTTTGAGGAACCGTGAAATCGCTAAACTCGCTGCGCCGTCGCTAAAGTAGCTTCCGAAGGTTGGATATGATACTTTACGAGATTGGCCAGTTCTTGTAACTGACTAATCGCCTCTGCACCTTCAAGTTTCATCAGTTCGCGATCGTCCCGCATCTCAGTCCAAGTAATTCCATAATCTGACACTAAAAATCGAATCAGATGGTTGTCCGTCAAACTGACCATAAATGAGGCACTGTTCATCTGACCCCCGCAAGTATAGCAGGATGCCAGATAACCCCTACGCTCTAGCACGATCGCCAAAGCTTGAAGGTTCATGACCAAATCTTGGACGAATTTACGGTGTTGTTCTGCAAGTCTCAGAAACACAGTTTTTCTCCTATCACCACGCCGTGTATTTTGCACCCAATCTAATAGTTTATTAGTAATTGGGTCTCTAGGTGCTGGTCTAGTATACGTTCAGTATGATCTAAAAAAATCGGATTAGCGACCTCTTCAGCTTACTTATACTAGACTAACCGAGTTGCGATCGAAACTAAGTATCAGCAGCGACATTCAGCCAAAACACGCTGTCATCCGGGACTCCAGCCAGAAAATTCGCCTGCTATGACGGCTGATTCAGCCCTTGGACAGCCCAAAGATACAAATAACTAATCATAGTAATGGAATTAGTTAAGTATAAGAGTTCAATCGCCTTGGGGATACTCCTCCCAAAGCGTTGTAGTCTGCCGCAAGCTGCGAAAATCGCCATTTCCCAAAATCAAATGATCGAGTAGCGGAATCGACAAAAACTGCGCTCCCGCCAGCAACTGTCGCGTCAAAGCAATATCTTCTGGGCTCGGTTCCACACTCCCCGATGGGTGATTGTGCGAGATAATCGCCCGCGTCGCCCCTTGGCGGATGATCTCCCGAAAAATATCCCTGGGATGAGCTAAAGTTTCCGTAGCTGTGCCGATCGTAATTACCTGAGTACCCAGCAGCCGATTTTTCACATCCAGCAGCACCACAGCAAAACGCTCCTGAGACTGCCACATCAAATCCTGACTTAGCGCATCCGCCGCTGCTTGCGGAGAGTCAACCACCGCCATATCGGGCGGCCGCGACTGAAATACCCGCTTCCCCAACTCCACCGCAGCCAAAATCGAAGTAGCCTTAGCAGGCCCAATCCCGTGAATCTGCGTCAACTCCTGCACGCTAATACTACGCAGCACAGCCAGAGGGTCACGGGAATGCTGGCTCAACTGATTTAAAATATACTGTCCCAGCCCGACGGCCGAAAGTTTACCTGGGCCCTGACCAGTACCGAGCAAAATCGCAATCAATTCCGCCGTCGCCAAACTTTTCGGGCCACCCGCCATCAGTCGTTCCCGTGGACGTTCACCGGGAGGCAAATCGACAATTCTGAGGCTGTAAGTCATAGATGCACCAACATTGCAAGCTCAACTATTTCCCAATGTTAGCCGATCGATTTCCCTCTTCAAATCAGTACAATCACCGAAAAAATCCAAAGCCTTAACCGAAGGTTTTGGCACAGCAAATCTAACGCAACGTTTCGCAAGCGATCAAGTCTTTATCTCGATCGAGCTTAAACGGATCGCCCGGATATGCCTCTAACACTCGCTGCGCTTGGGCTTGAGTCGCAAAGTCAGAACAGTTGCAATCCGAATTAACGCAACTGGGAAAATCAGCACTTTTCACCTTGGGTTTAGCAGACTCGTAGTTCACTTTCTTGATATCTTCCTTTGGCTGCTGTGCATCAACAGCAATCTCTGCGGTTCGTTCAACAGATTTGGCTGAAGATGGCAATTGGCGATCGGGCACGGCGGCGAAAGCAAGTGTAGCTGTCTGGGCCTCAGCAGGTTTCGGTGTTGCTAATATTGTCTTGACAATCTCCGGCTTGGGTGTCGGCGCTGCCGAAATCACTGACGGCTTAGAGGTTTGAGATGATACTACTGGATCTGTTGGGGCCGGAGGCGTCACCGAAACTTGCTGAGGTGGATTGGGTGCGGTGACACCAAAAAGTACAAACGAAGCCACCATCAACCCGCCGTACATCGCGCTCGATCGCTTGCGGGTTGGTGCGGCCACCCATTTCGGATTAACAAGGCCCAGAAAGAAGGCGGGGATCGATAATAGAAAAGTTAAGATGAAAAAATTAAACATAATGACCTTAATCTCTGTCCAAGACTGAGAAGTTAACTTCCTTCTCTATCGGCAGGCCAACTCACAAATCCCTATGATTGACAAAGTATATAGGACACCCGACACCCGACGCTGGTGAAACTCAGTTTCTGAGTTTATTTCTCTTGACTAAAGCCGCGATTTTTTCCTAAAGTTCGCGATCGCACTTTGACCCCGATAAACCAGGGTTTTTAATGGCACTAAATGACTAAAACCAAGTATTTTTGTGAAAAACTAGGTTTCTCGCCCCAACCGAGCTTAAGTCCTGGTAAAATTCTTGGTAACGCGGCCAGAAAAATGAGGTGCGCGCGCAGCTACGTTCAGCGCAAAGGTTCGCTCACCATAGATTCTGGCCATTCAGTTGAGGCGAGCAGCGCCGAAGCAACTGGCTGCGGCGGCTTAGGTGCTGTTACTCCCACCAAAACGAACGAAACTGCCATCAAAACGCCGTAAAAAGCGACAGATAGCTTGCGATCGCCCATTCCCACCCATTGCGGATTGACCATACCCAGACAAAAAGCCGGCATTGAAAACATAAAAGTTAAAACAAACAAGCTAGACATCACAGTACCTCCGACTCGCTAACTCCGCCGATCGATTACTTCTCTCTTCCCTTAACCCATCAAAAATCCGCTGAAAAAAGTTGCGATTGATGATTTATGACTTGCGAAGTATTCCCTATTACCAAACCATAAAAAAAACCGTTAAATCTACTACTTGAGGTAGATGTTAAAAGAATTAATAGCTTTTGATAGAATCAAAAAATCGCGCTTAAAATAGACACTAAATTCCTCAATCAAAATATGCAAGTCCGCTTTAACGTAGTCCGCCAAAATCAAAACGAGGCTCCCCGCGTTCACACTTACACCCTAAACGTGGAAGAAAGCAATACTATCCTCGACTGTCTCAACAGCATCAAATGGGAACAAGACGGCACTTTAGCCTATCGCAAAAATTGTCGCAATACCATTTGCGGTAGTTGTTCTATGCGAATTAATGGTCGATCGGCTTTAGCTTGCAAAGAAAATGTCGGTAGCGAACTCGCAAGACTTGACAAAATAGCCCATTTCAGCTCAGCAGAAAAGTCTGCCGATTCCATCCCAGAAATTACCGTCGCCCCAATGGGAAATATGCCGGTAATCAAAGATTTGGTCGTCGATATGACCAGTTTTTGGGACAACCTGGAAGCAGTTGAACCATATATCAGCACAGCCTCGCGAGCAATTCCAGAACGCGAATTTCTGCAAACTCCAGAAGAGCGATCGAAACTCGACCAAACTGGCAACTGCATCCTCTGCGGCGCGTGCTATTCTGAGTGCAACGCCCGTGAAGTCAACCCCGAATTTGTCGGCCCCCACGCCCTCGCCAAAGCTTACCGGACGATCGCCGACGGGCGCGACAGCGAAACCGAAAATCGGCTGGAAAAATACAACGAAGGCACCGCAGGCGTCTGGGGCTGCACCCGCTGTTACTACTGCAACTCGGTTTGTCCGATGGAAGTTGCGCCGATGGATCAAATTGGTAAGATTAAACAGGAGATTCTCGATCGCAAAGACGAACAAGCCAGTCGATCGATCCGCCACCGCAAAGTCTTAATCAATCTCGTCAAAGAAGGTGGTTGGATAGACGAGCGCAAATTTGGCATCGAAGTAGTCGGAAACTCCTTTCGCGACGTGAAAGGTTTGCTGAGTCTGGGCCCATTGGGCTTAAGAATGATCGCTCGCGGCAAATTCCCGCTGTTTTTTGAGCCTTCTGAAGGTACCGAAACCGTGCGAAATTTGATCGAATCGGTACAAAATTTAGAAAAGTCAGAAGATTAACTCTCTTCTGTCAATTACCTGATAAATTAAAGACGGAATTTTAATTCCCAACTTCCAATTAGCAACTCCCAAATCCCAACTTTTCCATGACTTCTAAAACTCCTCCATCATTAACAGCGCCAACCTCAGATTCCGCGAAAAAACCAGAACCAGCCTTTGGCTGGAATGCCTACGCCGAAAAAACCAATGGAAGATTTGCAATGGTGGGATTCGTAGCACTTGTGCTGCTAGAATTCTTCACCCGCGAGAACTTTTTTGCCTGGCTCGGTCTCCGTTAAATTTATCTAAAAAGATCAGGACACAGCATTGCCGTGTCCTGCAGGGCGAAGTTTCCTTCAAACTAATTTCCAGTTGATTCCCGGACGGTCAAACTGTACTTGCCTTTACCTTTGGGAGGCGGCTCAAGAGCGTTGACAATAACGCGGTAGCGACCGCTCGCAGATAAGGTAACAGTAAGCTCAGAATTGGAATTTTGCTGTGTAGCATCATCATTTTCTCCAACTAGCTCGCCTTGGGAGTTCAAAATAGCGACATAAGTATCAAACTCGGTACTTTCTACAGTAACAATCACTTTTTGTCCTTGAGTGCCTTCAAAGGTATACTCGTCGAACAAACTACTATCTGAGGGCAGTACAGAAGACTTAGCAGGGCTGAGTTCTCCCTTTTGTTCCAAGATTACCTTAGACGGCCCCGTAGTAGGAATCGGTGCAGGAGTTGGACTCTGAGTTGGGGACTGCTGTGGAGATGGTGACGGCTTAGGACTTTCTTGAGCTAAAACAGCAGGTGATTTCAAAATCAATGTTGAACTTCTACTATTCGAGACTCGAACTGCGTCCGAAACAGGTGAGGAGACAGTCGGTTTTGCCCAAAAAGTAGCTAACAAAGCAATTGGCGCGATCGCCCAAAATCTACTAACTTGACGCATGAATTACCTCGATTTGTAACGAAGAAGGAAGAAGGAAGAAGTCATTGGTCATTAGTCATTAGTCATTAGTCATTAGTCATTAGTCATTAGTCATTAGTCATTAGTCATCAAGAAGAATAAAAATAATTCGACCAATTCCCAATTCCCAATTCCCAATTCCCAATTCCCAATTCCCAATTCCCAATTTTCAACGAATAGTTAGAGCGTAACGACCTCGGCCCGAAGCATCATAAGCGTTGACAACTACACGATAGCGACCCGTAGCGGGCAAAGTGATACTTAGAAACGCATTTTTAGTCGAATCGCTCGCATCGTCATTTTCTCCCAGCAATCGACCGTTAGGGCCAAATATAGCCACATAGGCATCGAAATCTGTACTTTCTAAGGAAATGCTTACAGACTGACCCGATCGACCTTCAAAAGTATACTCGCGATACAGACTCTTGTCAGACGGCAATACCGGGCCGCCTGCGACTAAAGCGCCTTGTTCTTGCAAAATCGCCCGAGAAGGCTGCGTAGGAGCACTCGCTTTCAGTTCTAACGTATAAGCCCCTGACTGCCTAGCTTGGTAGGAATTTGCCAGCAAGGTATAAGTGCCGTCTGCTGGTAGCCTGACTGTAATTCTGGCATTTTTACTGCCGGCTCCGTCATCATCTTGAGCGATTTCGCGCTGGTTGGGGCCGAGCAAAATTAAATAAGGGTCAATTTCTTGACTTTTCATTTCGATTATGATTTGCTGGCCGGCTTTTCCCTCAAAGGAGTAAAGGTCAAAAAAGCTGTTGTCTGCGGGCAGAATACTAGACTTTTCGGTGAGGAGGCCGCTCAGGGCGGGCCCGTTTAACGCTAGTTTTTGAGGTGATTTGTTGCCAAAGGGCGATCGCCTCTGAGCAACGCGGGGAGCTCGCCCTTCTCGCACCGCCGTCAGGAAAGCAGGCACTTTGTCTACTGCAATTGCAAAACCGATACCGATATTGCCTCCACCTTGACCACGAGTAAAAATAGAAGTATTGACGCCGATTAATTCTCCAGAACTATTGAGCAGCGGGCCCCCTGAATTGCCGGGATTGATGGCTGCGTCGGTTTGAATTAAGCCCCGCTGCGGGTCAATGCGGCTGACGATTCCGACTGTCAAAGTACCTTGAAATTGACCGAATGGATTGCCGATCGCAAATGCTTGTTGTCCGACTTTTATCGAACCGGGACGGGCTAAAGGAATTGTGGGCAAATTGTTTTGACCGCGAATCTTTACCACGGCTAAGTCTAGACCATCTTCGCCGAATCCGACGACATCGGCGACAACTTTTTTGCCGTCTGACAAAATTATATTCACGGTACCGCCTGCGGAAACAACGTGGGCGTTCGTTAACACCATGCCGTCGGGGCTGATAATTGTGCCACTACCGTTAGATTTATCTGTATCGACGGTAACAACCGCCGGACTGGCTTTTTCGTAGACTCGAATGTTGATTTGTTCTTCGGCATTATTTTGGGCGATCGCACCTGGGGAATGCACCGAGTTAAATTCCTTTAAATCAGCCTCCGGCCGCCCCTGGCTCGCCGCAACAACCGCAGCAGGGCTGGCTGCAATCCCAATTGTGACAATTCCTGATACTGCTAAACTTAAAAGTTTGAAATTCATGATCGTGAATTAGTATTTAACTGCCAACAGGTAGTAGTTAGCTTTTCGGGCTAAATGCTAACTGCCACCTCTAATTATTTTAGGACTTGCGCGAGGGTAATGAAAAATTGAAGCTTGAGATTGCTTCAATTTTTCACCTGCGGCTGGGTTTTGGGGAATTTGTCGATCGCCTTTAGGGTCAGTTTTTTGTTCGTAAACTACGACGTTCCAGCAGTTTCGGCAATTCTAGAATCGAGTGGGCGATCGATATAATGAACATTAGCTTGGCGCACCTTAGCATCCTCATTGCCATAGAAAAAAGACAGCAAAGCAAAACGCTGCCCGCTAATCACCGGTGTTGCTTCGTGCAGCACAGAACACGAAAAAATAATCGCCGTACCAAAATCCCCTTTATAACCGTGCGGCGCGTACTCAGGAAACCGCAAAAATCCCCCCGTATACTCCGCCGGATTCAAGTTGAGAGTCATCGCAAATCGGCGGTGCATAGTACCTTTGCTCGTATTGTCGCGGTGCGGCCGGAAATAACCGCCGCTCTCAGCATCGTAACAGCCCACCAAATACCGTTCAAACCTAGTAATTGTAAACTGGAAAGCTTTTTCAACTTCCGGCTGCACCCGGCGCAAAATAATCGCACTCAATCGCTGCTGCAATTCGGGGTCTTCAATATAGAAATCCCGGCGTTTCTTAAAATTATCGTCATGAATGCCAACAGTTTTCCCGTCTATTTGCCTCATAAAGCCGGAGGGACTGCCGCCGTGAGTTTTGTACAAATCGATCAAAGCGCCACAAGAAGCTTTGTCCAAAACGTTAGGAATTACCAAGACGGGGGCGTGCCGAGTCGCCTGTCGGGCTGCCTCTAAGGGGGGCAAAGTTTTGAGAAAATCCAATACTTGCAGCGCGTGTTGGTGGGGGTATCCCATCGGGACAATGTTAATTACTTGAAGGTTTTCGTTGAGAACAAAAGTTTGGGGTGAATAGTGAACTCCGGCTACTCCATTTTCTTCGATATCTCGGCAAACGCCGTACTGTTGGCTGAGTTTTTTGTCTAAATCCCAGAAAAAGATGAATGACGGAGCAATTGTTGTCCGTCTGTTTTGTTCTTTGTCTGCTGCATCAACGCTAACTCCGAACAGCGGTACTTGCAAGCTTTGGAATTCTGCTGAAAGTTCTTCAAAGCTTTTGAGGATAACTTGAATTTCTGCGAAAGCTGCGCTGGCAAAGAAAAATAGCACAGTTCGCCGGCCGCCAACCGTTGAGAAATGAAATAAGGGGTTATTGGAGGCAGGCATGGAAAACCAAGGCGCGGGATCTCCTATTTGTAGTATTGCCATATTGCTGATTCGATGTTTGAGATTTGATATTTGAGACCTTTATATTTTTGGTTGGTTCCACAAGTTGTATTTTGTGCGATCGAACTGGTTCGTAGTGAGGACTTTAGTCCTTCTTAAATGCGGACTAAAGTCCTCACTACGAACCTATAAAAATTATTATTTAGGAATATTATTCAATATTTAAATAGAGTTTTTTATGAGTTTTTATCTTTATTTTACTTCATTGAGCTGACTTCAAAATTAGATTTCTTATTTAAATATTATAATTAAAATCTAGCAGTTCTCACAAAAATGAGGTATCGACCGATCGCTCCCCCAATCCTTCAATCCCTCAATCCTTCAATCCCCCAATCTAAAATCTCAACTTGTTGAGAAAGGCTATAAGTAGATGGGCATCAATAAACGCAACTTAATATTTTGCCTTGCTGGTGGGAGAAATGTTGAGTTTCACCCACCTACTTATATTTGCCTATTTGTCGTCGAAACTGGGAGAATTATCCGGTTGGTCTTCCGGGTATTCCACTGGTCGGTACTCCACGTAATCTGACGGCGGTGCTTCCACATCGCCGTTGCTGGGGCGAGACCTCGATGCTTCCGCAGGACGGGTTTTTTTGGTTCTCGGCGGTGTATCGGAATTCGGGTTTTCCGAAGCGGGGGGGCGACGGTTGCGGCTCCGGGCCGGTCTTTCTTCGGGGTTGTCT
>PVWI01000483.1 GCA_003003725.1 filamentous cyanobacterium Phorm 6 | reverse complement strand
ATTGTAATTAACTCATGATTTTGCCTGTCATATCATTCTACTATGTATTTGTGTAATTAATTCTGTCTAATTACTTACTATTGTTTTTTCGCAATCACCTACTTACACTAGAAATATTGTGTACCGCCAATTTTTGCAATGACACTGCCCACCGGATCTCGTTCTCCCGCCCTGTTCCAAACGCTGTCGCTGGTAGCCGATCCGATCGCCTTTTTCGATCGCAACTCTGCCAAATACGGCGATACATTCACCGCCCGCGTGTTGGGGCCCGCTTCGCCCCCCGTGGTGTTTCTGGGCAATCCAGAAGCCATTCAGGCAGTGTTTACGACCGCTTCCGATGCCTTTGAATTTGGCAAAGTGACCAACGTATTTCGCCCGCTGGTGGGAAACGAGTCACTAATTATGAACGAAGGGCCGCGACATCTGCGACAGCGACAGCTATTAATGCCTGCACTGCATCGGGAACAATTGCACAGTCAAGGGCATTTGATTGTTGATTTGACGCGAAAACAAACACTGAATTGGAAAGCCTCAGATGCGATCGCAGTCCGCCAAGAAATGTCAGAAATTTCGCTGCAAGTAATCCTGCAAGTTGTCTTCGGATTGGTGCCGGGAGAGCGCTACGAACAGCTCAAAAACTTACTTAGCAAACTTTTAGAAGCAATTACCTCTGAGCTGTACTCAATTCAATTTTTCTTTAGTCCGTTGCAGCAAAATTTGGGTAATTGGAGTCCGTGGGGGCAGTTTTTGCAGCAAATGGCGCAGATTGACTCGTTGATTTATGCCGAAATTGCCGATCGGCGATCGCATTCCCTCGACTCGTCTCGCACGGATATTTTGTCGGTGTTGATGATGGCCCGCGACGACATGGGCGAGTCAATCGGCGATCGAGAATTACGCGATCAGTTAATGACACTGTTGTTGTTGGGACATGAAACCACTGGATCGGCATTAACTTGGGCATTTTACTGGCTGCATCAGGTTCCCGAATGTCTCACTAAATTGCGCCAGGAATTGGATGAATTAGGCGAAAATCCCGATCCGATCGCACTTTCGCAATCGCCATATTTAACAGCAGTCTGTAAGGAAGCGCTACGGATTTATCCAATCGCCCTAATTTCGCAGCCGCGCAAGGTAAAACGGACGATCGAACTCGAAGGCTATACCTACCAACCGGGAACGATTTTAATCCCCTGCGTGTATTTAGCGCACCGCCGCGCTGAAACCTACGAAAATCCGACTCAATTCAACCCCGATCGCTTTTTAGATCGCAAATTTTCCGCCTCAGAATTTTTACCATTTGGAGGCGGGAGTCGAAGCTGCATCGGGATGGCGTTATCGATGTTTGAGATGAAGCTAGTGTTAGCAACAGTGTTGACAAACCGTGAATTTGTCTCGAATCTCGATCGGGCAATTCGTCCAACCCGCCGGGGAATCACGTTTGTACCGCCAGATCGGTTTCGATTAACCGTTTTGGGCGATCGATCGCCTAATATCAAGTACCCTGAAACAACCACAATTAAATAAGTTCGATCGTTCGGACTTCAGTCCGCATAAAACAGGTTCGTAGTGAGAACTTCAGTCCGCATAAAACGATGAGGACTGATATCAATTCCGGTTGCACTCAGACATGATATAGAGGAAACGGCAGTGCCGTTTCCCTACAATTAATCTGGCGTAGGGACACGGCACTGCCGTCTCCTCTATCATTCCGGTACAACCGGAATTTATCTAACATCAAACGATAAAAATCCCAGCAACTTTATCTGCATTCATAGCCATACGTGCCACAAATTCATCTCCACCATCTGCAAAACTCAGCTTCCACAAATAAATCGAATCGTCACCTTGTTTGAGATCGCCAAAATAAGTAATTGAATATCCGTTTTGCAGGCGTGAACCGAGGTGTTCGCTAACATCGTCAAACATTTCTTGTGTAATGCCAGCTTTGTAGGCAGCATCGCCCACTGTTGTAAAAAGCTCGTAATTTTTCGATGCAGTGGCATCCAAGATCACCTGTAAACAATCGATCGCGTTTTGAGGAGGGGCTGTCGGGTTCATCATGTGTGCTTAATTTCGGGTTTTATCAAAATGTTCTAGCTCAGACTGCTGTCTAACTTTGTTAAGTGTACCGCATAGACTTTGAAGGTTATCATTAAACCATAAAATTTAATCAAATAATTTAACTTCAAGCATAAGGAAAATTTCAAGAAAGACATACAAGACATTATTCAAAGGAGGAAAGTAAGACCACTACATCCGGGCAAGGTCATTTCAGATGTGCTTGAAGATGAGGTAGTTGATGACACTTGAAAAATGTCATCAACTACCAAGATTTTCCAACATCAACCTTAACTATTTACTGCTTCAGCAACAATAGTCCGGTGTCGGACTGTATTGCAAGTGATTGTCGGCATCGCAAAACCAGAATCAACCAAAGCCTGCTCAATATCCAACCCAAAATACTGATCCAAATAAGGCTCCGTACTCTTGAGCAAAGTCAAAATATAAGGAGGCATTTTAGCATAAACTTCCGACTGAGGATTCATATCCATAATTGTCAAATGTCCGCCAACACGCAGCAAACGCCTCGCTTCCCGAAATATTTCCTTCGCAGCTTTCTGTGGCAATTCGTGACAAACCAGACAAATAGAAACCAAATCAAAAGCAGCCGCAGGTAAACCAGTAGATTCAGCAGCAGCGTGCACCCAAGTCGGAGATTTTTGATTTAAAGATTCAGATTTTCTTTGTTGAGAACGGTATTGAGCAACTGCTAAAAAATAAGGGGAC
>PVWI01000137.1 GCA_003003725.1 filamentous cyanobacterium Phorm 6 | reverse complement strand
GAACTGCTGACCAAAAATTTGCGATCGCCCAACGCGCCTATAACGCCGCCGTCGCCTACGGAATTGGTGCCGAGGAAATCTTTTTTGACCCCTTAGCTTTGCCCATTTCCACCGGGATTGAAGAAGACCGAAAAAACGGCAAAGCTACCATCGAATCAATCCGCCGCATTCGCCAAGAATTGCCCGGTTGTCACGTAATTTTGGGAGTTTCTAATATTTCCTTCGGCTTGAATCCGGCGGCGCGGCAAGTTTTGAATTCCATGTTTTTGCACGAAGCGATGCAGGCGGGGATGGATGCGGCTATTATCAGCGCTAACAAGATTTTGCCGATCGCCAAAATCGACCCCAAACACCAGGAAATCTGCCGTAAACTGATTTACGACGAGAGAGAGTTCGACGGCGAAATTTGCGTTTACGACCCCTTGGGCGACCTAACAACGGTGTTTGCTGGCAAAACTACCAAGCGCGATCGGACAGAAGACGCAAACCTCCCCGTAGAACAACGTCTCAAGCAGCACATCATCGACGGCGAACGAATTGGGCTCGACATCCAACTCGCCAAAGCCTTAGAAACCTATCCGCCGCTGCAAATCATCAATACCTTCTTGCTAGACGGGATGAAAGTAGTAGGAGAATTGTTCGGTTCGGGACAAATGCAGCTACCGTTTGTATTGCAGTCAGCAGAAACCATGAAAGCGGCCGTTGCCTATTTAGAACCGTACATGGAAAAGTCAGAATCCGGGGATAATGCCAAAGGCACATTCCTGATCGCGACTGTTAAAGGCGACGTTCACGATATCGGCAAAAACTTGGTTGATATTATCCTATCAAACAACGGCTACCGAGTGATTAACTTGGGAATCAAACAGTCGGTTGACAACATCATCGAAGCCTACGAAAAGCACAAAGCTGACTGTATTGCAATGAGCGGATTGCTGGTAAAATCTACCGCATTTATGAAAGAAAATCTGGAAGCATTCAACCAGAAAGGAATCACGGTTCCCGTAATTTTGGGTGGTGCAGCTTTGACTCCCAAGTTTGTGCATGAAGATTGCCAAAATACTTATAAAGGTAAAGTTGTTTACGGCAAAGATGCGTTTTCAGACTTGCACTTTATGGAGAAACTCATGCCAGCCAAATCTGCTGGTAACTGGGAAGATTTGCAAGGATTCTTGGATGAAGTAGGGCAAGATAATGGAGTAGTTAAAGAAGTTAAGACTGCCGAAGAAATCGCTGTTGAGGATGCGAAGAAAGCAGCCAAACTAGAAATTCCTACTGTGATAGATACCAGGCGTTCGGAAGCAGTTGATATAGATATCGATCGACCGATTCCTCCTTTCTGGGGCACAAAACTATTGTCGCCAGAAGAAATCCCCTTTGAAGAACTTTTATGGCACTTAGATTTGCAAGCCTTAGTTGCTGGACAGTGGCAATTCCGCAAACCAAAAGACCAATCGCGGGAAGAATACGACGCTTTCTTAGCTGAGAAAGTTTATCCGATCTTGGAAGAATGGAAACACAAAATTATCACTGAAAAGTTACTGCATCCGCAAGCAATTTACGGGTATTTTCCCTGTCAATCTGAAGGTAATTCTTTGCATTTATATGACCCCGAAATTATGGATGCAAAAGAGAGTGGCACAGGCATCTTGCCTGTGGCTGCAACCTGGACATTTCCGAGACAAAAATCAGCACGCAGAATGTGCATTGCCGATTTTTTCGCACCGAAAGAATCGGGTAAAATCGATGTATTTCCGATGCAAGTAGCGACAGTGGGAGAAGTTGCGACGGAGTACGCGCAAAAGCTATTTGCTAACAATCAATATACCGATTATCTCTACTTCCACGGATTGGCGGTACAGACAGCGGAAGCAGTAGCAGAATGGACTCACGCGCGGATTCGCCGGGAATTGGGCTTTGGTAGCGAGGAACCGGACAATATTCGGGATATGCTGGCACAGAGATATCGCGGTTCGCGCTATAGTTTTGGCTATCCGGCTTGTCCGAATATGGCGGATCAGTACAAGCAGTTAGAGTTGTTGAAGTGCGATCGGATAAACCTGTACATGGATGAAAGCGAACAACTTTATCCCGAACAATCAACCACCGCAATCATCACCTATCACCCAGCAGCCAAATACTTCACAGCTTAATTTGTAGGGTGCGCGCGGAGTAATCTGTTGCGGATTTAAATTCATCAGGTTTGTAGTGCGGACTTTAGTCCGCAGGAAGAAGGACTGAAGTCAGGTTTGTAGTGCGGACTTTAGTCCGCAGGAAGAAGGACTAAAGTCCTCACTACGAACCTGCAGGACTGAAGTCAGGTTTGTAGTGCGGACTTTAGTCCGCAGGAAGAAGGACTAAAGTCCTCACTACGAACCTGCAGGACTGAAGTCAGGTTTGTAGTGCGGACTTTAGTCCGCAGGAAGAAGGACTAAAGTCCTCACTACGAACCTGCAGGACTGAAGTCAGGTTTGTAGTGCGGACTTTAGTCCGCAGGAAGAAGGACTAAAGTCCTCACTACAAACCTGCAGGACTGAAGTCAGGTTTGTAGTGCGGACTTTAGTCCGCAGGAAGAAGGACTAAAGTCCTCACTACGAACCTGGACAAATAAAAAAGCACCTTGAAAAAGTGCTTTCATGAACATGAAGTTTGATTGTTTGACCAAACTTTTACGAGTAACTCCGGGGAGTGCGCGCACCGGCAGATGCTCCTGCCATCGAAGCAACCAAACCCAATAGCGAGCCTAACAAAAATGACCAACCTGCTTTGGCGGCATTTTCAGCAATATTGCGAGTATCCTGAGCAGATACGTTAGGCGCTTGGTTCGGCAGATTTACCCCGCTTTGCTGCGCTTGATTAAGTGCTTCTCCGGCATTCGCAGCTACTATGCCAAAAGTACCGGCCACGCCGTTTGCTAACAGCCAAGAGCCAATTGTTAAGGTTGTTGCCCACAAAATTGCTCCGTTCAAAAGTGCCGTGCTGCGGTTCATCGGGCCGCAAGCCCGAGCAGTTACCCAACCGCCAACGCCCAAGCTAATTAACAAACTGATAATTGACCAAATTCCGACGCCGGTACCCACGCTGCCGGCGATAGTGCGCGGTGCTCCTGAGTTAGCAATGTTGCTCAAGCCGATCGCAGCGCCCAATGCACTTAAAGCTAGTTGGGTGGCGATCGCAATTACCAAACCTGAAAATATCGGGCCCCACCGCACTCGATCGTGGTATTCCATCACTGAATTCACCACTACGGGTTCGGCAACAACGTTATCGGCTGGTCTATTTACGTATGACATATGTTTGTTTTTCCTCTGAGAGTTGCTTTAATTTTTAACAATCTTTCCCTTGAGTATTAATCGTGGCTGAGATTGATAAAAAATATATCTGCCTGGGGAAATAACCAGCATCTACGTCTGAGGAAGGAAATAAAAAAGTCATCAGCCGTCAGCCAGAAGCTATTAGCTAATGACTGATGACTGATGGCCGATCGGGCAATAAGTATTTTATCCAGTTAGAAAAGTTCGCGGACGTATACAGGAAAGACAGCTTAGCGCAATCTTACAGCCGTTCCCACCGCAGTAATCAGGAGCAAAGCCCCCGAAGTGTCTACATTAATCGTGCCGGTGTCAACTTCCACCCCAATTACGGCATTGGCACCCAGGCGCCCGGCCCGTTTTTCCAGTTCTGCGAGGGCATCTCGCTGTCCTTTGAGAAACACTTCCTCATAACTAGCGGTGCGCCCGTCGATGATGTCGCGAATCCCGGCGAAGAAATCTCGCAGGGCGTTGGTTCCGTAGACCACCTCAGCAGTTACAATTCCTAAGTAAGATTGAATTTCTGCTCCTTGAATGATATCAGTTGTTGTTACAATCATCAGTTGGCCTCGATCGCGAATATTTTGAGTTGGTCTTGTTCTGTAGGTTTACTACATCTCGCCCCTTAAAAATTCCAGGCAAACCCTAAGCTGTCAGTTTGGCAAGCTGTGAGCAGTTCGCTCTTTTATTCCACACACTCTTTGAAACAAATGGCCGTCCACAAACAAAGTCTCTTGGTATTTAGTACGTTGTTGATAGCGGGATTCGCTGTCACTATGCCACTTCCGGCACTCTCAGCAGAAATATCAGTTCAAGCTAAGCCTAAAAGTGATTCAAATTTAGATGCTCTGCTGCGGCAAGGACGCGAGTTGGTAGATTTAGGAGACTACGGTAAGGCGATCGACGTTTATCAGCAAGCAGCGCGTTTAGATGCCGAAAACCCGCGCATTTTTTCCGGTATTGCCTATTTACAAGCGCGTCAAGGCAACTATCAAGCCTCTGTAGAATTTTACCAGCAGGCGATCGGTCTGGAACCGAAAAATGCTGACTTTCAATACGCATTGGGATATGCGATGGCGAATTTGCAAAACTATCCAGCAGCAGCAGCAGCTTACCGCCGCGCCGCTGTGCTCGACCGCAAAAATGTCAACGCCCGCATCGGTCTGGGAGTGGTACTTTTTCAGCAAAAAGATTACATCGGTGCATTTAAAGCATACCAAGAGGCGATCGCCCTCGATCCAAAAAGTTGGCAAGCTTATTCTTCAATGGGTTTAGTATTAATCCAGCAAGGAAACTTTACCAGTGCAGTCACCGTGCTCGAACAAGCGGCCAAACTCGCTCCCAAACAAGCCGGCGTCCAGTTAAAATTAGGTACTGCTTTGCTCCGCAGTGGCAATACTTCCGAAGGGATAGCAGCTTTTGAAGAAGCTGCTAAACTAGAGCCTCGGAATCCAGAAGTGCAGCTAGAAATTGGCGAAATTCTCAAAGGTCAAAACGACTTCGACGGAGCAATTGTAGCTTATCAGCGGGCGATTGCGGTGCGACCGAATTTGGTAGCAGCACATTCCGCGATCGGAGAAATCCAACTAGAAAAACAAGATTTTTTAGGAGCGATTATCACTTTTAGGCGAGTGATTCAACTCGATCCAGACCGGGCAGAAGCTTATTACAATATGGGTAAAGCATTCAAAGCACGCGACCGCAAATCCGAAGCAATGCAAGCTTTTCAACAAGCCCTCGACACTTACCGCC
This sequence comes from filamentous cyanobacterium Phorm 6, assembly GCA_003003725.1. Taxonomy (GTDB): domain Bacteria; phylum Cyanobacteriota; class Cyanobacteriia; order Cyanobacteriales; family Microcoleaceae; genus Microcoleus. Next base: position 11,423 of record PVWI01000137.1, on the reverse strand, counting down.
AGCAAGGCAACAATGATGGTGCACAAAAAGCTGAAGCAGCGCTCCAGGAACTCAAGCAATGAGTAATTGGCAGTAATTTGTAATTGGTAATTGGCAGTAATTGGTAATTGGTAACTGGTAATTGCGACTTTATAATTACATCGTTCCCATACAACAGATCCTGGAGGGCGGGTTTATCTTTTTTTTTCAATTACCTCAAAGATGGCTGGTAAAACCCCCTCCTACATCTCTTGGCGATCTTCTCCATGAAAGCGGCTGTTTTAAATGCTTAAAATTTTTTATAACCGCAGATGAACGCGGATAAAATCGGATAAATGTGATAGACTACTATCGCGAGTTCAAAAGAGCGATCGCTCGGTAAATTCAAGAAGAAATAAAGGCGAGCGCACAGCACTTGGTAAGAACTCCATTTTTTGCAAGATGCTCAAACTAATCTCTTCAGATGAATCTATTTCTATTGATAGATCCCGCAAAGTTGTTAACATTTGTAAAATGAGCAAAACATCCTATCCCAGAGCTTCATCTATGCAAACGTATGACGTGATTATCATAGGAGCAGGTCACAACGGGCTTGTCTGTGCGTCTTATCTCCTCAAAGCCGGATACACCGTTCTTTTGTTAGAAAAACGTTCGGTTCCCGGCGGCGCGGCGACTACCGAAGCTGCGATTCCTGAATTACCAGATTTTAAATTCAACTTGTGCGCGATCGACCACGAATTTATCCATCTAGGGCCGGTCGTAGAAGAATTAGAACTGGAAAAATACGGTTTAGAATATCTTTACTGCGATCCAGTCGTTTTTTGTCCGCATCCAGACGGTAAATATTTCTTAGCACACACTTCAGTCGAAAAAACTTGTGCAGAAATTGCCCGCTACAACGAGCGCGACGCGAAAAAATATGCCGAATATACAGACTTTTGGCAGCGCGCTTTAGGTGCAATGATTCCGATGTTCAACGCGCCGCCAAAATCTATTGTAGATATTGCCGGCAACTACGATATTGCCAAACTCAAAGACTTATTTTCAGTCATCGGTTCCCCCGACAAAACGCTGGACTTTATTCGCACGATGATTACCAGCGCTGAGGACATTCTCAACGAGTGGTTTGATGAGGAATTTCTGAAAGCACCCTTAGCGAGACTCGCTTCAGAATTGGGCGCGCCTCCTTCGCAAAAAACGATTGCGATCGGTGCAATTATGATGGCCATGCGCCACAATCCCGGCATGGCGAGACCTCGCGGGGGAACTGGTGCATTGGTGCAAGCGCTGGTCAATTTAGTGAAAACCTATGCGGGTGTTATACTTACCGACCAGCACGTTGAGAAAATATTAGTTGATAGCGGCCGCGCTGTCGGTGTTCGAGTTGCAGGCGGCACAGAATATCGAGCTACCAAAGGCGTCATTTCTAATATTGATGCGAAGCGTTTGTTTCTGCATTTAATGGATGAGAGTGATGTTGACAGTGCCGATCCGAATTTGCGGGAAAGATTGGATCGCAAAATTGTTAATAACAACGAGACAATTCTGAAAATTGATTTAGCTCTCAACGAAGTACCTAAGTTCGATCGCTGGAACCATCGCGATGAATATTTAATGGGTTCTGTTTTAATTGCTGACTCGGTGAAACACGTGGAAATTGCTCATACTCAGCCTGCGATCGGCAAAATCCCCGATTCCGATCCGTCGATGTATGTCGTGTTTCCCACGGTAAGAGACCCGTCAATGGCTCCTCCCGGACACCATACGGCTTGGATTGAATTTTTTGCTCCTTACCAAATCGAAAATGCTGAGGGAACCGGCCAGCACGGTACGGGTTGGACGGACGAGCTGAAAAACAAAGTTGCCGATCGCTGCATTGATAAATTAGCAGAATACGCACCAAATATCAAGAATTCAATTATCGGCCGCCGGGTGGAAAGTCCGGCCGAATTGGGAGAGCGTTTGGGGGCGCTGAAGGGGAATTATTACCACGTTGACATGACGCTGGATCAGATGATATTTTTCCGTCCTTTACCGGAGTTAGCGAATTACAAAACGCCGATCGACGGTTTGTATCTCACCGGGGCAGGAACGCACCCTGGCGGCTCGATTTCGGGGATGCCGGGACGCAATACGGCTCGCGTCTTCATGCACTCGCAGCAGCCGATCGCGCAAATCTTGGCGGATGCGGCGAGTTCTCTGAAATCGACGGCTAAGTCGGTATTTAGAGGGAATGAGAAGTAAGATATTTAACCGCAGATAAACGCAAATAAACGCAGATGAATCATATCTGCGTTTATTTATGAAATCTGCGGTTTTTGCTCTAGCCTTGATTTTGGCGATCGCCCAACTCCAATCTCTTCTTGTGCTATATTTTGTAGATGATTCAATAGGAGAACGCCTGTTATGACAAATAGTACCGTCAAACATAAAGTCCTAAAGGCGATCGAGGAAATGCCACAAGACGTTACTTTTTCAGACGTGATGGAGCGCCTTTACTTTCTCTACAAGATTGACATTGGCTTGAAGCAAGTCGAGGCTGGTGATACTATGTCCCACGAACAAGCTAAAAAGCAGATCAAGACATGGCACAAATAAGGTGGACTTCTCAGGCGCTAGCCGATCTTGAAGCGATCGGTGATTTTATTGCGCGAGATGCGCCCAATTTCGCTGAGGTATTTGTGGATCGGATATTTGGGGCAGTACAGCGTTTAGAGGCTTTTCCGCGATCTGGGCGTCCAGTCCCGGAGTTCGGTGAAGAAAATCTTAGAGAGATCATCTTTGGCAGTTACCGCATTGTATATTTGTTAAACAGTGATGAAGTAAGCATTTTAACGGTTTTCCATTCAGCGAGGCAGCTAAGACCTTCTGACTTGCCCGACTCTAGCGAATAAAAGCGATCGCTACCTTATATTGCATTAGCTCTAAAAATTGAAGCTATCATGTCAATCCTTCAGGCACGAGAATATCTAAAAGCAGGACAACTCGAAAAAGCCATGCAGATTGCTCAAGCGATCGCAGACAATGAAGGCAAAGATTTATTTTTGGCTGATATCGCTTACGAATATGCCAAAGCCGGACAATCCGATCGCGCGCTTCAAATAGTTGAAAAAATACATAACGATCGCAAAAACGAGGTATTGAGTGTAGTCGTAAAAAATTATGTAGATGGTGGGGATTTTGAATGGGCTAAGCAAATTGCAGAAATAATAAAAGACCCAGATGATGATGAGGATGATTGGAAATGGGAGGCAGTGAGCGATATAGCTTACGGTTATGCTAAAGCGGGGCAATTTGACAAAGCACTTGAATTTGCAGAAAATTTAGAGAACGAATATCACAAAGACGAAGCGTTGTGGGCAATTGCTTACCGCTATGCTGAACTAGGACAATTTGAGTGGATTATTAAAATGGCTCCAGCTTCTATTTCTGCCGGTAACGATCCATTAGCGGTAATCGCGGAATTGATGGTAGCCCAAGAATTAGAATGGGATCGAATTATAGAAATTACTAAAACCTTAGAGAACGAATTTGACCAAAGAGCGTTGTTAAGGTCGATTATTTATCAATATGCAAATACCGAAAATAATTCAGACAAAATTATCAAATTTGCTCGCTCTGCAACTGATGAATCAATCAAATATGTCGCATTGGAGCATCTGGCTAAAAGCTACGTGGAAGCAAAAGATTACGATCGAGTTTTGGAAATTGCTAAAAGCATAGGGCTAGAAAAAGTGAGAGTTACCTCTTGGAAATATATTATTCCTCCGAGCTGATAAAGTTAGTGATTTTCCAGAATAATTATTGCGACATAATTTCTTCAGCATGATGACGCATCAAGGGAAAACGAAGGGCGATCGCATCTGCGGAGGGTAAAAATCGCACTCAACCGCTGTCAAACCAAAGGCTTGTTTGACTTTAACAATACTGGTAAATTCACTGTAAGACATGGTTGTTTGAGAGAGTTGCTTGGCTCCGATTCGCCGGCAGATACCCGCAATATCGCCACATTCTCCTAATTTCTGACAAATTCATCCTTTGTGCAGATGGAAATTATGCCTCAAAATAGAGAAACTAATATTAGCGTTACCCTTTTTTGAGCGATGGCAAACCGAGTTTTAATTATCGGCGGGCGAGGACGAATTGGCAGCAGCGTTGCCCAAGACCTTGTTACTCATACCGATGCAGAAATTACTATTACCGGCCGCGATCCTGAAGGCTCTCTCTCGCTTGGATTTCCGCCGGATCGATCGCACTATCTAGCTTTAGACTTAGCAGACACCGCAGCTTTGCACCAAGCTGTTTCATCCTCTAACCTCGTCGTGCACTGTGCCGGGCCTTTTCACTACCGAGACGCTGGCGTTTTGAAAACTTGCATCGAATCAGGTGTTAATTATCTTGATGTTAGTGACAACCGCAGTTTTACTCGCAAAGCTTTAGAATTGCGCGAAACAGCTAAAAATGCTGGAATTACTGCGATTATCAATACGGGAATTTTCCCTGGAATTTCTAATAGTATGGTGCGCCGAGATGTCGAGCAATTAGATACAGCAGAACACATCCATTTGAGTTATGTTGTCGGAGGTTCTGGCGGTGCTGGTGTTACGGTGATGCGCACTACTTTTTTGGGTTTGCAAATGCCTTTTGATGCTTGGATTGATGGCAAACTACAGCAGGTACAACCCTACAGCAATCGCGAAACGATAGAATTTCCCGCACCCTACGGCCAAACAGGCGTTTACTGGTTCGATATGCCGGAAGCAATTACTTTGCCCGAAACTTTCCCCGTGAAAACAGTTATTACTAAATTCGGCACTTTTCCCGACCTTTACAATCACCTTACCTGGTTTGTTGCAAAATACTGGCCGGATAGCTGGCTGAAAAATCCCTCGGTGATTGAGTTTTTGTCTTATGTTAGTTACGGGATGACCGCTGTTAGCAATAATTTTAGCGGTGTGGGCGTGGCCGTGCGATCGCAAGTAAGCGGCATCAAAAATGGCAAACCCGCTCAAGTTTGCTCGATCGCCATACACCCAAATGCTGCGGCAGCTACGGGCATCGGTACTGGCAGCATTGCTCAATTAATCTTAGAAGGCAAACTGACAAAACCCGGCGTTTGGTCGGTAGAACAGGCTCTATCTACTGAGCTATTTGAACGATCGATGCAGAGCCGCAGCTTCAACATCGATCGACTTTGAAGCCGTTAATCTATCTTCAGGTAGAAGTCTACATAACCATGAAGGTCTTAATATAATGTGTAAGCTGTTAGGCATTTAAATTGCATATCAAAAAAATCAAACAAAAAATCAAAGAATGAGTAGGATGGGCGGGAGAACTCGCCCTAAATATACAATTTAAATGTGCGACAGCTTAGCACAATAAATCTTGCTTAAGATACGAGGAAAAACTGACATGAAACTGGTTTTACAAGCTGTGGGAAAAACATTAGGTCGCTATATTTTGCTGGGCTGTATGCTAACTTTAATTAGTTTAGCAGCTTTAGCTTTAGCACCCAATCAGCCTGTTTACGCAGCAGGTCAATATAGCAATCAGACTCAAAAGGAAGCTAAAATTACTGACCCCGCCGAAAGTTTCGAGGATCTCAATCCCCAAGCAGCTTATGAAGATATACTCAAAACAGCTCAAAATCCCGCAAAGGTCGAGCAGGTTTACGACGAAAGCTTAAAGGAGTACAAGGGAGAACACCCGGAAGAAGGCATAGTTCAAAAAGCTGAAGAGTTGATCCAAAAGGTCACGGGCAACGAGTAATATCAATTCCGGTTACACTCCTTATGATATAGAGGAGATGGCTTGGCCTTAGTCCCTACCCAAAATAATATTGTAGGGATACGGCACTGCCGTCTCCTCATTTTGGCCGCTAATAATTCCGATGCTACCGGAATTGATATAAGTCAATAAATTGTTATCCAACTCCACTTGCTGGTAAATACGGCTCTTCGGTGAGTAGACAATTGAACATAGCTCAGGACTCAATTGAACCTATTTATGTAGGTGCACATTGCTCACCTTACTCGATTACGGCAGCGTGTCCAACCACTTTTTGCATTCAGCTTAAGCTAGCAGATTCATCCTTAAGGAAGATGAATAAATAGGAATTTAAAAGGTAAATTAAATCATAGTTACAGTTAGATAAAAGGAAAAAAATATCATGAGCGATGACAAAAAGACGGTAAAGGCACCTGATGCTAACCTCGACCCACTTTCGGGGGAAACCGGAGCCCATCCAGTAGCAACGGGTATCGGTGCAGCGAGTGCAGGTGCTGCGGGTGCTGCGATCGGCGGTGCGATCGGCGGGCCTGTAGGAGCTGTTGTGGGAGCTGTTGTGGGCGCGTTTAGCGGTGGTTTGGCGGGCAAAGGTGTGGGCGAGGCGATCGACCCTACGGTAGAAGATGCTTACTGGCGCAACAACTATAACTCAAGCTCTTACGCTGAAACGGGTACGACTTACGACGACTATCAGCCTGCATACCGCACAGGTTATGAGGGATACAGCCGCTACAACGGTACTGGTAAGAGCTTCAACGAGCTCGAAGACGATTTGCAACGCGACTACGAAACAAATCGCGGCACATCTAATGTAACTTGGGACAAAGCTAAGCACGCCACCCGCGACGCTTGGAATCGGGTGGAACGCGCTGTTCCTGGGGACATTGACAAAGACGGCCGTTAACATCGTCAACAAGTATTACTTAGCCTTGGACGCACGCAAACCAAAACGTTCCGGGTTTTTTTACCCAGGCTGCGAATCTAGCAAACTGTGTCGGTAAAAAAACCCGGTTTTTGCGTATGGGACTGCTTTGGTATTGTTTGACTATTAATATCGTTTCCGGTTGCATCGGAATGATCAGGGAGGACACTCAAGATGTCGTTTCTGGCGCGCCAGATTAATCGCGCAAGAAATGGCATCTTGAGTGTCCTGATTTCGGTAAGCTGTTCTACATTTAAATTGTGTGTCAAAAATTAATAAAACTCTTGTGGTACGTTGCTCTGAGCAGCGTCCAGAATTTCCAATTTAAATGCGCAACAACTTATCCCAAAACTAAGGACTAAAAAATATATTATTTATTTGACTGAAAGTGCAGTTAATTTGCTCCTGTACCTTCGCAAAATGAAGCTGCATCTTTAGTATCTCTTTCTTAGAATTAGCTTCAGTAATCTTACTTTCCCAAGCTAGCAAGTTGCGATTGAGAGTTTCTACTCGCACAGTTTGGTCGTCTAAGTCAACTTTTAATTCTGCCGCCTTATCAAATTGAATCTGCTTGTGAATTAAGGCAAGGCGAATTGAACTTTCATCCTCTTTCTGAAGAGCTAGCAAAGCTCGCTGCTGCCACTGATTGGCTTGAGATTCTGCTTGATTGTACTGCCACTGAATGCGCAGTTGGGCTGAAATGGCGCTGCCAACAGCCTGACGCAGTGCTTTGAGAGGTTCCTGAATTTCTGAGAGTAATAGTTCCCAAAGATTCATCAGTTCGTTAGTAAATTCTTCACGATTTACAGAGGCTACTAATGCTTCTAACAGCAACAAATTTGGTTGCATCTGCTGCATATTTGTCTCAAATATTAGCTGTGCTTCTGACAACTGTCGATCGTGATTTTTTTCTAATCTTTTTTCTGGGACTTCCCCGGGTGAGGGATCTAAGATTTTTCGAGTGTTTTGTTTCTGGGATTCTGAATCTGAACTTACAAGTACAAAGGCTTGTAGTTTTTCATGGGCGATCGAACTTAGCCTTTGTCGGAGCAACTCGCAGCCCGCCTGCTGCACTTGCCCTGTTTCGCTTTGACAAATCTTGATGACTATTTTTAAGCCTGCATCGCCGTAATTTAAGGTCTCCTTCAGGGCGGCAATACGATGTTCGCTGACAGAACTAGATAGCCGGTGTTTAACTCCTGCTAGTCCGCCAAGCACCACACCACTGACAGGAGGGGGCAGTTGACCGCCTCTGACTGCATCGTATGGTTTCGGTTGGTCGAGATTTTCTAACACAAGCACTTATAGCAGTTGACAGTTGACAGTTGACAGTTGACAGTTATAGCACTGTCCACTGCTAACAGTTCCCAGCCCTTCCCTTTGCTTTTTGGAACCAAAAGTTAAAAATCGGCGTTTTTCCGAGCGAACAATGTTTGGGACGGCCGCCTTGAAAGGAGTTGTTGTCCGAGGCAAAACTAAGGATGCTTCAGTTCTGTGAAAATTGGCTATTGGAGCGTGTCTTTCAGTACAGTCCTCGCTGCCAAATGGTTGCGAGTAGAAGTCAAAATTTCGGTTTCGCGTTCCAATCTCGCAGCCGTATCTTGCAATTCTAAAAGAGTTTGCTGTTCTGTCGCTGCACCGTACAAGTAGCTAGCTACCCAGTAGGACAATTCTGTGGGCAAACTGGGAATGTCTTCCGGCAGGTCGATCGGCTGATCCATCAATTTGCTGGAGAGGCGAACTACATCTCTGAGTAATTGTTCCACTTCTTTGCCCAAAGATCGGAGGTCTTTTTGCGGCGGTTCGTCTTCAATCCATTCTACTAGACCGACTAAATAGGGTTTTTCCCGAACGGCGTCGAGGACTCGGAACCGCTGCTGCCCGAGAGTCATAATTTTCATGCGGTCGTCGGGCAGGCGCTGGCAGTGAATTACTTCGGCGCAACAGCCAACGGCTGAGACTTTGTTTTGGTTCGGGTCCCACATGAGCACACCGAAACGGCGATCGCCCTCCAGAATCGTATTCATCATGATTCGATAGCGAAACTCGAAGATTTGCAGCGGCAGAGGTCTACCTGGAAATAGAACCACTTCCGGCAACGGAAATAGGGGGAGTTCGCGAACTGCTACAGAGGAAGAGGATGCCATTATCGCTCGAATGTGAGGGTACTTGCGCTTCTTTTTCTTACTTTAACTGATTTGAGTCATTCCGGGGCGGGAGCGATCGGGGGAAAATGCGGCGTGGGCGATCGAGGCTTTAGGCTGATGCGTAGGGTCAGAAACCGGGTTTTTCTCCAAAATCCTGGGTTGTTACCCACAAATTAAGTAAAAAACCCGGTTTCTTTGGGCTGATGCGTCAGCCTTGCAAAACTTATTTAGCGCGCCCAAGGCACTTGAATTTCAATACCCACTTTGTCACCGAGATCGATCGTGTTATTGGCCAAATCAACAGCACCTGCCATCCCAACTCCGATCGCGGCCACCCCTGCTGCAATACCTTTTAAACATTTCTTTAATCTAGGTCTATCCCATTGATCTTTCGGTTTATTAATTTCAGTTTCCACATCTTGAATGTCGATAATTAGATCGTCGCGAACATCTTCAGGAAACTGCATCGCGGTTTCTCGCATGGATGAAATTAATTTGATAATTTCTGCTGTATTGGCGTTCTCGATATGAATGCCACCAGAGGCTGTTTGTTGGGCGCTGTCTTTGACTTCATTCGCGATCGCAACGCTGCCGATTTGTGCGCCGGGGAAGTTGTTGTTTTGAGGATAAGTTTCAGTCATTGTTTTACCGTTGTCGATTTTGATGTTCACGTTAACATTAGTAGCAGGATCTCCAGATTCAGGTTGCTTGATTCCAGAAATTCGCTCTTTTTCTTCCCATTGTTGCGAATTGTCCGGGAAATCTGTCATCAAGCGGCGCACCTGAACCATTTTATAAGTTTTTCCGCATTCTACTTCGTAGCGGTTGTTTGCCAAACGCCGGCGCAGGTCTTCAAAATCGTAGAGGTAAGGATTTTGGCTGCCTTTGCATTCAGAACAGTTGCAGGGGATGAATTCTGTATATTTTAGGCGATTATCATAAGTAGCATGAATTTTCCAGAGTTCGTGGCGGATGCACGTTAAAAGAGATTCTTTGCGCTTCCCGGAAACTCGAATGCGGATTTCTCGTTTGTGGTAATTCTCGATAACTTCGGCTTTGGCGTAATTGTCGGCGAGGATGACACCATCGCGCCAGACAATATCACCTTTACCCTTTGGTAAGGAGGATTGACGGCGGTAGATGAACAGGTGCATTTCAACAATGAAGCGAGTAATAATGCCTTTGGGCATGAAGTCGTATTCGTAGCGCAAAATCAGGTTATCTGTATCGTCCCAGTCATAGTTGGGAGCTTCGAGGGGGAGACGTTGCGGGGCAATGTATTGTTGTTGTTGTCCCTGTTTGCTAGGGATTTCATAACACAGTTGGAAGTTTTTCATCAACTTAAGTAACTTTTTGTGCAAGTCTTGGTATTGTCTGTCGCACCAGATTTGCTGGAGATTTTCCTGGGTGAAATACCCGCAGTTGGCTATGACTTCTGCATTGTCGGTGACTTTGTAAACAGCGTTGGTTGCCCATTCCGGGTTCAGGATGACTATGTTTTCGAGAGATTCGTCTTTTTGGAAGTGGAGGATAATACCCAAGTCGTGGAGGTATTTGCTGAGACCCAGCATGGCAGGTTTATCCGACTTTTTGAAGCCTTGCCCAACGCAGATATTGTGAAATTCACCGATTTCGATGTGGGTTTGGCGTTGGGAATAGTTTTCCAAAACATGGCGGACGTTGGCCCAGCGTTTCGGGATGGGCTTGTTGATGTGGTCAAGGGTGGCGATGCGGTTTTGCAGGGCGCGTTGGAGGGCTTCAAGTCCGCGATTGGTGGCGAGATTGGTAGCGAAATCTTTTTCGAGGTTAGGAAAGTCCCCCCGCTGCTGGCCGAGGTTGATTTCGCAGCGGATGTCGTCTTTTTCATTTTGGACGAGGAAGACGGGACTGCCGTTGCTGAGGAGTTCGATGATACTCAGCCAGTAGCAAAGGTTGGGGTTTTGGCGGCGGTTATCGACGAGAAAGACATACAGAGAACGTTCGGTGAGGAAAAATTGGTGGGTAGCGTGGTAGATTGCCTGTCCGCCAAAGTCCCAGAGGTGGACGCGGAAAGGTTTGCCGTTGGCTTGGGTGAATTTCCAGTGCATCACATCGATGCCTTCGGTAGTGGGTTCTCGTTGTTTGAGTTCGTAGTCGGAGTTGAGGAGTTTGTTGGCTAGGGTGGTTTTTCCCGCTTCGCCTTCGCCGACAATCAAAAGTTTGGCTTCGTTGAGTTCTTCGGTAGCGTCGGGGTCGCGGGTTTGGAAGTAGAAATCAAGAATAGTACGCAAATCGCCCGGTTGATATGATTGATTGCTGCCCAGGATTTCCGGCGGAATTGGGATCGGATTGCCCCGCAAATCCAGTTGTTCCAGTTGCTCCATTTTCCCCAGCACTTCGGGAATTTCTGTAATCTGATTGTTCCAGAGGTAAAGCAGTGTCAAATTCGACAGTTTGCCCAGAACTTCGGGAATTTCTGTAATCTGATTGTTCCAGAGGTAAAGCAGTGTCAAATTCGACAGTTTGCCCAGAACTTCGGGAATTTCTGTAATCTGATTGTCACTGAGGTAAAGCTGTGTCAAATTCGACAGTTTGCCCAGAACTTCGGG
>PVWI01000482.1 GCA_003003725.1 filamentous cyanobacterium Phorm 6 | reverse complement strand
CTTCCTTCTTCCTTCTTCCTTCTTCCTTCTTCCTTCTTCCTTCTTCCTTCTTCCTTCTTCCTTCTTCCTTCTTCCTTCTTCCTTCTAAAAGAATGCCGGTTGATGGCGAATCAAATTCAGGAATTCCTCGCGAGTTTTTTGTTCTTCTTGAAACACTCCCAACATCGCACTTGTCACCGTCCAAGCACCAGGTTTCTGCACGCCCCGCATCGTCATGCACATATGGCTGGCTTCCATTACTACAGCCACTCCCTGCGGTTCCAATATTGTCTGAACTGCTTCGGCAATTTGGCGCGTTAAACGTTCTTGCACCTGCAATCGGCGACTGTACATCTCGGCAATTCTGGCTAATTTGCTCAGTCCCACTACTTTTTGGTTGGGAATGTAAGCGATGTGGACTCGGCCCATAAACGGCAGCATATGGTGCTCGCACATACTGAATACATTGATGTCTCGCACCAGCACCATTTCGTTGTGCCCTTCGTCAAAGATCGCGCCGTTGAGCAGTTCTTCGAGGGATTGACTGTAGCCACTGGTCAGAAATCGCATTGCTTCTGCTACCCGCTTCGGGGTTTTGAGCAATCCTTCCCGTTCGGGGTCTTCTCCTACTCCTAGCAGCATTGTGCGAACGGCGGCCATCATTTCTTCCTGACCTACTTCTTCTGAGGGGCCGGACACGTTGGGTTCGTGACCGTTCGAGGAATTGCGATCGGGTCTAGTGTCGATGCGCGGGGAATTTTTGTCTGCGGTTTCTGAAAGTTTCATGTTGTCAGTCGAGATTGAGTTCGTCGAGCCATTGGAACCGTTGGAAGATGCAATTGTCATAATAATTTTGTGTGAGGGTCGATCGACTTTGGATTTGGGATTTTGGATTGATATAGATTCGATGATTGTTGAATTCTGGAAAAAAACCCGCGAGTGCCTGCTGGGAATGTTATAAAACTCCAGCGTTGGACATGAGGGTGATTTCTTCAATTACTGCACTTGCCGGCAATTGAACTGCGTGCAGGATTGATTGCGCGACTATTTCTGGGGTTAACATGGCAGTGCGATCGAAGTCGGCTTGCACTGTGTCTGTGTCCCACATGGGAGTGTTCACAGAACCTGGACAGATGGCTGTCACGCGGATTCCGCTCGCTCGTTCTTCGGCGGCTAAGGTTTTAGACAAAGCCATGAGACCGAATTTGCTGACGCAGTAGGCTCCCCAGTTGGGGAAGACTTGGCTACCGGCGATCGAGGAAACGTTGATGATGATTCCAGATTTTCGATCGCGCATTCCCGGCAAAATTCCTAAAATACACTGCCAGACGCTAGTCAGATTCAGGTCTATAACGTTCTGCCAGTCAGTTAGGGACGTTTCCGTCAAGGAGCCGGTGTAGCCCATCCCAGCGCTGTTGACCAGGATATCTACAGGCCCGAATTGAGTGGCAATCGCGCTGATGCTGCTTTGCACTTGCTCAATTTTTGCCAAGTCTAAGGGATAAGCTTCTGCTTTCACTCCGACTTTTCTGGCTGCTGCGACAACGGCTTCTAAGTTTTCGGACTCTCGACTAACTAAAGCCAGATTTATGCCTTCAGCAGCGAACGCTAGAGCCGTCGCTTTGCCAATACCGCTGCTCGCTCCAGTAATCAGAGCCTGCTTTGTTGTTCGATCGTTCATTAAATTTCCTGATACTTTCGATCGGCAACTCCCTCAAGCGTTGCAGCCTTCTTCGGCAAATCAGACAACTGTTTGCCACGGGTGAACACAGTTAATTATGAAATTAACATTAAGAACTGTTAAGCCGGTGTCATCTGAAAAATTATAACACTGCTGACAGATTCGCAGAATTATCGGTTGCGAGTTATGAGTTACTCGCTTGAAGTTAAGAGGTTTTTGACTCATAACTCTCTCCTCGATCGGCTCAAGCAGCAATTTCAGTGAACACACCGATGTCCCGAAACTTTTGATACCGAAGCTGGCGCCGCTGCTGGCCAGTGAGCTGACTTAGTTCTGCTAGATTTTCCAACAAAGCTTTTTTGAGCAGGGAAGCAGCTTTGAGGGGATTGGAGTGAGCGCCACCAACGGGTTCGGGCACTATCTGATCGAGAACGCCGAGGTTTTTCAAATCCCAGGAAGTAATTTTGAGGGCTTCTGCTGCCAAGTTAGCTTTGCCAGAGTCTTTCCAGAGGATGGCTGCACAAGCTTCAGGCGTGGCGACGGTGTAAACGGAATGTTCCAGCATCAACAGCCGCTCGCCGACGCCGATACCCAATGCGCCACCGGAACCGCCTTCGCCGATGACGGTGCAGATAATCGGAACATCCAGGCGAAACATTTCTCGGAGGTTACAGGCGATCGCCTCTCCTTGTCCAAGCTGTTCGGCTTCTAAGCCCGCCCAAGCTCCGGGAGTGTCGATAAACGTGAAAATTGGCATTCCGAAGCGATCGGCGTGTTCCATCAACCGCAGGGCTTTGCGGTAGCCACCGGGAGCAGCCATCCCGAAGTTACGGGCAATATTGTCTTTGGTGTCGCGTCCTTTTTGATGGCCGATGATGACTGTGGGACGCCCGTCAATGCGCGCAATTCCGCCAACCAGGGCCGGGTCGTCTCCGCCGCGCCGATCGCCGTGCAGCTCGATCCACTCGTCGCTAATTGCCTGAATGTAATCGAGGCTGCTGGGGCGACGCGGGTGACGGGCGAGTTGCAAGCGCTGCATGGGGGACAAGCTGCTGAAAATTTCTTGCCGCAGTTGGGCGGAACGAGCTTCTAGTTTGCGAATTTCGTCGGTGACATCGACGCTGTTTTCTGCGGCGAG
>PVWI01000136.1 GCA_003003725.1 filamentous cyanobacterium Phorm 6 | reverse complement strand
AGATGTGTATAAGAGACAGATCGAGAATAACTTAATTAAAGGGTCAAAAATAGATCCTGTACTCCTTTTAATCAGCTTATCAAGTTTGTGTGAACTTATTAAGGATAATGAAGGTTATCCAATTAATGAAGACCCATTGCTTACAGCTACAAGAAATTTAGTTGTTCATGGACTTGTCGATCGTTCTGTAACTGTAACTCCTCTAAATGAAAGACTTGGTACAAACCAAAATGTTTTTAAGTTTAGGCGCAATAATCCAGAATATATGGAATTGGTTAGAGAAGCTAATTTAAAACTACTTAAGATTATAACTCACTACATTGAAGATACTCTTTTGAGAGATCGTGAGAGAGCTTAAAACATAGGTTAAGTATAATTATAATCAACCAAAACCATATATTCTCCTATATCTCTGGATTTCTTGCAGTTCAGATAAAATTGACAACCAAGAAACATTAATAAGTATATCTTTAATTTGTTGGATTATTTCATTGGGTTTGATTTGAGTTACATAATTATCCCAATTGTCAGTAATGGTAATACAAAATTTATCAAGGCTGTAATGAACCAACTGCTCTAGCAAAATGCGACTAGATGATAAAGATAGATAGTCTATCGCTTCGCAAGCAATAAGTATTTGTAGTAATAAATTTTGATCGTAAGTTTTTGAGGAAAATATTCGGCATTCCGTTACCAATTGACTACTGTTATCGGAAAAATGATTGCAACAGGCTTCAGTAAAGTTATTCAATTTTTGGGTGTTAATTTTCTCTTTAACAACTTGAATTTTTTGATAAAAATTATCATCACTACTTGCTATCATACTCAGAAAGTAATTTTGAAATAACTCACGCCTTTGCTTTTTGTCTTCTGGGGTTAAGCCGCTCGATCCTTCGCTGTAGCCTGTTACTCTAAGCGGACATTTACTATAATAAGTAGCTTGAAAATGAGCAAAATGAGGTTTTTTCTCGGACCCACTTTTTAGATAAACTTCTTCACCACATTCCAGACAGCGTAGACCTAAACGTGAGTAACTGGAGTAATCCGCATCATCTGCACAAACAATCATTCCTCCCTGATACATAGACTTGGCACAATACATAACTGTTTCCTTACTTAATAAATTGAATCCTGCTTTAAAGGTTTTTGAACACGATCACTCTTTCGTCAATTCCAACAAACACAAAACTCTATCGCCCCCAATTCCCCAGCGTTTGGTAAGTAGGAACTATCCAAGCATTGGCTTAAGTTTCCTTAAAGTATATATCTGGTGAAGTTTTGAACAAATCAGACTATGTTTTAGCAATTAAGGCTGATGTTCATTCAACCAATTGGTTAAATCTGAGGCTTCTGAAAAATCCAGCAGCGCCTCTCCTAAATCCTCTAATTCTTCTACGGATAAAGTCTGAATTTGCTCGGTTGTTTCAGGTGCGATCGGACCAATCCGTCGAATCAACAGGCGAGTGAGCAACGACAGCGCCTCATCTTTCCTTCCTTCAAGGAGGCCTAGTTGTCTTCCTTCAAGGAGGCCATCTTCGCGAATTTCTTGGTAAATCACAGAACCGCGCATAGTTTCCTTCCTAAATAGTTGTCTGATTAAGTCTTTTTCAAATCTCAAACCTGCGAGCACTTGGGTACAAGCGAGTAAATCCGCTTGCTGAGTAGGTTCTTCTATTGTAGCAATCTGAGTAGCGATTTGCTCTAACAAAGTTCGCGGCGAGTTGGTTTGAGATAGTGTAGCCAATGGGAGCAAGCCGGGGACGGACAGCAGTAAAGCAGGGTCTTGTTCCCACAGGCGGATAACTCGATAGCTGTGTCGGGTGTTCGTGTCTGTGTACTCGGATACAAAAACTTGTTCTGAGGCTGTTTGCTGCAAAAAGATTACTACTTGATTGATGGAACAGGAGTATTGCCGTTTGAGCCTGACGTAGTAGTCTAGCATCCTGAAGGCGATCGGCCTATGCGTGACTCAAAATCTCTAAAAATTCCTGCACAACGCGATCGGCTTCTTGACTGCACCTGTGGGATTCACAATAGTAGATAGTGCAGATGCCAGCAGAGGCAAAGTCGCGATCGCGCGTTTCATCTTTTTCTGTGTCGGGATGCCATATCTCAAGAATACCCAATTTGCCTTGGTGAAATATGAGGAAATCGGGTTCTTGGTTTTGCCTGCCTTCCGGTGTTGTGAGGCGGGCTTTGGAGTTGGGGAAAAAGAGGGTGTTTGTGCGATCGAGCGCTTCGGCTATTTTTACTTGTTCTTCGCAGTGAAAACGCAAATCATTCCACTGATAAAGGCGTTCTTCTGATTTAGACTCAATTCCTTCATTGTTTCCATTTTCATCTTGTATCTTTTCATCGCCTAAATCTGATTCTGTCTTATTATCAGGATTGATTACATTCTCTAAATTAGCTGGAAATGAATTGGCTCCGTTTAAGTTGGCAAAGCATAATATTGAGCCACTTAAGTCGGCTCCACTCAGGTTAATTCCCATTAACTGATTTCGCTGTGAGTTCACTTGATGTCGCCGCAAGTATCCATTTACTACTGACTTTAGGTTATTTCTTTTGACATTATCATCAAAAGCTTTTGATAGCAACTTCCATAATTTTCCAGCAAGATACTTGATATATTCATCATCATAACTGTAGATTCGAGCAATTTCTTTATAAGACTGTCGTCCTTCCCAACATTGCTTGAAAATCAGCTCTTGAATGTCGTTCAACCGTTCGCCATTTAGAACGGTTTCCACCAGTGCTAGAGCTTCATCAGCAGTCATGGGTCAATTTTCCTTAAAAATATTTATTCTATATTCTAGCACTTGCACAAATATCTGATCGCTTTTGATCGCTTTTGATCGCTTTTAATCGCTGGTAAAGCTGAGGTTTGGTTGATATACTGCTTAAAAAGCGGTTACAACTTGCTTTTTTGAGTTTATGTACAGAGGTTCAAGCAGGAACAATGCGATTTATATTTTTAGGTGTACAAGGAGCTGGAAAGGGAACCCAGTCTAAAGCTTTGGCGATGTCGTTGAACATTCCCCATATTTCTACAGGAGATTTGCTGCGTCAAGCTAAAGAAAATGAGACACCTCTCGGTTTAAAAGCGAAAGAGTATATGGATAAAGGTGAGTTAGTTCCCGATGCTTTGGTACTAGCCATGGTTCGGGAACGTCTAAGTCAAGAAGATGCTCAATCGGGTTGGATTTTGGACGGATTTCCACGAAATTTATATCAAGTAGGAGCTTTAGATGGCTTGCTAGTAGGTATGGATCAACCAACTTATGACCGAGTAATCTATTTAGAAGTACCTGATAATATTGTCATTCCCAGACTGCTAGAACGAGCCAAAAAAGAAAAGAATCGTACTGACGATAATCCAGAAGTTATTAGCAAGCGATTGCAAATTTATCATGAAGAAACAGCTCCTTTAATTGACTTGTACAAAAAGCGTAAGCTGCTAGTTTCAGTCAACGGCAATCAATTGCTAGAAGCAGTCACCGCAGACGTGCAAAAAGCTGCTACCTACGATGACGCTCTCTAATGAGTTTTATCTACAGATTGATTAATCTTAGTTTAGATCGAAAAGGAAATTGAGAAACTATGCCTTACAGTGATGAAAGTGTATATACGGGAGAATACAACGAAGAACCCGATCTAAACTTTGAGTTATATGCCGAGCAATTATGTCGGATAGCTGTCAAAGCAACTGCTCGCAGTAAAGAAGCTTTTACGGTAGGAATTTTTGGTTCATGGGGTAGTGGTAAAACTACTCTGATGCGCTGCATTAAAAATAAATTAAGCGACCCAAAATTATTCCAAAGATTATTTTCGGATTTGCCTAAAACAGAACTAACAGACAAACTCAAACAAACCAGATGTAAAACTATTTGGGTTAATCCTTGGAAGTATGACGGTAAAGAGGATGTCAGAAATGCGCTTATTCAAACCATTTTGGGAGAAATGGCAAACGATCCAGACCTGGAAAAGGACAAACGCAAAGAGATAATGGAAAAAGCTATGGGCTTAAGTTTATCTCTTTATAGACTTACAGGACATACATTAAGAGGCACTATTAAAGCATTAACATCAGGAGGTATTGACACCAAATATATCAGTGATGAAATTGAGAAAGCCATCAAAGGTGGTGACAATAAAGCTGTCATCGACCCTTATCAATATGTTAATAATTTTGAAGAAGTCTTCAAGGCTTTAGTAAAAAACTATGTGGGCGATAATGGTAGGCTTGCAATATTCATTGATGACTTAGATCGCTGCTTGCCGGAAAATGCACTGACTGTACTTGAGTCTCTCAAGCTATATCTAGCTCAAGTTAACTGTATTTTCTTTATTGGGCTTGATAAGAGAGTTATTGAGCAAGCTGTTAGTCAACGATACAGAGATGTTAAAATAACAGGTAAAGAATATATTGAAAAAATCATCAGACTTAATTTTTTTCTACCCGATAAAGACCCTGATGAGGTCAAGAAAATTTTTCAGTTGGTTCCGATAATAACGGGTAAGTATGATGAAAAGGGAAACGATCAAGAGAAAGAAGAAGCAAAAAAGCTATGGGATATGATTCTGCAAGCAACCAAAGCTAATCTTCGTAAAGTAGAACAGTTTATTATTGCTTTTGAATTGATCGAAAAAATTGTAGAAGGACTTAACAAAAATAGAGGCAACAAGAAACCGGAAATAAATTGGCAGGGTACTTATGCTATGTTAGCTAAAATTTTATTGCTACAAATGAACTTCCCTGACTTTTATGATGCCTTAGAGAGAAACTATACTTTGATGGAAAAAATCAAGAAGGTTTATGATGATACTAAGGATGAAGATTCAAAGTTGAAAGCAGTACAAGATAAATATTCATTCTGCTATGACCCGATATTGATTGAATTTATTGTCCTTCACTTTGATTATGGGAAAATTAGTAGTTCAGAAGATTGGAAAGTAATACACAAGTTATCGAAAGCGGTAATTTACGAATAATGTTTCTAAAAAAAGTCGTTTTCGAAGATATTCCTGATATTTACCACAGTCAAAAACTACCTATTATGTTACCTCCTGATTTATTAAGTAGTATCGAAAAGGTCATAAGAAATGATTTTTGTATGTTAAAGACTTCTGATCCTTTATCAGATGCTCTAGCCTTGGTGAAACTACAAGAGGCTAACGATATAATGATTGTTGATAATAATGGTAAATTTGCTGGCAGTATTAGCGCTTTATCAGTTCTCAGTAAAGTTCCGCCACAAGTTTCTGATGTTCCAGTTAGATATCAGATCGAAAATGCTAGTCTCAGCAGACAAGTGATTGATTCTATAGTAGATATTATTAAAATACCTATTGGTGACGTGTTTAAGCCCAAGAAACCAACTCGTTGTTTTTATAAGGATGGATACCTGATTTACACGATCGAAGAATTAGCAAAACCTTATAGAAATTACGGCGATTCAAAAATTATACCGATTCTCAATAATGATGAAACGATTGAAGGGGTAGTTTCATATCAAGGAATATTAGAATACATTCAAAGCGATCCGATTTGGTTGGAATCAAAAATTGAAGAATTATTTACAGAAAAACTGAGAATTGGAGAGCTTTTCAAGCTGCTACCAGAGGATACATTAGACAAGGCTTGTTTTGCAATGGACTATTTACCTATAGAGTACATCTTGATATGCGATCGCAATAATAATCTGTTAGGAATGGTAGACAGATATCAAGTTAGTGCATTGACTCACCCTTTGTACTTTCATCTCATGGATATACCTTTGAGTGAAATAATGAAGCCTGTAGAGAGTTTGTATCTAGTGGAGGTCAGTCAAAATGTTAAATCCCTGATTGACAGTTTCCTAAATTTAGGAATAAAAGCCGCGATCGCTGTAGAAAGATTAGCTAACGAAATACATCCCCTGCGGGTTGTAACACCAGTAAATATTTTACAGCGCTGTCTGCAAAATTTTCGATCGCACCAAAAATAAAGGAGATTTTTCATGCCTGCTAACGATGAATGTCCGCAACTAAACTCTGCTTTAGTTGATATATTTCCAGAATTAGGGTCGCCCAGCAATGCAAAGAAAATGAAGTGGTTAAAACCGAACAGTAGAGTAGCAAAGCTTCATGCGACTTTTAAACAGTTTCCCATTAGACACGTTCCCATATTAGAGACGAATCCGGGAGAACTCAAGGCTCTAATTAGCCGTGTAGATTATGCTGCTATGATGACACCGCCAACAGAAAAAATACCTATCGATCGTTTAAGCGAAGAAGAATGGAGAGACGTTAATGATTTTATTAAAGATACAGCAGGTAAACCGATATCAGAAGTGTTTGAAAGATTTTTCCGAGGTGAAACACAAAAACTTTTTTCTACCGACCGTTTGAAAGATGCCATCAAAAAGCTGAGCGAAATTCAGGTAGATGGACAAAATAACATCAACCGCCGATATAGAACTCTACCTGTATTTGATGATAACGAGCTGCTGGTGGGTATGCTTTCTTACACAAACATATTTAGAGCTATTCAGGCTCGTCAAGGGTGTGAAAAATTTCGCAACAAGACAGTTAGGGAGATATATAAAGAAGCAGAAAAACTCACAACACTATCTGCTGACAAAACCATGTTAGAAGCGGCTATGCTACTTGATGAATGTGTATTTACCCACATACCCATTATGAAAGCAGAGGGGTCAAGAATTGTTACGGGTATTGTGGATGATTTGACAATTGCAACTTATCAACACCCTCTGCTTTTAGATTGCTTTGAAGAGCTGTCCTTAGATGACATTAAAACTAGCATAACAGATGAGAATACAGTCAAGCCAACTGACTCTGTTGGAGATGTTATAGAAAAGTTCTTAACTATAACCTATCCAGAGCGACCTACGGCAATTTTAGCGTGTACAAAAGATAACAACGGGGAATTTGTATTGCAAGGAATTGTTAGCTATACAGACATACTTAAGAAATTTTCATCATGGCGAGATGGGAACAATCAGATTCAAAATCAGGAGGAGTAAAAGAAGAAACGATTGAGCAAAGGTGATAAGTTTCAACGGTTTAGCTCCGCGATCGCCTCATTAACCGTACCTCGAAAGACCTTTCCAGATTGATAGTCTTGTTTTCCTTGTGCAATGTTAGCAGCAATTTCGGTGCGGCGGCGATCGCTAAGTCTCCGCTGCATGATGACAAGTAAAGCAGCTTGTTCGTCTATAGACAAGGTTTCGATCTCGTCTAAAATACTGTCAAATGTTGAGGTTTGCATGGTGAGTTAGGTTTTGTGGCGATGAGGGCTGTCTTATTTTACTCAAGTTTAATGGAACATTCCTGGACGCACTCCGACCAAAGAAACCGGGTTTTTTACGAAAAGACGTGTCACAGCCTTTAATACTGGTGAAAAACCCGGTTTATCAGCCCCCATTCGTAAGTCATAAGAGTTTTACAATAGCATTCAACAAGCAATTTGAAGCGTACTAGGTTCAGGGATAGATTCACCTTCTGCTTCCCAAGCTTCCAAATACATTTCAATCACTTCTTCACCGTTATGAATTGCTTCTGAGCGAGTTTTACCGTGAGTACAAGGCATAATCACGCGATCGCCAAACTCTGGAATCGTGACTAGGAAAAGTCGATCTTCATCCGACCATTGAACAATCATACTGTATCGACTCATAAATCCTCACCCTTCCTGAGAAATAATTATTATGTTAAAATTAGGGCTTACGCACTATATCCAGAGCTAAGGGCAACCGGGCGTGGGATTCCCTAGTCCTGAAAATTATATTATAACATTGGAGGTTTTCCCATGATTCAAACCATATCTAAGTTAATAACTTTCGATGAGTTTCTGGAATGGAAACCAGAAAACGAACGCTATGAACTACATAACGGAGTCCTTTTTGAAATGCAAACCACAGGACAACATGAAGAAGTGGTTGATTTCTTGCAAACAGAACTAATATTAGAAACTCGGAGACTGCAACTTCCCTATCGCTTCCCCAAGAATGCCCTGGTTAAATCTCCAAATCAAGAAACTGGTTATTTACCTGATATTTTAGTAGTTAACCGTGATGCTTTAGTCCTAGAACCTTTATGGGCAAAATCTTCCACAATTACTCAAGGATCGTCCATTACTCTGGCGATTGAAGTTGTCAGCACAAATTGGCGCGATGATTATGCACATAAAATGATAGATTATGAAGCATTAGGCATTCCTGAATACTGGATTGTCGATTATTTAGGTTTGGGAGGAAGCCGTTATATTGGTTCTCCTAAACAGCCTACTTTATCCGTTTGTCAATTAGTAGATGGTGAGTATCAGGTTAGGCTGTTTCGGGGAGATGCAAGGGTTGAATCGGTGTTATTTCCTGAGTTAAATTTGACAGCAGAGCAAATTTTTAATGGTGCGTAAGTCTTGAGAGCCCATAAGTATAAGGAAATTATATGAACAACGTTGAAGAAGAACTGACATTAAAAGTCCGATCGCGCCCAACAACAACTGTATCAATCGAAATCCCAACAGATACCTTAGAATCCCTAAACAAAATAGCACTGCATCGAGATATGCCTTTGTCAGTTGTGCTCAAGTTTTACATTGGGCAAGGTTTGCGGCAAGATTTAACCAAATTGTTTAGCGATCGCCTCCTAGAAGCAACAGCCCAAGTTTTAGCACGACATCTAGATTCAGAAGAAGAAGTCTCAACCATTATTCGAGAAATTCAATCTGAAACAGCACGATCGCCCGATCGATCGCACTCAACCTCCTGACAAGTGCGATCCATTGCACCAAATCCTAATTTACCAAATCGTCTGAATGTTAGCTGCCTGAATCTTAGAATCACAGCTAACCAATGGCAGATTCAAATAAAAAGCAGTAGCAGTAATAATGCGATCGGGCATATCTGGCACAACATTTCGTGGGATTTGGGCAATTGCTTGAGAAATTTCTAGAGATAGTGGCACCACCAGCCATCCAGTATTAATATCAGCTAAGGCTTGAATTAAGCGCTCTAAAGCCACTGCTGGCAACTTTCCTTTTTCGTTCAAGTAAATTATTTCTACAACTGATATCGAAGCAACATAAACCGACTCAGCCCGCTCGATTGCTGCTAAAGCATTAGCCGATAAATTCCCAGACTTCAACAAATACCAAACAATTGCATGGGTATCTATTACAACTGCGCTCATAAAGGACATTCCTTCGGAAAATCACCCCACATTTCTTCACGGACTTCTGCAATATCGGCCGCTGTAATTTCAATACTCAAATCGCTCCACAACCCGTACAAACTACGCCGAGGTTGTTTCTGAGTAGACTTTTGCCTGAGAAACTGGACGAAGTTTAGGACTTCTTGCTGTTCCTGTGGCTGTAATTCCCGTAAATTTTCTAATACAGCTTGTTCAATGGTCATTATTTTACCTCTCATCCCATTCATTAAGACTAGCGGGTTTGTAGTCAAGCCCACCACACCCAAATAGTCCTGAACCCACGTCGAGGTCAGAAACCGGGTTTCTTCGTAGATTTTTAGTTGAGAATCAGTGATTTTTCGTAGAAACCCGGTTTCTTCCCGTAACTCCTACCAAATCAAAATCTGGCAATACGCTAAAAATCTTTAAAATTTGTTAAGATTAACACGACCTCAGCGCCGGCATCCCATCCGCCGCTAAACCAGCCCTTCCCCAGTCTCGATAACAATGCTGCGACTCGAACACATCAGTAAAATTTACCCCACAGGCGTCGTACTCAAAGATGTCACCTGGGAAGTCAAACCGGGCGATCGCATCGGCTTAGTAGGCGTCAACGGTGCCGGTAAATCCACCCAACTCAAAATCATCGCCGGCGAAATCGAACCCACCTCCGGCGAAGTCATTCGCCCCGCCAGCTTACACATCGCCTACCTCTCCCAAGAATTTGAAATCGATCCCACCCGCACCGTCAAAGAAGAATTTTGGCGCGCCTTCAGCGAAGCCAACGAAGTTCACGAATCCCTGATGGAAGTCCATCGCGACTTGGAAAACTCCACCCCAGAAAATCTCGACGAACTGATCCACAAAATGGATCGCTTACAAAGACAATTTGAAGGCTTAAACGGTTACGGTTTAGAAGCCCAAATCGAGAAGATTTTACCAGAAATCGGATTTGAGCAAGAAGATGGCGATCGATTAGTCAGCGCCTTCAGCGGCGGCTGGCAAATGCGGATGAGTTTGGGTAAAATTCTCCTGCAAAAACCCGATATCCTACTGTTAGACGAACCTACCAACCACCTCGACTTAGAAACCATCGAATGGCTGGAAGTTTACCTCAAAGGGCTGACAACCCCAATGGTAATCGTATCCCATGACCGCGAATTTCTCGATCGACTCTGCACCCAAATCGTCGAAACCGAACGTGGCGTTTCCAGCACCTACCTCGGCAACTACTCCTCCTATTTACAACAAAAAGCAGAAGCCAGAGAAGCCCAACTCAACGCTTACGAAAACCAGCAAAAAGAACTCGACAAACAGCAAGCATTCGTTGAAAAATTCCGCGCCAGCGCCACGCGCAGCACCCAAGCGAAAAGTCGCGAAAAACAGTTAGATAAAATCGAACGCATCGAAGCGCCCACCGGCGGATTAAAAACTTTGCATTTCCGGTTTCCGCCCGCACCTCGCAGCGGCCGCGAAGTAGTAATAATTGAAGATTTGGTGCACAGCTACGGCGAAAAAATCTTATTTTTGGGAGCGGATTTATTAGTTGAAAGGGGCGATCGCATCGCCTTTCTCGGCCCCAACGGCGCAGGCAAATCCACGCTGTTGAAGATGATTATGGGATCAGAAACTCCGACAGAAGGCACTGTTAAATTCGGAGGCCATAACGTCATCCCCGGTTACTTTGAACAGAATCAAGCTGAAGCCTTAGACTTGAATAAAAGCGTGATGGCAACGATTCACGACGAAGTACCCGACTGGAAAAATGAAGAAGTTCGGACTATCTTGGGGCGTTTTCTGTTCACCGGCGAAACAGTATACAAAAACGTTAGCGCTTTGAGTGGCGGAGAAAAAGCACGTCTAGCTTTGGCAAAGATGCTGTTGACTCCCGTGAATTTGCTGATTTTGGACGAACCGACAAATCACCTCGACATTCCCGCGAAAGAGATGATGGAAGAAGCCATCAAGAATTATGATGGCACGGTAATGATCGTTTCGCACGATCGCTATTTCATCTCCCAAGTCGCTAACAAAATAGTGGAAATTCGGGACGGAGAGTTTCGCCCTTATCTCGGAGATTACCACTACTATCTCGATAAAATTGCTGAAGAAAAAGAACTAGCCAAGTTCGCCAAATTTGAAGCTGAGAAAGCCGCTAAAAAATCCGATAAGGAGGCGAAGAAGAAAGCAGCGGCTAAACAAAAGTAAGTAATATCATGTCCGATGACTGCAACAAAAACGGTTCGTAGTGCGGACTTTAGTCCGCAACTAAGCCAGCGGACTAAAGTCCGCACTACGAACCAATCGCGAGATTGGTCAATCGACCGGACATGATACAACTTGACTGCTAGGGACACGGCCGCGTCGTGTCCCTACGAATATTTAGCTGTAGGGTGCGGATACATCGAAATTCCTTAAAGTCGATCGACAATCTCACAGCGACGCACCTTAATTGAGAAAAACTATATTAGTTAAACTACCACTTGTGGGAGTGCGTTGCTATCAGATATTCGATTTGGTTGAAAGATTGTGGAGGGCGACGCACCTACAGCATCTAAATAAATGCACGCTTTTCTTAGCGAGCACCTCGGCCGCGTAATTTTTGTTTAAAGAATGGCTTCTGGGAATTAAGACACTGCTGCAAATCATCATCTAAATTTCTAGAAAAACCATAATCTGCTACATACTTACTTGACTCATTTACCGGGCCAAATAAGAGAGTATCTTTATCTTGCTGCAACAAAAATCCACCCTCAAATTTGTTGATTTTGTAGAAGTTTTCGCGTTTAGTATCCGCCGTAACGGAAGCCACAGTAACTCCGTTAGAAGAAAAGCCTTTGAAGCAGATTCTATTGTCTTTTTCAGCAATTTGAATGTATCGAGAACCGCCGCCGCGATAGACTCCCACCTGTAGCGGTAAAGCAGCTAAAGAATTCTCAGCCCCGATGCTGGTCAAAAACAAAACTATAAATCCCAATTTGGTGCAACAATGCCAAAACTTCATTTTTGATTCCGTCTAATTCAGCTAATATTAAAACCTTAACCCAAAATTTTATTAATCATTTGATTCGCCTGCGACTCATAACTCCCGCCAAACAAATTAAAGTGATTCAAAATATGATATAAATTGTAAAGTATTTTGCGTTGTTCATAGCCAAAATCCAGCAACCAAACTTCATTATAACCCCGATAAAACGCTGCCGGAAAACCGCCGAACAGTTCAGTCATCGCCACATCAACTTCTCTGTCAGCCCAATAAGTCGCCGGGTCAAAAATTACAGGTTCCCCCGCAGAAGTTACCGACGCATTTCCTCCCCACAAATCCCCGTGAACCAGCGAAGGTTGAGGCTTGTAACCCTCCAACAACTTCGGAATAGCTGCTAGCAAGCTTTCCCCCCGACGGAAATTTCCGCCCCGACGAATAGCCAACTTTAACTGATAACCAATCCGATGTTCTGCCCAAAATTCGGCCCAGTCAGCAGTCCAGTTATTAATTTGAGGAGTTGAGCCGATCGTATTATTAACACTCCAACCAAAACGTCTCTTCAGCAAGGCAGAATCAACCTCTTCTCCCCCCCTTAGCAAGGGGGCGCTGGGGGGGGTGTATTTGTGCATTGCAGCGAGTTTACGCCCCATATCTTCCCAAACTCGATCGCCCCCGCCACCTCGCAAATCCAGCCATTCCAACACAATATAAGCAGAATTGCCTTCTGTTCCCCAGCAAATCGGTTGAGGAACGCGAATCGTCTGAGTTTCTCCCATTTGCTGCAAACCCAGCGCCTCAGCTTCAAACATCGCGACTTGGGAAGCTTGATTGATTTTCGCGAAATAAGTGCGCTTACTGCTGCTGATAGCATAGCCTTGGTTGATGCAGCCGCCGCTGACTGAACGGCGGTTGTCGATGGAAAATGTTTCTCCGGTTGCTTCGGAGATGTGCGCGGCAATTTTGTCCCACATAGCATCAAATTGTCTTGAGGTCGATCGCAATTAGTTTAACAGGATTTACGCAAATTTTAAATTTTTACACTACCAATAGTGTAAGCTGCGAATTGCGCCCCCTACAAATAGAGTTTGTGCGTAAGTCCTGTTTAACAGCTATGGAAACAAAATAGCATTTGACATAGCGCCGCTAGCCACCTAAAATCGCCTAACAAATACTGATGGAGTTGTAATGTTATTCTAAGTAATAAAAGATTAATCCCTTAATTTACAGCATATTTCAGG
The DNA here is from genome assembly GCA_003003725.1 of filamentous cyanobacterium Phorm 6. Taxonomy (GTDB): domain Bacteria; phylum Cyanobacteriota; class Cyanobacteriia; order Cyanobacteriales; family Microcoleaceae; genus Microcoleus. The sequence goes on along the minus strand of PVWI01000136.1, from coordinate 3,232 downwards.
TTTATGAAGTACACCCCCAAAAACCTGCTTTCCTTACAGTTATAGGCTAGAAAAAGATTCTGTTGAATAAACCTGGTTTCTCTGTATTTTGGGTAATTATAAATTTTATATGGGATTACTTTTGGGCAACCTAAACTCCCCAAAATAGCGAGCTAGAATAAAACATCGGCTTCAATGTAGAATCGTGTATTGTAATAAAAAGCCTGTTGCAAGTTGCTCTTATTTTTGGTATCTTATTTTTAGTACAGTAAGTGACGTAGCCTTGTTCTTGATTATCTGACAGTTTATCAAATTATTGATGCTCGATTCCTAGCCAATAACTACTAACTAATAAAAATGGCAAACGTTCGCTTAGAAAATATTACCAGACGCTACCAAAACGTTACCGCGATCGAAAACATCAGTTTCAAAATCCCGGATGGGGAATTTTGGGTATTAGTGGGGCCATCTGGTTGCGGAAAATCTACAATTATGCGCACTATTGCAGGTTTGGAAACTGCAACTTCTGGGAATCTTTATATTGGAGACAATTTAGTTAACAACATCCCGGCGAGACAGCGGGATGTCGCAATGGTGTTTCAAAATTATGCGCTTTACCCGCACATGACTGTCGCAGAAAACCTGGCATTTGGATTGCGGATGCGGAATGTTGACCCAACAAAAATTCAAGAAAGAGTCGAAACAGTAGCCCGATCGCTCTCGATCGACCACCTCCTCAAACGTAAGCCCAAACAGCTATCAGGCGGACAGCAGCAGCGCGTAGCACTCGGAAGGGCGATCGCCCGCGAACCAAAAGTATTCCTCTTAGACGAACCGCTTTCCAACCTCGACGCCCAACTGCGAGACGACACAAGGGCCGAGCTCAAACAACTACATCAACGACTAGAAATTACTACGGTTTATGTCACCCATGACCAAGTAGAAGCAATGACTTTAGCTGATAAGATTGTAGTCTTAAATGGAGGGAAAATTCAGCAAATCGGAGACCCGCAAAGCATTTACGCTAAACCTGCTAACCGGATGGTTGCCACATTTTTAGGCAATCCCGCCATGAACATTTTGCCTGCAATTTATGCTAACGAATCCTTTCAAGTCGGGAATCAATCTTTAGCCTGTCCGCCTTCGATTCAAAAAAAATTGCAGCCAAGAGAAGGACAAGGATTTGATTTAGGAATCCGTCCAGAAAATATAGAAATTTCCACGTCGCAAACAGCAGCAAATGATGATTTGAAAACGGATTTTTGGGCATTAGAAAAAGTCCCTCTCGATGTAGAGGTAAAAGTAGTGGAACCTCTGGGGCGAGAAACTTTGATCCGGGCGAGTTTGCCGGAGTTGAGTGCTGAAACTACTATACAGTTACAAGTACCTGCGAGTGTTCGCTTGCGAACGGGCGATCGACTGGCGGTACAGCTTGACTTCGATCGACTATTTATATTTGACCCATCCACCGGCGAGGCGCTGTATCCTTGACAGTTGACAGTTGACAGTTGACAGTTGACTGCTTGAGGGCAACCTCTACCTGGAAGTCCGAGGATTCGAGTAATGAATAGTCTTGTTTTAATTTCTCGCCTTTAAGGGTTCCGGCTTTAAACCAATTCTTTCTGGTAAGTCCTGATAGACTGACTTTTCGAGTGGGGAGGTTTTTATTTATAGTTACAAAACTTTACACTTGACATTTTCTAATTTTCCAAGTAATGGTAAGCTTAATATCGGAAAAACAGAAAGCCATCCCTTGAAAGGCTGACTTTTCTTGAATCGCGATCGACAACAGCGCATTTTCCCGCCCAGAAGCGACCAACTTGCCGCTTCTGGGCGAAACTCGCGAACCAAAAACTCCCAAAAACTTTCTAGCGGCATCTTTAGATGAATCTCGACAACCTGCCTCAAATTTTGCAAACAGGATTTCACCTAACTTTAGGTGCAACTTCCTTTTTAATTGAGACATTGCAAGATCCTCTGAAGCGATCGGAAAATCTGGACAAACTTAAGCAGTCAGATTTCGGCTTACTAGCCGATGAGTTGCTGGAAAAAGGAGAAATGACCGATCGAGAAGCGCGGAATTTTGTTGATACTATTTTCTCTCAACCGGGCGCGAGGGAGAATGCAGAAAGCGAATCCGTCTCGCATCAGCAATCGGATACAGAAACTGACACTCCCCCGGAGTCGGTTGTACAGCCGGATGTCAAGCTAGAAATTCAAGAATTAACTGCACAGATGGCAGCGCTGAGGGCCGAATTGGAAAATTTGCGCGCCGAAAATTCCCAGGATTAAAGAATCAAGCATCTTTAACACGGCCGGAGTTGTCACTTGGAAAGTTATTTAAGACAACCAAACTTTAGTCATTGTCCCAGTTTTCAGAACCGATCAGGTCGGCGATACGATCGCGCAGCAAGAACTCGCATTTTTCTAGTTCTCCCTCGACGCAAGACCATTCCCGGGGCGGGATGAACTGACACAGGGTGTAGATAGGCTGTTGTCGGCTCAGTACGCCCTCGTGCACGAGGTGGCGTGCTTCATCTTGGATAACATCTAAAGAGTAGTGGATATTGATAGTTGACTGAATCATAATGCGCCCTCAAGGTTTTACTAAAAATTTATGGCCCTGGTAATAATATAGTCCAAACTTCTGAATATGTAAGTTATTTTTTTTTCTGTATCCAGAGATACTATTAACTTATTAATTTAACAAAGCTATGGGAATGATGAGTAGGCGATCGGATCTTTGTTTGAATTTTGAGACGAGGCACATTTTCCCGGGTAACAGGCTCATCTGCTGCGAAGATCGATTTAGGACTTAAGCAGAGCTAGATTCCCGGTTTCTGGATGCTGCGCCGCAATCAGCAAAATTTCTGGCGAGAAACCGGATCGATCAATTTAAGTCCTGACGCAGCAAAGGAAAGATTCAAGAGTCCAGAAACTCAAGCATTCCCCGTTTTGTGATCAATGCCGAACAGCAATTCTAGTGCCAAAGATTGCGCTGCCGACATCTGCCCGAAACAAAATACATAAGGAATACTCGGTGGCAAGTGTGGCAGAAATTGCTCTAAAACGTAGGGACTTCCGTAAATTACTACAGCTTGCAGTTCTCCGGTGCTTAATAATTTCTTAAACCAATCTTGAGCTGCTTCTGTTAAACCGGCACTGCCTCGGAAGCAATTGCCGCGAATGAAAATTTGCAGCAATGTCGGAGAAAAATGCTCTGCACCTGCATTATGAGCGATCGCGCCTGTAC
>PVWI01000481.1 GCA_003003725.1 filamentous cyanobacterium Phorm 6 | reverse complement strand
CTCCTTGCATCGTATTTATCGATGAAATTGACGCCGTAGGCCGTCAACGTGGCGCCGGTATGGGTGGTGGTAACGACGAACGGGAACAAACCCTGAACCAGTTGCTGACCGAAATGGACGGTTTTGAAGGCAATACTGGGATTATTCTGATTGCTGCTACAAACCGCCCTGATGTGCTGGATGCTGCGCTGCTGCGTCCAGGTCGCTTCGATCGCCAAGTTGTGGTCGATCGCCCCGACTTCGGAGGCCGTCTCGAAATTCTCAACGTTCACGCCCGCGGCAAAACTTTGTCAAAAGATGTGGATTTAGAGAAAATCGCCCGCCGAACACCCGGTTTCACCGGTGCAGATTTGGCGAACTTGCTGAACGAATCGGCAATTTTGGCAGCCCGCCGCAACTTGACAGAAGTCTCGATGGATGAAGTCAACGATGCGATCGACCGCGTGCTCGCAGGCCCAGAAAAGAAAGACCGTGTGATGAGCGAAAAGCGCAAAACCTTAGTTGCTTACCACGAAGCCGGTCACGCCTTAGTCGGTGCTTTGATGCCCGATTATGACCCAGTTCAAAAAATTAGCATTATCCCCCGCGGCCGCGCTGGCGGTTTGACTTGGTTCACACCAAGCGAAGATCGGATGGATTCTGGCTTATATTCTCGCTCATACTTGCAAAATCAAATGGCGGTAGCTCTAGGCGGCCGCATTGCTGAAGAAATTGTCTTCGGCGAGGAAGAAGTCACAACTGGCGCTTCCAATGACTTGCAACAAGTAGCAAGAGTAGCACGCCAAATGGTGACTCGCTTCGGTATGAGCGATCGACTAGGCCCTGTAGCTCTGGGTCGCCAACAAGGCAATATGTTCATGGGTCGCGATATCATGGCTGAACGGGATTTCTCCGAAGAAACCGCATCCATGATCGACGATGAAGTGCGTTTGTTGGTAGAACAAGCTTATCGCCGCGCTAAAGATGTACTCGTCGGCAACCGCCACGTCCTCAATGCTTTGGCTGATATGCTAGTTGAAAAGGAAACTGTGGATTCGGACGAATTGCAAAATTTGTTGGCTAACAGCGATGTCAAAATGGCGACTATTGCCTAATTGATTTTAGATTTTGGATTTGAAATTTTGGATTCAATCTAAAGTTTGAAATCTGTAATTGGGGTGATTCTGGGATTGTCTGGAATCGCCCCGATTTTTTTGTGGGTGCAATGGCTGTTTCGGATCGTGTGCGATCGAACAACCACAAAAAAATTGGTTTGTAGTGAGGACTTTAGTCCTCCTTGCTCTGAGGACTAAAGTCCTCATTACAAACCGTTTCTCCTCGCGAGCGGGGACGATCGCACTGCATCATTTCCTTGTTACCGGACTTGAACTTCACCCTTGATAAACTTCTCGCCGGTGAGAAACCTTGAGTATGAAAATGGTGAAAATTGGATCGTTAATAGTGTAAATCACCCTGTAATCGCCAACCCGAATTCGCCAGCGGTTTTCCTCACCCTTTAACTTGATACAGCCCGCAGGACGAGGATCATTTGCCAAAGCCTTTAATCTTGGATCGATCCTGCTGCGCATTTCAACAGGAAGTAACCTTAGCTGTTTTTGGGCTGACTGTTGAATAATGACTTGATATTCAGACACTCAATGTCCTCTTCGCTTCTACTTCGCGTTTAAATTCGTCCCAAGGAATGCCCGGTTCATCCTCTAGCCCCTCGGTCATGATCCCATCATAAACATCTTCCCAGAGTTCGCCGTGCTTCTCGAATTTGAGCACCACCGCAATTTTTTCGCCTTCGCCGTCAACTAAAAACTGAAAGTCTGTCGGTTCGCCACATTCAGCCAACACGTCAGCCCAAAATTCGCTGTGTTCTTTGAGGTCAACAATTGCAGCAGTTTTGTTGCCTTCATTGTCGGTTAAAAATTGAACGCCGCGCATATTGTAGTTTGCCATATATCTAAATTAGTAATGTGTACTAAAATTATAGGCGAGACAGAATGAGTTAGCATGAATCATCAATCTTGGTTGACGTTACTAAAAAAACACCGCGCGATCGCAGTTATCCGTTCCTCCGAAAAGGAACTCGCTTGGCAAATGGCTTCATCGGTTGCAGCCGGAGGAATGCAATTTATTGAAATTACTTGGAACACCGATAAAGCTGCTGAATTAATTGCCGAACTCCGCTCCGAATTTCCTACTTTTAGTATTGGCACTGGCACTTTATTAAACTTAGAACAATTGCAGCAAGCTATAGACTGTGGTGCTCAATTTTTGTTTACTCCGCACACAGATGTAGCTATGATTAAAACAGCAGTTGATGCCGGAGTGCCGATCGTCCCTGGTGCTTTTTCGCCCACAGAAATTATGACGGCGTGGCAAGCTGGCGCTACCTGCGTTAAAGTATTTCCGATATCGGCTTTGGGAGGCGCGGCTTACCTGAAAAGCCTGCAAGGCCCTCTGGGACACATTCCTTTGATTCCCACTGGCGGGGTGACAGTGGAAAATGCGAAAGTATTTATTGACGCTGGGGCGATCGCCGTTGGTTTAGCCGGAGACTTATTTCCCAAAGATTTAGTCGAAAATCGAGACTGGCGGGCGATCGTCCAAATTGCCCAAACTCTTTCCCAAAACTTAACAACTTGTTAAGCCCTCTTTCCAATCTAAAATCTACAACCTAAAATAGTAAAATAAGGTGTGAAAGTCTACCAATCTAAAATCTAAAATCGTCTTGGGTGTGAAGAATGAACAGCATTATAAACTCAACTTACTTCCGCCGCGCCGGAACTTTCTGTGCAGCCTGCGCCTTAACAGTTACTGCATTCTGCGGCGGGCAAAC
>PVWI01000480.1 GCA_003003725.1 filamentous cyanobacterium Phorm 6 | reverse complement strand
GTTCGTCAGAGAGCAAACTGTCTGTGTGAATATTGTCATGCCTCCGAACAATGGCAGTACGTAGAGTTTACTATCGAACACATCATTCCCTTGACTAAAAATGGGACTAATGATCTTGAGAATTTGGCACTAGCTTGCTTTCACTGCAACCGCAAGAAATCTGATAAAACTACAGCGATAGATGCTCATTCAGACGTAGAAGTACCCTTGTTTAATCCCAGACAAGATAGTTGGAACGAACATTTTATTTGGTCTTCGGATGGATTATCAATCAATACGGTTCGCTTAAGACAGATCCCCCCTAACCCCCCTTAAAAAGCTATGCTTTATAAACATCTTTCTTAACAATAAATTTGACAAAAATTAGCATATATATGTGCTATTCAAGGAGCGTGCGAGCGCCAAGGAGTCAGGTTAAAATGATCAATCAATGGGTAAGGCAAGAATTAGAAAAAACTCAATTGGGAGACGCAAGAAGAACAAATAGATTCATGAAAATTGTCTCTAACTTGAGTGATAAACCAACATCCAGTGTACCTCAAGCTAGTGGTACATGGGCAGAAACTAAGGCTACTTACGATTTCTGGGATTCACCATACATCAAACCAGCTCAGCTTAGGAGAGGACACGTAGATGCGACGCTTTCAAGAATTAAAAATCATCAAATTATCTTGGCAATACAAGATACAACCGAATTAAATTACACTACTCATAAAGCAGTCAAAGGAGTCGGATATCTTGATAATAAATATGCTCGGGGATTGAAAGTACATTCAACTTTGGCAGCAACAACGGCTACCATTAGGAATTATCGACCAGTGTGGGCTAGAGACATAAAATCTTTAGGTAAAGCTACTCAACGTTCTCAAAAATCAACAGAAGAGAAAGAAAGTCAAAGATGGCTTGATGCTTTGAAAAACACGTCATCTATCATCCCTGATTCACAACAAGTAGTCACAATTGCTGATAGAGAAGCGGACTTTTATGACTTGTTTGCCTGTGCGAACCGTGAGCCAGCAGATTTTTTGATTCGAGCCACTCAAAACAGATGTTTAGAGTCTTCATCGAACCATCTTAAAGAAGAGATGGAATCGAGGGAGCCACAAGTCACAATGAGTGTGGAATTGAAACGCAATCCCACTCGACCATCTCGACTGGCAACTTTAACTATTCATCAGACTTTAACTATTCAACCACCACTTGCATCGTGCTAAAAAAGAACAATTAAAGCCGATTGAGCTGCAAGTTGTTTTAGTCAGAGAATCACAACCACCATCTTAGTCGGAAGCAATTGAGTGGTGGCTGGTGACAAGTTTACCTATTACTTGTATTGAGGATGTGACTACTTATGTGAGATGGTATAGTTATCGTTGGTTGATTGAGCGTTATCATTATGTATTAAAAAGTGGTTGTGACCTTGAGAAGCTACAATTAGAAACAACAAAAAGGTGAGAAATGGCTTTAGCTACTTATTCTATTGTAGCTGTTTGCTTTATATTACTTATGAAGCTCGGCTCGCGACTGATGCCAGTTGTGAACTGATGTTAGAACCTCCAGAATGGCAGGCTCTTTATGCAACAATTCATCACAAAATTTATCCTCATTCTTACCCACCGACTTTAGGGGAAGCGGTTGGTTGGATTGCTAAATTGGGAGGTTTTTTGGGACGGAAACATGATGGTGTTCCAGGAGTTAAGACTTTGGTGGATTGAGAAGATTGAATGATATTACGATGGGTTGGCTGCTATTTAATCAACTAAAAACAACTTGAATTGGTATTTGTTCAGGGGTAAAATAGCTGTGATGACAAATTGTGTTGATCAGATAAGTGATAATTTGGCTCGCGCCGCCGTCAGCCACTGGCAGAAAAACATTTTATTCTGTTTGTCCAAAATTTGCTCTTGGGAAAAACCCTAAGAGCGCTTGAGCAAACTCATTGAAAGAGAGAGACATCAATGAACACTCTTTGCAGAAGAATTCGTATTTTATCAGAAACGAGCGCCCCAATCGCTCCTACACAAGTAGTTACTTTTGTCAATTTTATTGTTAAGAAAGATGTTTATAAAGCATAGCTTAAAAAGGGGAATTAGGGGGGATCTGTCTTAAGTGAACCGTATTGAGTCATAGATAGAGACTAGATATGCTGCTGATTTGATATTTTGAATTAAAATAAAATGCACCCTAATTTCATCGGGATTTCCGATCGCATAACAGTTAGTCCTACTTGAGCACAGATTCGGTTAAGATTACCTTACCATTCTGCCGGACTTGCAGGCGATCGGGGTTAATCGAGTAGATAATATTGCCGTTAGTCGCTTCATAGGTTCCGTCGTCACCTGTAGTTACTTGCATCACATTGATTTGGCTGCCATTTCTTTTGCTGAAGCCCCGGTAAAAAATAGCGCCTTCCTGGGTTTTGCAAATGTAGATAGAAAAATTTGCTGTTGCGAAAGATTGCACCATTTCGGCCTTCGGACATCCCTCAACTTGAGCAATTTGCAGCGGCGCTGAAGGCGAAAAACTGGAAGATGCGGGTTGATTTAGTGCTGTTGCTTCTGCTGGAGGAGTCAAAATGCCGATCGCGCTAATGCCAGCTATCACTAGACCTAATCTTTTAATTACTTGAACTCGCTCTTTACCAAACATCTCGTAACTCCTAATTTTAACTATATAATTACATCTTAAGCGATACTTGCTCCATCAGCGATTTTTAAGAGACTTTTTGTTTTGCTTGATAGGTTTGTAGTGATGACTTTAGTCCAATACGGTTTACTTAAGACGATCCCCCCTAACCCCCCTTAAAAAGGGGGGGATCAGAATGCCCTCAAAGTCCCCC
>PVWI01000479.1 GCA_003003725.1 filamentous cyanobacterium Phorm 6 | reverse complement strand
GTACAAAACTTTACCTGCTTCGACATTCCGGTTCTCGTAAACCGAGAGGGCGATCGCCAAAATCAACACCAATACCAGAGTTGCCAGCAACCCGGCCAGCGGTGCTAAACCTTTTTCTTGTAAAGGCAGCAATACTGCAAAAGCTCCTACCAGGAAATAGCCGTGAGCCAAGCTAACTTCTAATCCCCGGACTATGGGAGACAATCCTTTGCGGTAAATCGGCAAATTTCGCAAAAAAGTTACAGTCACATCGGAAAAACTAACTGCTGTTGCTGCCGCAGGTTGAGCTTGCATCTGAGGTGATTTTTCAACCTTGCTAGCAGTTGCAGTTACAAATTCGCCCGATCGAAAATCAAATCCCGCCGCTTTTGTCCGAACGCGCAGCGCGTGCCAAATATGGCCGCAAAGCGCCAAAATCGATAACACAAAGTGGCTTGTTGCTAGCCAAGTCCGCGAAGAAACAACCGCTGCATCCGGGCCACTCAAACCCACCGGGCCGTAGAAAACCTCTGGATAAACAGTGTCATTTACGGTCACAAAGTAGGCGGCCAAAAAGCCCATATAAGCCAGAGCGCCCAAACTGTAAGAAAGGTAAGCTTCGCCAGACCAAAACAGCACTCGCTGGGCCCAAGCAAAAGGCTTAGTGAAGATATGCCAGAAACCGCCAATAATGCAGAGCAAACCAACATAAATGTGACCGCCGACAACATCTTCTAAGTTGTCAACTGCTGCCATTCCTTCCGGGCCGTGCACTGGCAAAAGATAGCTGAAAATCCGGGCGGAATTGAGGGTGGGTTCGCTAATTATCCGCACGTTGGCAACATGGGGATCGTAAAGACCGCCCCAAAATAAGGCTTTTGCCACCAACAACCAAGCACCTGCACCTAAGAGTAATAGGTGAATGCCGATGATGCTGGTCATCTTGTCTTTGTCTTCCCAGTCGTAGCCGAAGGAACCAAAGAATGTTTTGTTTTGCGGCAATACTTTCGGGCCGAGCAAGGAATGGTAAATACCGCCGGCACCTAGAACTGCGGAACTAATTAGATGCACAACTCCGATCGCAAAATAGGGATAGGTATCAACAATTTGACCGCCTGCTCCTACTCCCAAACCCAAACTTGCCAAATGCGGCAGCAGGATTAAACCTTGGTTGTACATCGGCAACTCTGGGTTAAAGTTTGAAAGTTCAAACAGAGTCATCGCTCCGGCCCAGAATACAATCAAGCCCGCGTGAGCGACGTGAGCTCCCAAAATTCGTCCTGAAAGGTTGGTGAAGCGGGCGTTACCTGCCCACCAGCCGTACTCGTTTTCTGACTTTTCCGGCTCTGAAATTAAATTCTGATCTGCTATTACTTGCATTTTTGCTTTCCTCCTGATGCGGTTAATTTGCTGGACTGGCTGCAACTCCATTCCCTCCAGGCTGGATATCTTCGCGCATTGCTTGCACGACTTTGCCTTTGCGGAAATCAAATCCTGCCGATCGCAAAGCGTGCCAGAAATGCCCTTGCAGAACGAAGAAGGCGAGCCAGAAGTGGGTGTTAGCCAACCAGACGCGGGAGGTCAGCATTCCTTCGCTGTGAAAGTAGGGGAACTGCTCGAAGCCAATTTTTAAAGTCGGCCCGTAGAATTCCTCTGGGTAAGCGATGGTATTGACTGAAACAAAGTAGGCTGCGATGAAACCCATTAAGGCTAAGGCGCCGAGACTGTAGGAGAGGTAAGCTTCTCCTGACCAGATGAACAGGCGTTTTGCCCAAGCAAAAGGTTGAGTGCGAATGTGCCAGAGGCCGCCGGCAATGCAGAGGATTCCTACCCAGATATGTCCGCCGACAACATCTTCGAGATTGTCAACGGAGGCGAGCCAGTGTGTGCCACCTGCACCGAACAGGTAGCCGAAAATCACGGCGGGATTGAAAGTGGGCTCGGAAATTACCCGCACTTGCCCGATCGTGGTATCATACAAACCACCGAAATACATAGCTTTGGCCACCAACAAGAAGGCACCAACACCAAGCAAAACTAGGTGGATGCCCAAGATGGTGGTCATTTTGTCTGCGTCTTCCCATCTGTAGCCGAAGAAAGGAGTTTTTTCTTCGAGGGTGGCGGGCCCTTTGAGGGAATGAAAGATGCCGCCGAAGCCGAGAAAGGCTGAGCTAATTAGGTGAATTACACCAATCTGAAAGTACGGATAGGTATCGACAATTTTGCCTCCGGCACCAACTCCGAAGCCGAGTCTGGCTAGGTTTGGCAGCAGGATTAAGCCTTGTTCGTACATGGGCAATTCTGGATTGAAACGGGAAAGCTCAAATAGGGTATAAGCTCCCGCCCAGAGGACGATGAGGCCGGCATGGGCGACGTGGGCGCCGAGCAAACGACCGGAAAGGTTGATTAAGCGGGCGTTGCCTGCCCACCAGGGAAAGGTTTCTGCTTCGGCTGGGAAGGATTTTTTGGCCATGCTTGTCACGGCGATTTACCTCTTGTGAAGGATGTCAATTGAGTCTTAAGCTTGTGCGGCTTATTGATATAGATAATCAACAATTTTGCTAACTTCGTCAAGTGTTTTTGCTAAAAATTATCATTAAGTTTGGTTGAGATATGTAACATGGCTGTCGAAAAGACTATGTAGTAAGGCTTTTGTGGAGTTATCGCGATCGGCTCCCACAACTTTTATTACTGGTGTAGATTGGCAACAGTGAAATATTTATGAATTTATTGATAAAGAATTTTATTAAGGCGTAGCAATGAACAATCAAGCATCCAGGTACCATTTGTGACAAGTTAAGAAAAAGTGCAAATTGTCAAGGGGGTACAAGAAAAAAGGTAAAATAGGCTGAAACATCTA
>PVWI01000478.1 GCA_003003725.1 filamentous cyanobacterium Phorm 6 | reverse complement strand
GTAGATTTCAACACTCCCACCCCTTGCCAAGAATTGCCATCGAAATCTACAATAGAATCGCACAAGTACATCAAACCACCGCATTCGGCATAAGTCGGCATTCCTGCAACGATCGCACTTTTTACCGCATCTCGAATCACCACATTACCGCTCAATTCCTTCGCAAAAACTTCCGGGAAGCCGCCGCCAAAATATAAGCCTTGCACATTGTCGGGAAACACAGCATCATCAAGCGGACTCCAAAATACTAACTCCGCACCCAACTCCTCCAATAAATCAAGATTGTCCTGATAGTAAAAATTAAAAGCCCGATCGCGCGCCACTGCAATCCGCACCCCAAATTTCCCATCCAAACTGTTGACAACATCATTTTTTTGAGTTACAATAACCGAAGGGAGACTGTATTTACCCAAAAGTTGCTCAGACCCCTCACCCCCCCCATTTGCAGTTACCGCCAACATTGGCAAAAGTTTTTCCCAATCAAAAGCCCCAGCAGCCAAATCAGCCAACTTATCGATCGCAACCTCAAGATTCGGCAACTCCTCAGCCGGAATCAGGCCTAAATGGCGATCGGGAATAGTCACAGCCTCATCCCGCCGCAGCACCCCCAAAATCGGTAAATCCAGCGGTTCCAAAGCATCTGTCAGCAACTCCAAATGTCGATCGCTCGCCACCCGATTCAACACCAAACCCGCGAAATTAAGATTTTTGTCAAAAGAGCGAAAACCATGTGCGATCGCAGCCACAGAACCAGAAAGCCGACTGCAATCTATTACTAATAGTATCGGCAAATTTAGTAAAGCAGCAACATGAGCCGTAGAAGCAAAGGAAAAATCATAATTTAACTCTTCTTTCCCTTCTTTCCCTTCTTCCTTCTTCCTTCTTCCTTCTTCCTTCTTCCTTCTTCCTTCTTCCTTCTTCCTTCGATTTACACCATCAAATAGTCCCATCACCCCTTCAACTAAGGCATAATTAACATCTTGAATATGACGAAAAAAACATTTCTGCACATAAGATTCAGAAGTTAATATTGCATCTAAATTCCGACATGGGCGGCCGGTCACAAAAGCGTGAAACATCGGATCTATGTAATCCGGGCCTACCTTAAAAGATTGCACATTCAAGCCATGACGGATTAAATAAGCTAAAAGGGCGATCGTTACAGTCGTCTTTCCCGCACCGCTGCGTTCGCCCGCAATTACTAAAGTCATTTGTTATTTGTTATTTGTTATTTGTTATTTGTTGTTGGTTATTTGTTGTTGGTTATTTGTTATTTGTTATTTGTTATTTGTTATTTGTTGTTGGTTAGGTGTTAGTTGTTATTTATGAGTGGCTACCACTAACCACTAACCACTAACTACTAACCACTAACCACTAACCACTAACCACTAACCACTAACCAATGACTACTGACTACTGACTACTGACTACTGACAACTTCAGCAATTGAGCAGTCACTGCCAAACTTTCTTCGTAAAGCACATCTCGGCCCCAACTCTGCAAATGCTGACCCAGCAACTGTTCTGTCACCTGATCTAATAGGGGAGTTACTTGGTTAAAGCGATCGGTTTGAGCACCGCCCTTCGTTTCCATCCGCATACAGCCGCCAGCTTCCGAACACAGCACTGTACCGCAGTCAGCATTCTCGTTAGTAGAATTCAAACGCAGAGCAATCAAATCCCCAGGGACATCACCAGTATCAGCAGTTGGAATCGCAGCTAACTCTGCTTCTATAACCCGCTCGTCAATACCGGCGAACTTAATCCGTTTAATTTGGTAATCGCCCTCTTCTTGTAGAAAAGCAACCGGACGCCACTGGAGACGGCTTGCCAGCCAGCCCAAATACATCAGCGCTTGAGTGGAATTGCCACGTTCGTAATCGATCGTCACGCGATCGATTTCCCGAATTGCCACGCGACGCCCCGGCGGATCGAAAGCCTCAGCAGCCAACTCCTGCCACGCAGCCAGTCGGCGCCAATTCAAATCCGCGATCGGAATTCCCTCCTCAATCAAACTTTGCATTAAAAGCAATTCAGCCTCTGGTTCACCAAAACAACTAGAGTCAAGAATCACCGAACTGCTAGTTGCGGCCAACCGCTGAAATAAATCGCGATCGGCATCAGGAGTCGCTTTCCACCACAGCAGGGTCGGCAAATCGGCGATTGTCAGCGCTGCCACGATACCGCTGACGCGTTCCAGAGCCGCTTCGGTACCCCGGAGCGTAATGTACTCGCAACAAATCAGATTCCCACTGCCACCCTTATGAACGGGACAATAAGCAGCCACTTGAGCCTGTACCCCCGTATCTTCTCCCATCATTGGGCAAAGAGCAATAATCCGGCAGGGATTAGCAGCGACTATCGCGTCAGCTACAGCGGAACCTCCTGAACCGAAACCCGTTGGACCCAACTTGCTCCCATTGGAATTTTTGCGAGCCACTTCTTCCCGCAAAGTGGCCAGCAATTCAGCATTAGGTTTGCCAGTTCTCGGCAAGCCGTAAGCTTTTTGAGCAGCCCTGATGCTAGATGCCGTCATCGGCCCGGTAATCCCATCGATCGGACCATCATAAAAGCCCACATCCGCCAATAGCTGCTGAGTTTCTTCCGGCTCGTAAACTACAAAAGTAAAAGTTGTTGCCCTAGTGGCGCTCGGAAAATCCCCCTTCGACCCAGATTCTCTGTAACTTTCCCAAATTTGAGCTAATTCGGCCTCTATTTGGTCGATCGAAACATCTTTAGGACTTTGCAACGAAACTAGAGGTGGAGCTTTCATCGGTGTCATAATCATCGGTTTTTTCTCCTTTTTTATTAGTCAGTTGACTGTTGACTGTTCTCTGTTG
>PVWI01000135.1 GCA_003003725.1 filamentous cyanobacterium Phorm 6 | reverse complement strand
CCCGCAAGCTACGGATGCTGAACAAGGTTGATATCAGCTTGTCAGATGCGGTGACAGACATTTTGGTGCGACAGAAGCAGATTGCTGTGGGAAAGGCTTACAGCGAAGATTCGGTGATTTCCCGTCCCGGTTCATACATGGAAGTGATGGACAAAATCCGCCAATTCTGCGGAGAAGACGTTCGCGATCGGGTTCTCACCCAAGAAATTTTGATCTATCTCGGGCTGTTAATTAAAGCGGAACCACAGCTATTTAAAGGGTTGCTGACGCTGAGAGTTAGCTATTTTATTCTGCTGTTAACTAGCGAGTTAGCCCGCGAATCGGGAATTACGCAGAATGAAGCTTACGAACATTTAATGCAGTTAAGTCCCTTTGAAATCAAAAATCGCCTGCGTCAAGTTTTGACAGAATATGAGGAAATGAATCAAATCCTCAAAGAGCAAGAATCCCTGCGCGTCAAACAGCCGGAAAAAGAAATTGAATGGGTAGTCGCGCCAGTTTTTGAAGAACCGCAAATGCCTGCGGGAGGATGGCGCCGGAAGCGGCAAATGGAAGGCGCAGTCAACCGCGTACCGAAGGATTTTTATCCGAATGTCTGGGGATTGCTGCGACACTGCAAAGGCTTGATTATTGGCGACAAATTAGAGCGCCGCAATCGGTTAGATAGCGATGTTATTTTGTCGGAAATGACGCCTGGGGAAAAGAATTTCGCGCTACAAATCGAGCATTTGCTGAATAAAATTGTCGCGCCGGAATACCGACAAGTCAATATTGAGGCGCTGATGGAGTTATCTGCGATCGCCCAACGCAACCCCAACTTACAAATCGAAGAATACATCGTCTTAGATGTATTAGTCGGTCACGCCGTACGCTTGAATTGGCAGGGAAAACACCCGGAAAGAGCCGATAAGTACGATGAAGATAAAGCGGCGGCTTGGCAAGGATTTTACAACACTTCGCCTTATGTTTGCGCGAGTCACGTACTGGATGCTTTCCGATTCTTAACCCATTTTGGATAGATTGAGTGCGCCTGGTTAATACAAGTCTTGACCTGTTTGCAGTAAGGACTTCAGTCCTTTCTTTGCCAACTCATCACTAAGGACTAAAGTCCTTACTACAAACCTATTGCACTTTGGCAACAAGTATTTTCAAATAATCCAAGCTGTTCTTAAGGCTTAAATTTGTGATTCATAACCAACCGATAACTATTAGCCTCTTTGCTGGAGCCTACGGTTTAGATTTAGGTCTGGAAAAAGCAGGATTTCAGACAGTAAGTTTAGTAGAAATCGAACCTGATGCTACCAAAACTATCTCTCTAAATCGTCCTCACTTATCCCCATGTGCTGTACCGAGAGATATTTGCGAAGTCAGCGCTCAAACTCTATTAGAAGAAGGCGGACAAATCTTAGGTTTAGATAGACCTCTGCGCGCTGATGAAGTAGATTTAGTGACTGGCGGCCCCCCGTGCCAACCCTTCAGCACAGCCGGAAAACGGGGGTCTGTTGGCGATCCGCGCGGCAGCTTATTTATGGATTTCATACGCATTGTTGATGAAATTAAACCGCGCTTTTTTATCATGGAAAATGTCAAGGGATTGCTGTCAGCTCCGATTCGACATCGACCTCACGATCGCAGAGGTTTAGGCTGCCCGAAATTAGAACATGATGAAATGCCAGGTGCAGCTTTACAAGTGATTTTGGCAGAGATGAAACGCATTGGTTATGAAGTTATGTATGATTTGCTAAATACTGCTGACTACGGCGTTCCTCAAGCTAGAGAAAGAGTAATTTTTATTGGTTATAAAGGTAATGATTCAGTTACTTTGCCACTGCCAACGTACAGTCAGAAAGGTACTGCTAAAAAACCAAAATGGTTGACTATTAGAGAAGGATTCAAAGATTTAGTAGATTCTCAGCCAGAATTTGTCCCTTATTCAGAAAATCGCCTCAAGTATCTGCGTCTGTTAACAGCAGGTCAAAACTGGAGGCATTTACCCAGCGAATTACAGCAAGAAGCAATGGGAGGAGCTTATAAATCTGAAGGCGGTAAAGTTGGTTTTTACCGACGTTTGGCATGGGATAAACCGTCGCCTACTGTCACAACCAGTCCCCATCAAAAGGCGACAGATATGTGTCATCCTGATGAATTGCGTCCTTTGAGTGTCAGAGAGTGCGCGCGAATTCAAACTTTTCCAGATGATTGGGTTTTTTATGGATCGACTGCTTCTAAATACCGACAAATTGGGAATGCTGTTCCTGTATTATTGGGAGAGGCGATCGGTCAATACCTTTGTCAGGTAATTAAAGGCGATCGAGTTAGAGGAAGAGAAATAAGTCAACAGTTGTCTCTTTTCAGTTAACTGATATTTAAAATAGAGTTTAGGAGAAATAAAAGTGTCAGAGCAACTTCATGAATTATTAGCCTTTGTTTTAGAAAAAGAAGTAGGACTGCCGGCCAGCAAGTCTCGATCTTTCGCCAGTCACTTTGCGGAGTTAGAAGAATTTTTTAACTTACAAGCAGAAACGCTCATAAACGGGATCAGCAGCATATCTGGCAAAAGAGCACTGAGATTTACTCCCGATGAGATTGAACGAATTTTAGCATTTATATCTTCAGGCAAGCTTTCGCTGCAACTTACTATCGCTGAAAATTTCTTAGGCAGTATTTGTCGGGATTTTACTGGGCGACAGCTAGCTATGGTTGAAAATCTGACTTTAGGGAAAATTCATCCCAACCCATTTTTAATCAGAGCGTTAAATCTGGACACTCCCGAAGAAGTTGTCAGGCTTAATGTTTATATGACGGCTACTAGGTCTATTGTCACTTCAATGGGATTTTTTATCGAAAAATTATTGATATCTTGCTCTGAAAGTGCAGAAAGTCCGCCGGGAAAGTCAGGATGGGACGCAGTTAAAACTACCAGTGATGGGGAGAAATGCTGGATACAGGTAAAAAGTGGCCCGAATGATATGGATAAAGACCAGATAGTATATTGGGCTGCCAAAATTGAGGAAAAAATTCAGGAGGGCGATCGCGCTTATATTGGTATAGCTTACGGCAAAAGAACTAATAAAACTGTCACACTTGGTTTGCTGAAGCAAATTTTGCCCAATTCGGACACGATCACTTTAATCGGTCGAGAATTGTGGGATTTTGTCAGTGAAGATACTCGCTATACTGTGAATCTGTTTGAAGTTTTGCGTCAGTCGGCTAGTCAAGTTTTAGCACAAAGTTCTATTGCTGAAGCTATAGAAAGGTGTAGCGATCGACTAATTGGTGAATTTATCGAAAAGTACGGCGAGGGAAGTCAAGGTGTTTTTAACTACATAGCAGATATATTTTGATTGACAGGTTTGCAGCCGCCCAGAAGCGCAACTGCAAACCCCAAACTACAAAACCCCTTTAGAACTCGGAATCCGACTCGCGCGCCGAGGATCGACTTCTACGGCCATCCGCAAAGCCCGCGCAAATGCTTTAAACGCCGCTTCTACAATGTGATGGGAATTTCCCCCCTGCAACTGTCTAACGTGCAGTGTCATCTGAGTGTGGTTCACTACCGCCGAAAAAAACTCTCTCACTAATTCGCTATCGTAGGTGCCGATTCGCTGGTTGGGAATTTCCAAGTTGTAACTTAAGTGAGGCCGTCCCGAAAAATCTAGCACCACCTCAATTAATGCTTCATCTAACGGGGCGATGAAGTGTCCGAAGCGAGAAATGCCCGATCGATCTCCGACAGCTTTTGCTAGCGCTTGGCCCAAGGTAATTCCCACATCTTCGTTGGTGTGGTGGTCGTCGATCGCCAAATCGCCGATCGCCTGTACGTCCAAATCGATCAATCCATGAGAAGCAATCTGCTGCAACATATGGTCTAAAAACGGAATCCCCGTAGACGCTTTGCAAGTTCCCACACCGTCGAGATTCAGGCTGACAGTCACATCCGTTTCCAGTGTCGTGCGCTTCACCAAAGCAGCCCTGGCGGGGGTGTTAACTGAACTTGCAGGAGGAGGAAGAGGAAGAGAAGGGCGATCGATTATTTCCATAATTCCCAATTTGTCATTCATTAGTTATTGATAATTAGTAATTTGGGATTAGCACTTTTTCAGCAGATAGTGGAAATCGAACAGCCGACTGTTTTTTCGAGAGTCTAAAAACCTCACTGTCAACTATCAACTGTCAACTATCAACTGTTAACAGTTAACTGTCAACTGTCAACTGTCAACTGTCAACTGTTAGCTACATTCCCATGATTTCGTAACCGGCATCGACATACAAAACTTGACCCGTAATCCCGCTAGAGAGATTGCTGCACAGAAAAGCCGCAGCATTTCCCACTTCCTGCTGAGTCACAGTCCGCCGCAGCGGGGCCACTTCCTCAACGTGGTGGATCATGTCCAGAATGCCACCAACTGCTGACGAAGCCAGAGTCCGAATCGGGCCCGAAGAAATCGCATTTACCCGAATATTTAACGGGCCGAGTTCCGCCGCCAGATAGCGAACATTCATTTCCAAAGCGGCCTTAGCAATTCCCATCACATTGTAATTAGGAATTACCCGCACTCCGCCGAGATAAGTCAAGGTGATAATACTGCCACCTTCGGCCATCAGCGGTTTAGCAGCAGCACAAAGCCGTATCAGCGAGTAAGCGCTAATATCCAAAGCATTGGAGAAACCTTGGCGCGAGGTGTTGGTGAAATCTCCCGAAAGTTCGTCCTTGCCGGCAAAGGCCAGACAGTGAACCAGGATATCTAACTTGCCCCACTTGTCGGCGATCGTTTTAAAAGTAGACTCAATTTCGCTCTCGTCTTGGACATTGCAGGGCAAATACAGACTGGGATTCAGGGGTTCTACGAGTTCTGCGACTTTGCGCTCGTGCTTGCCTTTCTCGTCCTTCAAAAAAGTTATGCCGAGATTGGCCCCAGCTTTGTGGAGCTGCTGAGCAATGCCCCAGGCGATCGAGCGATTGTTGGCAATGCCCGTAACAAGAGCATTTTTTCCGGTCAAATCTATCATCTGTATTTTTTTAAGAAGCAACTAGCACCGTTCTCGTTGGCTGTATGTTACAACCCCGCCAGTTTAGACACAACTGATTCAGATTTCACACAATTGAGACACAATTGAGACACAATTGAGATTAATTTTGCTGTGGAGCTACATGGGGCGGAATTGAAAAAGTTAAGAGAAGGGCTAGATTTAATCATACAGCGTGTGTTTACCTTAACATTAGATGGCGGTAACAGAAGCCCTAAAGATTGGAGGTTGGGCAGTATATTTACTCAATAAGCTTAATCGGCAAGTTACAAACTATTGATTAGTACAAAGGATCAGGACGTGACACATGATAGACCGCTAGCAGCCGTGTTCCGCCAAATCAGTGGCGGGGCTTTTCCACCCATTGTGGAAAACTTTGAACGGGGCAAGACAATTTTTTTCCCTGGAGACCCGGCTGAGCGCGTCTACGTTCTCATTAAAGGTGCTGTGAAGCTCTCCAGGGTGTACGAAGCAGGGGAAGAAATTACAGTCGCTCTCCTGCGCGAAAATAGTGTATTTGGGGTGCTGTCTCTGATTACGGGACACCGATCGGACAGATTTTACCACGCGGTAGCATTTACCCCGGTGGAGTTGATCTCGCTGCCGATCGAACAAGTCGAGAAAGCGCTCAAGGGAGACCCGGAACTGTCGATGGTGATGCTGCGGGGACTGTCGTCTCGGATTTTGCAAACCGAGATGATGATCGAAACGCTCGCACACCGAGATATGGGTTCGAGACTCGTCAGCTTTTTGCTGATTCTGTGCCGGGATTTTGGCGTGCCTGGTACGGAAGGGATTACGATTGATTTGAAGCTGTCCCACCAGGCGATCGCCGAGGCGATCGGCTCGACGCGGGTAACGGTGACTCGTTTGCTCGGGGATCTCAGACAAGAAACCATGATCTCGATTCACAAGAAAAAGATCACAGTCCACAACCCGGTGGCCTTAAGCCAGCAATTCACTTGATGCCGAGAAAGTAGAGGATTTTGGATTTTGGATTTTAGATTCAATCCAAAATCCCAAATTCAAAATCTAAAATCGGAATGACTGCTGGATACATCCTGGTATTTGTAATTTTAGTGTTGGGGGGTGTGATCGCTACTGTCAGCGATCGCCTTGGGACGAAAGTCGGCAAGGCACGGTTAAGTTTGTTCAAGCTTCGCCCCCGTGATACTGCTGTTGTTGTGACAGTGATGGCCGGTAGCATCCTGTCAGCGCTTACTTTGGGCATTTTGTTTGCTACCAGCAAGCCTCTGCGAACCGGGGTTTTTCAAATAGACGAGATTCAAAAAAGGCTCAGTAACGCCCGCAGAGGACTCAATCAAGCCACTCAAGAAAAAAATCTAGTTGAAACTGAATTAGGTCAAGCTAGAGCCGCTCAAGCACAAGCTAGAGCCAATTTAGAGCAAATTAATCAATCCCTCCAAGCGGCTAATGCCGAGCAAGCCAAGACAGAAAAAAAATTAAATTCGCTGCGATCGCAGCTCAACAGCGTGCAAGCAGCCAAGTCGAAAACCCAACAGCAGTTAAGTCAGGTAGAAGCAGCTAAATCTGAGACTGAAGAACAGCTTGCTACTGTGGAAGCGGCTAAATCTCGCACCGAAGCACAATTGAAATTGGTGGAAACGGCCCGATCGACTACCAGAGATCAGCTCGATCGCACCGAGAACCAATTGAAAACAGTTTCAGCTCAAAAAACAAGTTTGGGATCGGAAATCGCCCAACTGCAAGCGGATCGCCAACTGTTAATCGAGCAGCGAGAGCAGGTGAAAGTTCAAATTGCTCAGCGCGATCGAGAAATTGCCAAGCGAGATGCAGCAATTGTCGATCGCAACGCACTAATTGCCCAGCGGGACAAAGAAATTGCTCAGCGGGCGCAAAATCTGAGCGAGCGCGATCGAACAATTGTCGAGCGCGACAAAGTAATTGCCGAGAGGGAAGCACTCTTGGAAACCTTGGCACAGCAACAAACTCAACTCGAACAGCAGCAAACTGTTTTGCAGCAGCAAGTGCAAGTTTTGGAACGCGACTTTCAGGCAATTCGCGAGGGCACAGTTGCGATTAGGCGCGGTCAAATTTTAGCTGCTGGCGTGGTTCGCATCCAGGAAGCGGGTACGGAGAGCCGCGCGATCGATCGACTGTTGCAAGAAGCAAATAAAACCACTGTCGAACTGATGCGGCCGGAAAATACTAAGGTTAGAGAGCAGGTTATTCAAATTACTAAGGCAGAAATCGATCAATTAATCAGTCAGATTAAAGACGGTCAAAATTACGTAGTGCGGATTGTCGCCGGTGCTAATTACCTGCGGCAAGAAAAGCTAATTAAGGTATTTGCCGAAGCAGAAATCAATCGAGTTGTATTCCGCGCCGGGGATGTGATTGCAGCGGTTGCTGTCGATCCGGTAGCTTTGACAGACGAACAGGTGCGGCAGCAGTTGCAGCAATTGATCGAAGCTTGTCAATTTCGCGCTCGCTTGATCGGAGTTGTCGGCGGTACAGTCCAAGTTGCGGACAATCGAATTGAAACTTTAGGTGGTTTTATCGATCGACTACAGCAGTACCAGAAACCGCTGGAGGTTCGGGCGATCGCCACAGATGTCACGTACATCGCCGGCCCGCTGAAGATAGATTTAGTTGCTCTGTCAAACGGAGTCGTGGTTTTCCGCACCGGACAACAACCACCAAGCGCAGGAGATGTGAAAGTTAAGTAATAAGTGCGATCGACCTATCGAATTTGAGCAAAAATTTTGGGCAATAAAATTACAATTTTGCTTGACATTTTCGCGCCCTTGACATATCATTAAATAATGGGAATCCGTGCGGCCATATATATAGCAATCGTAGGCTGTGTCGCCACTTATAATTGAATAGGCTTTAGTTAATACTATTTATTCCCCGGAGCTCCCCCTAAATCCCCCTTAAGAAGGGGGACTTTGAGAGCTTTCTTGTTCCCCCCTTCTTAAGGGGGTTAGGGGGGATCGGGCTTAAATGAACCGTATTGACTTATTAATTGACAAAAAACAGTGACCAGCTCAGAGCGACGCACCGCACCGCACCGCACCGCTAAGAAGGGAAAGAAAGAAACTAAGAATCGAACCCTGAGATATTGACATCACAGAACAAAATTTTGCTCAATTCATAGCATTTGTAATAATTATTGTAACAGTATATTATTGAGTTTGTCGATCGTACAACTTGGCGCGAATGGTGCGTCGCTCTGAGATCATAGATTTTTGTGCAGAGATTTTTAGTAGCGACACACCCTACGGAATACGGCTGCCAACTGCCAACCATCAACTGCGAACTGTCAACTGTTAAAATGCAGGAGCGTGCGGTGTAATGTCAGAGAATCAAAATGAACCCAGAGAATACGATGCCGTCCGTGGCGGTCAAAGTTCAATTCCTGTCAATGCTGCGGTACTCGGAGGCATTCCCGGCGTTAAAAGCCGCTTAGCCTCACCCATTATCGAAGTGAGAATCGCCGCCCTCTCCGAAGCACTCAAATATGGAGAAGCCGGTTTGGATTTGATAATTCAAGCATTGCACGGTGAATCGATGCAGGTGAAATTCGCTGCCTATTTACTCCTGAAGGATAGAGATGACTTAAAGATTAAAGCTCAGTTTCAAGACTATCTCCCTACATTTGAATTTGATGTCATCACAGTCGATGCTCAAGGAAAAGAAAACAGTCGTAGAAAGTCTTCTGCTCATTACCTCAGAGAAGACTTAGGTAATGGAGTTGTGCTCGAAATGGTTTACATTCCCGGAGGCACATTTATGATGGGTTCGCCAGCAACAGAATCAGGTATATACGATAGCGAAAGTCCGCAGCATCAAGTAACTGTACCGACTTTGTATGCCGGAAAATACCCCATCACCCAAGCACAGTACGAAGCAGTGATGGGAAATAATCCATCGTACTTTATGGGTGAAAAACGTCCTGTAGAAAGTGTAAGCTGGCATGAGGCTGTAGCATTCTGCCGGAAACTTTCTGAAAAAACAGGCAAGATTTATCGCTTACTTTCGCAAGCTGAATGGGAATATGCTTGTCGCGCTGGAACTACAACACCTTTCTATTTTGGCAACACCATTACGCCGGATTTAGTTAATTATAACGGGAATTATCCCTATGGTGCTGCACCCAAGGGACTTGCTCGCGGAACAACAATGGATGTGGGGAGTTTTCCTCCGAATCCCTTTGGACTTTATGATATGCACGGTGAGGTTTGGGAATGGTGCAGCGATAAGTGGCACATTAACTATGACGGCGCACCGATTGACGGAAGTTCTTGGGAAACTGGAACAAGTAATTGCCGAGTGCTGCGTGGTGGTTCGTGGTACAACTATGCGGTGTTTTGCCGTGCTGCCCGCCGCGACTGTCTCTGTGCGGGCCACTCGTACAGGTGCAGGGGTTTTCGTGTAGCGGTAGCTTTGACTGTCCCTTCCTCCCTGTCTTCCCTGTGAGGACTCTTCTCTACTCTTTAGCCCTTTAGCTTTTTTCCCTGTTTCCTCTTTACCTTCTTGCGCGCGCTTTAATTTTTTTTGGGAGAACTGATTTTTACACCCGATTCAAAATAGTAGGGTGCGTCGCCATCAGCAATTTGCAAATCAAATCGACAATCTCACAGCGACGCACCGCCAGAATCAAATACACCTTCTGATATCATGTCCGATCGATTACCATAACAAAAAACGGTTTGTAGTGCGGACTTCAGTCCGCAATATTGAGCGGACTGAAGTCCGCACTACGAACGAATATTGCTGCGGGGAGTCAAAGAAACCGGGTTTTTTCGATAAATTAAAACGGCGAAGTAAAGATTGTGGCAAAAACCAGGTTTCTGATTTTAGACATTATATGGCCGCACGGATTCCCATGATGATATAATATGTCAATCCCACAAAAAAGTCAAGCAAAATAAGTGCGATCGCCCAAAAAGATTTTGAGACATTCAAGAATGCAAGTGTCAGATTAGATATAGGTTGGCGATTGGGTTTCCTCGACTACAACAGCGCAACTACAAACTTATTAATACAGAACTAATAAATATGATTTTAGGTTTCGATCCGGGTAAAGACAAATGCGGCATCGCCGTCATGGGTAGAGATAAGAAAGTTTGCTACCATCAAGTTGTACAGTCAGAATCAGCCATATCTACGATTCAATCTCTGTGCGAACAGTTTGCGATCGAGTTATTGGTACTCGGAGATCAAACGACTTCTAAGAGTTGGAAACAAAAACTGACCCAGAGTTTGTCGCCGGAGATTCAAATTATTCGGGTTGACGAGAGATTCAGCAGTTTAGAAGCGAAGGATCGTTACTGGGAAATGTACCCTCCGACGGGACTTTCTCGCTTGATTCCCCAGGGAATGCGGACTCCGCCGCGGCCTGTAGATGATATAGTGGCGATCGTCCTAATTGAAAGATATTTAAACAAAAGTTAGTAAGATATTAGGGAGCATCTCATTTTCGCAAAAAAGATGTTTTTTTACAGCCCTCTCCCTAGAAAACGACCATAATCAGATTGGTTCGTAGTGAGGACTTTAGTCCGCATCCATCCGAGGACTCGCATTCCCCACTACAAACCGTTAGAGATTGCGGGTAATTGATGCAAATAATATAACTCTGGAAACTCCTTAATAAAGATTCCCTAAAATTAATATATCACAAGTTTTGACAGGCGGTAATTATTCTCAGTCATAAATCAATACGGTTCACTTAACATATTTAGGGCTTGCTGAATAATTGATCGCTTTTTGGCGATCGGGAGTGATCGATTATTCAATCAGAGTTAAAGATGAGTTTTTCCTGCCTCATTTTGAGTGAAATATAAGCGCAAATTATCTGAAATCCCAAAACAGGCATTGTTTTCCCCGAACCCCCTAAAAACACACAAAAAACCCGGCGCCACCAGGTAGAAAGGTTCATTACTAAAAAAGTGATAGCAATAGCTGTACGAGATGTATTCTCAAGTTTTGTCATTACCAAATTCAGGCTAAACCTTTGTTTACCTTGCCCAAATTTTCCTTCAATTGCCTGACGAATCTTCTCATCTTGCTTGGCTTGCTTCTTTTTTTCTTTACTCACATTTGCTGGAGGTCTTCCTAGGGGTGGCCCACTGATTCTAATGCCTTTTTCTTTACACCAAGCTCGGTTCTCTCTTGTACGGTAAATCCGATCTGCATGAACGGACTCTGGATAATATCCTGTGAAGCTATGATCTGCTTCTACTTGTGCTTTCAAGTCTCCTGATTCATTGAAATTATCCCAACTTATTCTATCTAAAAATACATATCCTTCAAAACAGCTCGCTGATAGTTTTGCTCGCCTCTCTACGCTTTTTCCGGCTTTTCCTCTGACTATAGGGCGGATGTGGGGTTGACTTAAACTTACTATTCTATCCTCAATACTCTGTTTATTATTGTCAAATAGCCATTGCTGTTGGCGAGAGACTTCTGTGAGGACTAGCAAAGTTTTATATTGCTTTTTATTCAGACTTTCTAGGGTCGCACCTAACTCGATGAGCTGTTCAATATGAGCTAGGTTTCTTTTGATATATTGGAGTTTTTTTTTAATTGCCTGTCTTCTTTTGTTGCGGGTCGGGCGTCTTTGCTTGGCTACTGCTAAGTAGTCTTTTCTTGCTAGATTGCGGTAGGTTCTTGGTTTTTTGTTAATTTTATCTTTGATCTGTTTATACAGGATGTCTATAATTTTTTCGGTATGAACTCTGGCTTTGTTTAATAGTCCTAAGTCGGTCGGATAGGTAATGTCGGCTGGCAGGTTGCATCTATGATTAGTTTACCGCGATTGGGTGACTCATTTTTGGCGTCCGAATCCTTTTTTTTTTTTCGGGTTTGACTGCGGTGGTAGATCGCTTTTTTTTGATCATGCGCTCGTTGACTTTATTAATTAAGTTGGAACTAATTCTTTGCCGAAAGTGAACTAATAGAGATGGGTCAAATGGCAGCTCGTTACTGTAGCTTGATTGACCGATAAAGTATTGCAGATAGGGGTTTTCACGGATCTGTTCGACAGTTTCACGCGGAGCTAATTCCCAGCTTTTCTTTGATAATTAATGCTCCCAACGCCATCCTCCATGATTTGGCTGGTGCTCCCTTTTCTGTGGGGAAGTTTTCAGCATATTCTGATTCAAATTCTGACCACGGGATTAGTTCGGCCATTTTCACCCAACGGTTGAGGGCTGACAACTTTCCACATGAGGGGAGTTCAAAGTCGGAGGGTGAGGCGGGAGCAAGCTCACCTTTTTTGTACAAGTTCGCACTGGGTGATGCACGGGTTTTGATCTATTTTACCTGTTTATCTTGCACTTTATTCTCGATCACGCCATCGAAACCTTTGGCGACGCAATATGTGCTCGATTATTCAGCAAGCCCTACATAAATACCAATACTTTCTTAAAAAGTTTTTAGCTTGTAACCAAATATCTTCAACGGGATTCTGTTGAGGAGCATTGGGAGCAAATAAAATACAAGTAATTGACCAATTATCAGGTTCTTTGTCAGGATTTACTTCTAATAAAAAGTCTCTAAACTCGCCATATTTATGATAACTAGCTCCCTCCAAAATCAAGATATTCTTTCGATTTTTATATTTATTTTGTAAGTATTTTATGAATTTAACTGTTGATTTTCCCTCACCAGATGGATGGCTCTGAACATGGAATTCTTTGCTTTGATAATTTACTGCGCCAAAATAAGTTTGTCTATCTTTTTCATTGTAATTGGGACTTAAATTCTGATTTTGGATTGACCCCAAACATAACCAGTCAGATCACCATGAAGTAGAGGACATTCATCTAAAAATAATACTATTATTTCCCCATATTCTATACCAGCCTTGTTTTTTAATAAAATATCGTTAATTTATTCCGTCTTTTTTTTTACCAGTTCGACCTCAAATTTAGGATTGGTTTTTTGAGTTTTTTTCCAACTAATTTTCGCCCGCTCGAAAAGTTCATAGTAACTCTGTTTTGATTTATAGATCACACCAAACTCGGGTCTTCTGGGTTTGAGGTGATAATAAAAACTAATTAGAAAAGCAAGCTAATAGTCGAGCTCGAAAATTGTCGAAATTAACAAATCCATAGGCTTGACGCTTAATCACTTTGAGGCGATTGTTGATTCCCTCCATCACACCACTCGTTGTTCGGTTCAAGAAATAGTTACAAATTCCATCGATATGATTGCGAAGCATGGTTAGGGTATCACTGTAAATCGGTTGTGCTTTCTTAATCCATTCAAGCAGTGATTTTTTTCCCTCTTCCACACTATGATGACTTTCAAAAATCTCTCTGAATTCTTCCTTCAATTCATAGGCAAGCTTAAGACGTTTAGATTGACTTAAAACTGTAGCCAATTTTATCCGCTCCTCTTCTTTTAAATCTACACCATTTCTCAGGACAATAAATCTGCTGCCTTTTCCTTTAATATTGCTTTGTATTCGGATTTTATTCAATTCCTCATTCACATATTTCATCACATGAAATCGGTCATACACCACAATCGCATTCGGAAAAACTTCTTGGATCACTTTTGGAAAACCACCCCACATATCTACACTCACTTCTGACACCTGTTCACGAACCTCAATCGGTTGCTGCATTAGGATTTCCATGATACCTTGCTGTTCATGACTATCGATCACTTCAATCAATTGACTTTGGTCAATATCGGAGACTACAGTCACAAAATCTTGATGCCCTTTTCTCATACTAATTTCATCTGTACTCAGACGTTTAACCGCTCCCCATGAGACTTTTTTACTTGCAATCGCTGATGATTGAAAATTCCTTGAACTTGATCCCAACTTAATTCTTCATCTCGTTTTACCTGTTCCACCGTTGTCACCTGAACACGGTGATAAATATACTCCTCATATCGTTGAGTATAGCGCCGACCTTCATCAACAAAACACAGTTGCTCTGTGAAATATTTTTGACAATTGTTACAGTAGTATTGGCGATGAGGAATTTCCAATTCGATTAACTGACCTGAAATCGGTAAATCTCGAATCAAGATTGGACGAATCTGATGAAGTTCATCTGTGGACTGTTGACAGTGAGGACAAGTAGCATAATCAGTCAAAAAATCAACTTTTAAAATTGTTTTTCTATCATTTTTAATACATCTTTCAATCGTAATGCCTGGCAAATTGAGTAATCCGTCAAGATGAAAATTCATGAGCTTAGCCTCTAGCATAAAGTTCCTAAATTATACACTTTACACCGCAAACCCAGAAGAGCCCCAAACTCTCGATCTAAATAAGTAACCAGCTCATCTAAATTCCAAGACTATTTATTCTTTAGCCACTCAATTACTTCAGTGTTTTCTCTCTTCTGTTAAATACCCTTTTGATCCTTGATGTCCTAGCTTGAGCCCTGCGATGCCTTTGGTTTTAAATTGTTTGTTCCAATAACCAATAAAAAATTTACTTACACCTAAAATTTTCCTAATTTCATGGTAGAGCTTACCTTCGATAGCCATCCTTACAGCTATTGCTCGTTTGAGTTCTCTTACAGTTCGATCACTTTTAATGAAAGATTCTCAAGCCGCTCTTTCTTCCTCCATATCTTTCTGTGGCAGTTGTAAGTTATTCATGTTTTTCATGGTCACAATCAATTATTCCATATAATTATATCATAAGTGTAGATAATGACTTAGGATTGCTATAGATTAATCATTTTGAATGCAGGGGAACGCTGGATTTTATTTAATATGGATGAAGTTGTTAATACTCAAAGGGTAATTACAGATTTTAGCGTAGCTGTTAGTAAGTTGTTGGCTTGAAGAATTTGTTAAAATAATTTATTAAAATCAGAAAACTAGCCACTCAAGTGCTGAATCAAATAATCAATGAAGATTTGAACTCGTAGCGAATGTCGGCGGTTAGGCAAGTAAAGGGCGTAGATGCCTGTATCGAGATTGGCTTGAGGATGGAACTGAAAATCGGTAAGCACGGCTTGTAACCTGCCAGATTGAATGTCTGCACCAATCAACCAAGTTGGCATCAAAATTAGACCTACACCATCCAGGCAAACTTGATGCAGCACTTCAGAGTTATTCACTTCAGGGAACCTTTAACCTCGATTTCACAGACCTCCTCGTGGCGCTTGAACCGCCAAATTTCGTGTCCTGTTGCGTAGGTAAAGCATAAACAATTGTGGTGAGCCAAATCATCTGGATGGGTGCGGGATGCCGTACCGATCGCAATAAGCTGGACTTCCGCACACTAAACGACTATGAGATGATAGCTTGCGGAGAATCAGATTCCCACTCTTGGCGATCGAGATTGCCAATGCGGATCACCAGATCGATATCTTCTTCTACCAGGTTGGCTAACCCATTGCAAAGAGTGCAGATCCAGTTTGACTTCTGGATACTGAGCCAGAAACTTGCCTAAGAGTGGGGCAATATGAAGCCGTCCAAACGCCACAGGCAGACTCGCCTGCAAAATTCCGCGAGGAATATCGCCCTGCTCAATCACAGAAAGAGTTGCGGCTTCCACATCTTGCAAAATCTGCACTGCTTTGTAGTAGTATTTGTGTCCCTGGATGGTCAAGGTAATGCTGCGTGTGGAGCGATTGAGCAACTGCGTGTTTAACATTGCTTCTAGGGCGTTCACTTGTCGTGTGACTGAAGAAACTGCCAAGTTTAGCTGACGGGCTGCTTCGGAGAAACCTCCTGCTTCCACGACTTTGACAAACGATCGCATTGCTGACAATTGATCCATCGATCGCCATCCTCTACTTTTGCAAAAAACGCAAATGTGTTGATCACATTCCATATATTAACATTCTTTGTGAATGCAATTACAGTGGAACTGTGAGTCATTAAGACACCGCTTAAAAGGAGGCAATCATGACATTGACGATCGCCATTACTTCGGATTTCATTTGTCCCTGGTGTTTGGTCGCACAAACGCGATTGAATCAGGCAATTGAATAATTGAATTCACCTGTTGAAATTCAAGAAATTTGGTATCCATTCGAGCTAAACCCAGAGATGCCCGAAGCTGGGATGGATCGCAAAACTTACCGCAGCAATAAGTTTGGCAGTTGGGAATATTCGCAGGCACTCGATGCCAAAACGGTGCAGGCAACCGAAGCTGACGATATCGCATTTCGCTACGACTTAATGACCATTACACCTAACACGCTGAAAGCACATCGCTTAACCTGGTTTGCGGCACAGCAGGACAAAGCAACTGCAATGGCGGAACTAATTTTGAAGGCATATTTTACAGAAGGAAAAAATATAGCTGAAGTTGAAACCTTAGCAAATCTAGCGACTGAAGTGGGCATTAATCTAGAAGTAGCAAAAGCCTTTTTGTTGTCTGATGCAGGGATACAAGAAGTGCAGGAATTGAAACGTCAGGCGATCGCCCAGGGGATTCACGGTGTCCCTCATATCCGCATTGGTCAAGAAGTTTTGTCAGGCGCTCGATCGGTTGAGGTCTTTCTCGCCACCTTGCAAAATGCAGCAGATGAATTAACAACTCCCTGAACTGAAAGTGAATACGATTAGCCTTTTATGGTCCAGGTTCTGCTGGCTTAAATGCAATGGCTGTCACGTTTGTGCATAAATATTTAGAGGAAATGGGATGAAAACTATAGAACCCATTTGACATCTTTTACGGTCTTGTGGTAGCGTGACCGTAAAAGCATTATCCAGTAGCAGCCATGCC
>PVWI01000134.1 GCA_003003725.1 filamentous cyanobacterium Phorm 6 | reverse complement strand
AACCGCAGTTCATCGGCAATTAAATAGCTGAGTCCTGGTTCTATTTCGAGTGTAAATTGGATTTGATCGGATGGTTCTTTTGCTTCGCTGTTGTGAGTGCTCGGTTCGGGAGTTAATTTTTCTTCTTGCTGTTGCAGTTGTTTTGCTTGTTCAAAGGCTCTTTTGCAGGTGGCTGCTATCTCGACAGGTTCGGGAATTAGTTCTAGCTGCCCGGTTTCCATTCGGGTTAAGTCTAAAATGTCGTTAACTATTGTCATCAAATGTCGCCCGCTTTTATGGATTAGTTTGGCGTAGCGGGTTTGGCGATCGTTTAGTTCTCCGATCAATTTATCTTTGAGCAGGCTTGACAAACCGAGGACGGCAGTGAGTGGGGTTTTTAGTTCGTGGCTGATGCAGGATAAAAATTCGTCTTTGAGTCGGTTGAGGTGGATTAAATCTGCATTTTTTGCTGCTAGTTCTTTGGCGACTAAATGTTCTTCGGTGACATCTTGTCCCATAACTAAAATTAGCCCGTCTGACAGGGGCTGTTTGACAAATTGCCAGATCCGTTCTTGACCTGTTTGTAGGGGACATTCGCAAATGTAGGTGTCTGGTTTGCCTGCGATCGGACACCAAGCGGTCGCGATTAAGGTTGATGGGGAGGCGGCGGCGTACAGGGGTAAGGAGCAACTGGTGGCTGCGGTTGAATCACGCGCGGCGAAGCTATCCCGCAGGGAATCGCCCGATCGA
The DNA here is from genome assembly GCA_003003725.1 of filamentous cyanobacterium Phorm 6. Classification (GTDB taxonomy): domain Bacteria; phylum Cyanobacteriota; class Cyanobacteriia; order Cyanobacteriales; family Microcoleaceae; genus Microcoleus. The sequence continues at coordinate 16,039 of PVWI01000134.1, read as the reverse complement.
CTTACTCCTATTAAGCTCTTGCATTCTTGGGCGATCGCTTCTACCTGGGCGCTCGTGTATTCGGTTGTTGAATGGCTTGGTTTCTGGGGCGAGTGTTGGCCAAAATTTGCTCCTGGTTCTGGGACAGCTTCTGGCCCCGCTCCCAGCAAAATCCGCCACGCTGCGTTTTGGCTGACTATTTGTCCGGTGGGGGTTTGCAATCTCAGCGGCAGGGGCAGTTTTTCCAGCAGTTGGACTAGGGAGTTGAGGTTTTCTGAGGGTTTCAATCCTGTTTCTAGAAAGCGCACTTGACCTCCTAGGGCGGTGGCGATGGCTGCGGAAACGGGGATTAATTGGATTTCTTTGACTGCTGTTGGTGGCTCTGTCAGGCTGCTGTTAAGTGCGGCGAATTGCAGCAGGCTCAGGCCCTCTAACAGTCCTAAAAATTGACCGCTGGCATCTGTCAGCCCGATCGGGCTTTTCGACAAGGAACAACCAGCGATTTGGTCGAGTCTGGTTGCGGTGTTAAGTTCTTCTGTTTGCAGGTACTGCCAGAATTCACTGATGCTCAAAGCGGCCGATACTATTCTGATCGGTTCGATCGCGATCGGGCTTTCAGACAAAGGTTGTTGCCATTTGCTGTCTCTGTCTGCCAGTGGCATGAGGCTGCGGAGGTACACTAATCCCAGGGGCTGTAGCTGTTCGTTGACTACTGCGACTCGATCGCAGTTACAGGAGCTGAAAATTGACCGCAGAGATTCTAGCGCCGCCGTGGATTGGCACAGCGGCACTGGCTCGATAAAATTCTTGAGACTGGGGCTGGTGGTTGGCATAACAAACCTGAGAGTCTGCTACCGAGAGCAGTAATATTTTTGAGACCTAATGTAGCTGCGGATTTCTGTATCTTATTTGTGTTATATCAGTTCGCTATCAGACCGGGGATCGACACCAAACCTGTGAGTTCGATGCCAGCACCCGATTTGAGGCGATTAACAGTTATTTTAAGGCTTAAGCTTAATTGCAGAAATCACCATTAGGGTGCTTGACGCAGGAGCAGATGAGTTTAATTATCTCTGTATTAAAAAAAAGTTGTTACCAATTTTGCTGTTAAGATTGCTTACAGTAAATGTTGCAATAATTGTTAAAATGTTAAGCGTTTTGTAAAGGAGATATCAACTCTGAGCGATCCAGCACTTTCAGCTAATGCGGATGTTTCACCGACGGGGCAGGGGTTTGAAGCCCCTACCTTTAGGCAGATTGTGATAAGAACGGAGTTTAAATCTCCGTTCTTATCACTTCGCTGTCAACTGTCAACTGTCAACTGTCAACTGTTTAACTACAGCTTTGCTTCCCCAACTGTCGATCGGTATTTTTGTCCAGTCTGAAGAACTCGCAGGCGGTGCGATCGAGCTTTTGAGGGGCGATCGCTATGTTTTAACGTACATTAAGTCGGCGGTGGAGTTTTTGGGATTCCTGAAGCACAATTACCACGTCGATTGTTTGGTTGTTGAGGTAGATCGGGATCTGCGATCGCTTCTGAGCAAACTGCAAGCACGATCGCTTTTTTTGCCTACTGTAATTTTTTCGCCCCAGCCTGGGGAGGATGGAAAGCCCGAAGCACCACCTCCGAAGGGCGAGCGTGCATCGCCTTCAGTAGCCGGCTTTATATTTACTGGAGGCACACTTACCACTAAATGTGCTATAATAGTGTAATGTTAACCATGAACTACCGCTACCGAGTCTACCCAACCACCGCTCAAGAACAGTTGTTGAAAGAGTGGATGGATACTTGTCGCGTGGCCTATAATTACGGGCTACGAGAAATCAAGGACTGGTGCAATAGTCGGAAATGTATGGTTGACAGATGCTCTATCAGTCATGAATACATCATGCCTGCCGATCGTCCTTTTCCTAGCGAAGTAAAACAGCTCAAGGCCCTGCCAAATGCCAAAAAAGTATTTCCCCGATTGGGTGAAGTGCCAAGCCAAGTGTTGCAGCAAGCGCTCAAGCAATTACACCGAGCATGGGAAGGATTTCAAAAAGTTGGACACGGGTTCCCTCGATTCAAGAAGTTTGGGCAATTCAAATCTTTGTTATTCCCCCAATTTGCCAAGAATCCTGTGAGTGGCGTACATATTACCTTGCCAAAGTTGGGGCTAATACCAATTACTTTACATCGCCCAATCCCCAGTAGTTTTGTAGTAAAGCAAGTAAGGATAATCAACAAAGCTGATAAATGGTACGCATCTATTAACATCCAATGTGATGTCAATGTCCCTGACCCCAGTCCACACGGTCATCCAATTGGAGTAGACGTTGGACTTTCTAAGTTTATGGCAACCAGTGACGGGTTAATCGTAAAATCGCCTAAGTTCTTAAAAGTCATGCAACGCAAGCTGAAATTGCTGCAACGCAGACTTTCTCGAAAAAAGAAGCGGTCTAAAAACTACGAAAAACAACGTATTAAGGTTGCTAGAATCCACCACACAATTGATAACACCCGTAAGGACTTCCACTTTAAACAAGCTCATGTTCTTTGCGATGCTGGTGATATGGTCTTCATGGAAGACTTGGATTACCAAATCCTTGCCAAAGGAATGCTTGGAAAGCAAATGCTTGCAGAGGGATTTGGACAGTTCCGAAATATCACCAAGTATGTGTGTTGGAAGCGCGGGAAATTCTTTGGTGAGGTGAACGCCAGGGGGACTTCGCAGGAGTGTCCTGAGTGTGGCGCTCCCGTGAGAAAAGATTTGAGTGTTAGAGTTCATTCTTGTTCTAATTGTGGCTATACAACGGATCGGGATGTTGCTAGTGCTCAAGTTATCAGAAATAGGGGAATAGAATTGCAATGTACCGATGGGCAGTCGGGAATTCAAAACGCCTATGCAGACGGTTTTCCGGGGATTGAAATGTCTCAATCTAGGTCAAAGTCGAAATCCCGCAAGGGAGTAACTAGGAAGTCTAAGAAGTGATTCTTAGAAGCTCCGCACCTGATAGTCGGAGTAATGTCACCACCCTGCTGAGGTGCAACTGTCAATTGCTCGAACGCTCGAAATAGGTGCAGGTATCGATCGGGCGATCGCACAATTTCTGAAACTTTCCACTCCGGTTGCTGTCAATAACCAATCCGCAAGCGTCGATCCCACAGCCCAATTGACAGCTAAAAGTTTGCTAAGCCGACAGCAGCGCCGACTTGCAGAAAAATTAAAGGAACGATTAGGATACTTAGGTGTGTATTATCAAAGAAATCCCCAGATTTTTTTGCGAAATCTGTCTGATTCAGATAAGCAAAAGTTTTTGGAACAACTCAAGTCAACTTATCGTAACATTATTTTAAATTATTTTGCTGAAGATACTGCGGTCAACAATCAAATAGATGAATTTGTGAATTTAGCTTTTTTTGCTGATGTTCCCGTAACTCAAGTTGTGGAAATTCACATGGAATTAATGGACGAATTTGCCAAACAGCTAAAATTAGAAGGGCGCAGCGAGGAAATATTGCTCGATTACCGCTTGACTCTGATTGACGCGATCGCTCATCTGTGCGAGATGTACAGGCGATCGATTCCGAAAGAACCCATACGGTAGAAGCTAGAAGGCAAACCGCCGAATTTAACCAACCAGAAAGCAGAAGACTGAACGCAGGGCGATCGACAAGCTGAAATTATTATAAAATAACAAAGAACAGTGGATTCAAGACAAATAACAACTATCATCTGACAACTAATAGTCAATATTTTAAAAAGTTCATGAGCCCTCTAAAAAAAACCTACGTTCTAAAGCTGTACGTTGCGGGGAATACTCCCAACTCAGTACGAGCTTTGAAAACCCTAAAAGACATCCTAGAACAAGAATTTCAAGGAGTCTACGCGCTGAAAGTCATAGATGTCCTCAAAAATCCTCAGCTAGCAGAAGAGGACAAAATTTTGGCAACCCCGACGCTGGCGAAAATCCTACCGCCACCAGTCCGAAAAATTATTGGCGATTTGTCCGATCGCGAGAAAGTTCTGATAGGATTAGATTTACTCTATGAAGAACTTCGCGAAGAAGACCTGAATTCATAAGATCATCAGCAGTCATTAGTTATTGAGCACAAGCCCAAACTAAAAGCTGGGTACAAAGACTCATGGGCGGCAGTTAATGAGTGATAACTAAAAGAATACTGAGAGTTGACAAAAATTGATATGAATGAAATTATTCAAACGGTGAAACCAGAAGGATTTGTAACGACTGGCGTTCAAAAGATTCGCACGATGATTGAAGGTTTCGATGACATCAGTCATGGCGGAATGCCGATTGGCAGAACCACCCTAGTCAGTGGCACATCAGGAACTGGAAAAACTTTATTCGCCGTACAATTTATCTATAACGGAATCACCCATTTTGACGAACCTGGAGTTCTCGTAACTTTTGAAGAATCTCCCGCAGATATTATTAAAAATGCTTGCAGTTTCGGTTGGGATTTGGCAAAATTAATTGATGAAGGCAAGCTATTTATTTTAGACGCTTCCCCCGATCCAGAAGGTCAGGATATTGTCGGAAATTTTGATTTATCTGCCTTAATCGAACGAATTCAGTACGCCATTCGCAAATACAAAGCCAAGCGCGTTTCTATAGATTCAGTGACAGCCGTATTTCAGCAGTACGAAGCTGCATCCGTAGTGCGCCGAGAAATCTTTCGCTTAGTGGCGCGCCTCAAACAAGTAGGCGCAACTACAGTTATGACTACCGAACGAGTCGAAGAATACGGCCCGGTGGCGCGGTTTGGAGTGGAAGAATTTGTATCGGATAATGTGGTAATTGTTCGCAACGTCTTGGAAGGCGAACGCCGCCGCCGTACCATCGAAATTTTGAAGTTGCGCGGTACAACTCACATGAAAGGCGAATATCCTTTTACTATGACGAATGATGGTATTAATATTTTCCCCTTGGGGGCGATGCGATTAACTCAAAAGTCTTCTAACGTGCGGGTTTCTTCCGGCGATAAAACTCTCGACGAGATGTGCGGCGGTGGTTTCTTTAAAGACTCGATTATTTTGGCTACGGGTGCGACGGGAACCGGCAAAACACTGTTGGTGAGTAAATTTTTGCAGAATGCTTGTATGAACGGCAATCGAGCACTGCTTTTTGCCTATGAAGAGTCGCGAGCTCAGTTGTTCCGCAATGCTTATTCTTGGGGCATTGATTTTGAGGAAATGGAACAAAAAGGATTGCTGAAACTGCTGTGCGCTTACCCGGAATCTGCGGGTTTGGAAGACCATTTGCAGATGATTAAATCAGAAATTGCTGAATTCAAACCTTCTCGAATTGCCATAGATTCACTGTCAGCCTTAGCTAGAGGTGTCAGCAATAATGCTTTCCGGCAATTTGTGATCGCGGTTACAGGCTTTGCGAAGCAGGAAGAAATCACTGGCTTTTTTACGAATACCAGCGACCAGTTTATGGGCTCTAATTCGATTACAGACTCCCATATTTCTACGATTACTGACACGATTATTATGCTTCAGTATGTAGAGATTCGCGGGGAAATGTCGCGGGCAATTAATGTGTTTAAGATGCGCGGTTCCTGGCATGACAAAGGGATTCGGGAATACACAATTACTGAAAGAGGCCCGCAAATTAAAGATTCGTTCCGTGGTTACGAACGGATTATCAGCGGTTCTCCAACTCGGATTACAGTTAATGAGAAGAGTGAGTTATCGCGGATTCTCCAGGGCGTGCAAAGTCAAAACGATGACGATATTTAAGAGTCAGCCGTCTGTTTTGTAGCATCCCATTTTTACAAATATATCCGTAGGGGCGAAGCATTCCGGCAATAAGCCTCTGATTATAACTGATAATTATCTGCCGGAATGCTTCGCCCTCATCCTCCAAAATTCAGTCCCTATAATCAGGAAACAGCAGTGCTGTGTCCCTACAATCAGGAAACAGCAGTGCTGTGTCCCTACAATTGATCGCCTACAGTAGGGAAACGGCACTGCCGTGTCCTCTATATCATTCCTCATCTGTCAACTGTCAACTGTCAACTGTCAACTGTTAAAAGCCCGTGATGGGATTTGAACCCATGACTTCCTCCTTACCAAGGAGGTACTCTACCACTGAGTTACACGGGCATAAAAAATTAAAAGTTAATAATTAAAAGCTTTAATTATTGACTTTTAACTTTTTATTAAATTAAGGTGGGCCGAGCTAGATTTGAACTAGCGTAGGCGTAGCCAGCGGATTTACAGTCCGCCCCCATTAACCGCTCGGGCATCGACCCATTTCCTTCACAGTTATAAATCCTAGCACCGAACTCTTTGTTTGCAACAATACATCAGAAACTTTAATCAAATGTACTGAAACACATAAGTTGAATGTGGGCATGGGGCATGGGGCATCGGGAATTTTCCCTAATGACAACAGTCAACAGTCAACAATCAACTGATTAATTCGCCGGTTTCTTGTAGAGAGTGCAGTCGGCGATAAATGCCTTTTTGGTTCAAGAGTTCGTCGTGGCTGCCAACTTCGACGATTTTACCGCCGTCGAGTACGACGATCGCATCGGCTTCGCGAATTGTACTCAGTCGGTGGGCGATAATTATGGTGGTGCGTGTACCTAAAATATTCTGCATGGCTACTTGGATCGATCGCTCCGACTCATAATCCAAACTAGAAGTAGCTTCGTCAAAGATTAACACGTCCGGCTCCACCAGCAGAGCCCTGGCAATTCCCAACCGCTGCCGCTGACCGCCGGACAAGCGCATTCCCCGCTCCCCAACAACGGTATAGTAACCTTGAGGCAACAAATTCACAAAATCATCTACTTTGGCGATGCGGCAAGCTTCCTCAACTTGCGCGAAAGTTGCTTTCGGATTACCGTATTTCAAATTGTCCAGCAATGTACCGTTAAAAACGTCTACTTCTTGGTGCACAATGGCTAAACGTTTGCGGTAGCCAGTCACGTCTAAGCTGGAAATGTCCTCGCCGTCGATCAAAATGCGGCCGGAGTTGGGTTCGAAATACCGAAACAGCAATTTAACTAATGTTGATTTCCCGGAGCCCGATCGCCCGACTAATGCTACAGTCTGACGAGGGTGAATCAATAAATTTACATCCTGCAAAACCGGCTTTTGGCGATCGTACCCAAATGTCAGTCCGCAAAACTCAATTTTCCCACTAAATCTATAGGGCGAGGCGGATACAGCATTTTCTGTTGCTAAATTCACCGCATCTACACCGTCGGATAACTGCATAAACTCGTGGAAGCGGATCATGGAAGAATAGCGACGGGCAAAGACTTCGGCGATAATGCTAATCGGACGCAGTTGGGAATAGGCCATGCTGGCGAGGGTATAAACTGTGACAAAATATCCCAGAGACATCTTGCCTGCAACGGTTTCTGCTAGGCTAAAACCGAGAACTGAAAACAGGCAAAACTGCACGATCGTCTGTTGGTATGTTCCCAGAATGACGTATCCTTTGTGAATACGGTTAATTACAACTTTTAATTCGCGATCGAGTCTGGTTGTTTGCCTTTTGAGTTCCTCTGTTTCCGTGGCAAAAGCTTTGACTGTTTTGATATTGGTGATAATTTCGGAGTTGCGGCTTTCGGTATCTTCGATGTATTCATCCAGAATTTCTTCCCGCGCAGTCACCGATTGGAGACTTTTGAGGGTGAAACTGAGGATAAATAGGAAGGAAACTAAAATTAATAAGCCGATGCGCCATTCTATGAGCCAGATTACTGTAAAGACGCCGATTAAGCGGACAACTTCGGGGATGAATTGACTGGCAATTTCGGGGTATGTCCAAGTGTGGTTGGCGATGCCTTTGGCGATGCGGCTGGAAATTCGTCCGGCGTTGTTTTCGTCGTAGAATTCTAGGGGTAAGGTGAGGATTTTGCCGATCGCACTTCTCATTTGATCGCGCCTTGCTCTCAATGGTACTACCCAGTGGAACCAATTCCCCACCCAAGGCTGTATCGGTGCTTTCGCGACTGTTACCAAAAAAATCAAGCCCAGCAAGACGGATAGCGATAATATTTTGTTGGGTAACTGCGGGGTAAGTGAGGCGATCGCTCCTACCAATTTTTGCGTTACTGTATCTGTAGGTTGATTCGACAATACGTTTAATATTTGTCCGATCGCGTAGGGCACAGCCAAATCTGCGAGTTCAAATAAGCTGGATGCACCGATGCTGAAAACCGACAATTTTGAGTAACGGCTGTAGTATTTTAGAATGTCCCGAAAGCTTGCCATAATTCTTTTTGAGATACAACCCTTGTAAACACTTGAGTTTGATAACTTCACGCTCGCGGCGCTTTGCTTACAAGTGTACTACAAAAAAAGAACGGGCGGTTAGAAACCGCGTCTATACAGACAAAACCCGCCTTCGCAGGTTGAAGACCAAACGGTGAAAATTACCTTGTCTTCTTAAGGGAGCGGAGGCGGACGAAGGTTTGTGTAGTCGCGAATTCTATTCGCCGTCTTAACTAAAATTGTAGGCTGATTGCAGCGCCCACCAGATGAGGAAGCCGATGCCGCCACCAATGACGATCGCCGAAATGATAATCGCGATCGGGCTGTCAGCTCCTTTGAATTTCATGATTCCGCGATTTAAGTCTGACATAGCAGTATCCTTCCACAATTGCAGCTTGATTGTAACTGTGTATTGGGCGGTTGACGGTCAAATACGGTGCAATTACTGATTTTGTTAACAATCTGGCTGCTGCAATTTCCGACGCAGAATGGTTTTGGGGCGCTGTTACAGGCTTTCTGAAAAAAACTTATAAAAAAGACTTGACAAATTCGGAGAATTAAGACAATATGGTTAAGACCGCAGAAATGCGGGTGTGGCTCAGTGGTAGAGCGTCACCTTGCCAAGGTGAATGTCGCGCGTTCGAATCGCGTCACCCGCTTTAAAAAATCAAGAACGTCGGAAAGTACACCAAGAAAGCCCTGTGTGTACTTTTTTTGCACATTCTTTATCTACTCCTAATGGTGGTTTAAAAGACTGAAGTTAGTGGTAAACTTGAGTGCAGAACTTGTAAGTCAAAATTGCCGATCGAGCGATCGCTCGTAACACGTAGTTAAAAGCCTCGATCGGGCAGAATTGACAAGTTTTATCCGAGTGGATAAGTTAACGATTATTTTTGTAAAAACGCTTTTTTTATCCGATCGCCCGTGCCATCCCAAAAAGCTCCAAAAATTGACTTAAACGATGAGTACCCGTGCCCTTGCCGGCGTCGGGGGCGTCTCGTGCCCATAACGCTGACAGAAGCCTTTGGCTGCAACCGCTGTCAGCAAATATTTGTATTGGACGAAAGCGGACAGGTTATCGAGCAACTATCAACAAACTATCCTTACAAGCAGGCTTGGCGTTGGACGGGGAAGCAATGGAACAGAGCGAATCCGGGTTTGAAAACCCACTACTTGCCACTGGCGCTAGGGATGATTTTGGTGCCGCTAGTGATTTGGTTGCCCCTGGCGCTGAGCTCGCCCGGCCCGAATGTTATTCTATGGGCAATAGTCGCCGTTCTCCTAGCAATGCTGCCGGCGCTGATGGTATGGCTGGCTTACAGGCGTTAGTTAGATGATAATAGAAGATTTTAGCCATTCATCAGATGGGGCAAATGTCGCCCGCCGCGCCAATCTTGCTTCTTTGGAGTTGGCGGCGACAAAAAGCGCCGATCGCGCTGCTGGTTTGCAAGCGATGGCGCAGGCGCTGAAACGTCGGCAAAATGACATTTTAGAAGCAAATACTCTGGATCTAGAAGCCAGTCGCGATATGGCGATTCCTGAGTTGATTGTTGATTGGTTAAAGCTGACGCCGGAACGGATCAAGACAACTGTGCAAATTCTTCAGCGATTGGGGGAAATGCCAGATCCGATCGGCAGGGTGATCAATGCTTCTTATCAAGTCGATCGCTGTCAAGTATATTGTCAGTCGCTACCACTGGGGGCGATCGCCCTAATTTATGAGGCGTTTCCAGAGTTGGGGGCGATAGCGGCGGGTTTGTGTCTCAAAACCGCTAACAGTTTGATTCTCAAAGGCGGTAGCGAAAGCTGGCAAACTAATGCTGTAATTGGAGAAGCTTTGATGTCGGCGATCGATGAGGTCGGTTTGCCGTCAGGATGTTTGCAGGTATTGCCGCCGGATCGGGGCGCTGCAATCCGCGATTTGGTGACTCAAGACCAATATCTCAATTTAATTATTCCCTACGGCAGACCGAGTTTGGTGCAGCAGGTGGTAAGGCTGTCCACGGCGCCAGTGTTGCGATCGGCAATGGGCAATTGCTACCTTTATTGGTCGCCGACTGGTAGTTTGGAAATGGCAAGGTGGATGATTTTGGACAGCCATCAAAGCGTGCCCGATCCGGTGAATGCGATCGAGAAAGTGCTGATCGATCGCAATCAAAAGCCTTCTTCCTTAGTCAGACTGTGGAATAGTTTAAAAGAAAAAGGCTTTAAAATTAGCGCCGACGCGGATCTCGTCGCAGATTTCCCAGAGTTGAAGCTAGCGGAACCCTACGAGTGGACTCAACCTTATTTAAACAAAACCATCGCGTTTAAAGTTGTTGATAGTCTCGAAATTGCGATCGGCTGGATCAACCGCTACAGCAGTGGCCACGCTGACTCCATCGCCACTGAATCTTACCTAGAAAGCCGCCAATTTGCTCTGGATGTCAACAGCGCCTCTACTTTTATCAATGCCTCACCTCGGTTTTGGCGCTATCAAAATCGGGGAGATGCGATATTTTTGGGAATGTCCAACCAAAAAGGCTATCGCCGGGGATTGATCGGGCTAGATACGTTGACGACAATTAAAGAAATTGTTCAGGGAAACGGACTTTTCTAATCTTATAGGTTATTTAGGATTGGTTATTGGAATATTAAACCAAAGTCAAAAGTGGGATAGTATTATCGATGCGTAAGCCTTTATAAGCCTTTAATAGTTGTTTCCAAATTTCTATTTATGGGATACAATAATATCTTGGTACAACAATCAGGCAGCTTTGATCTAAAGCAATTTGGTCGCCAGCTCCCGGAACGACACCGTGAACACAGATAAAATTTCCGCGTCCTGACAATAAGCCCGCGATTTATTTGTGGGTCAATCTAAAATCGGTACTGGATCTAATTAACTTTAGAAAGTTATTAACTCACAGGAAAATACTCTTAGCGATAATATGAAATCCGAAAAATCACTCAATACTCTAGACAATACGGCAACGCCGACTTTAGGCGAAGAAACGCTAATTCACCTCTCGGTATACGCTAAGAAATTGCGCCCACTCCTGCCATCAGAAGCCTTTAAACCAGATTCTAGTAAGTTGGTTATACTGTTCATTAATATGGTTATTTTGCTACTGGGTTGGGGAATTGCCGATCGTCTAGATCAGTGGCCCATCTATCTTCTATGGCTTTATTTACCTTTAGCTTTAATTATGGGTAATAGTATCGTAACTATGGGATTTTTCGCCCATGATTTCATGCACGGTAGCGTCAATAAAAAGTCTCGTATGACTTATCATATAATTAGTTTTCTAGGGTTTGCAATGATGTTTATGCCTTCAACTCAGTGGAAATATGTTCATAACATTGTACATCACAGTCAAACAAATTATCTAGAAGATCCGGATCGCAATTACCTTTACCAGCAGCCGAATAGTTGGGGAAAATGGATTCATAATTTCTTTGCGCCAGCGATTGATAATCCATCTTGGTTATTAATAGTAGGACTTCCAGCATCGTGGTTATTTCATCAATTTTGCCACCTCTCGTCGAGCCTATTGTTTAATAATAAAATTGTGGATTATGTGCCCGCTGCATTCACAGTCAGTCAGAAAGATAGATTGAAAATTGCTCTTGAGTTTTTTGCGGTTTTATGCCTGCATTTTAGCATTTTATTCTATTTAGAGTTTCATCCGCTAAAAATCGTTCTTGGGTACTTGCTACCCTTAGCAATCGGTCATACAGTTGCAATGTTTTATATCTACACAAATCACCTGATTTGTCGGATGACGAGTGTTAACGATCCTCTGATCAATAGTCTCTCGCTACGGGTTCCTAAAATTGTTGATTTGTTGCATTTTAATTTTTCCTATCACACAGAGCATCATATTTTCCCTAGTCTTAACTCAGACTATTACCCTCTGGTTCAAGAGTTGATACAAATTCATTATCCTGGCCGGATGAATTTATTGAGTGCTGGTGAAGCTTGGCGGTTGCTGATGGAAACTCCCCGGCATTATAAAGATGAAGTCACCTTAACTGATTATTTAGGGAAAACTTCGGTAAATTGCCCTCTTGATAATTCTGCTGTAACACCTTTGCCATAGCTAAATACACCCGTTACGCTCACAAGTTCCCCCCAGACTACAGCTAGAAACCGACGCTAACGACCAATTTGACCTGACGGGGTTATTATCCCGTCAGGCTTACAATTCTACATACAAAATATTCCCACTGGTAGATTCAGAAAGATAATATAGCAATCCTAAATGATTTGTACATATTTGTAGGGGTAGTGGATGGTGCGGGCATACGGTGGCAGCGTAAAGAGGGCAACCACGGGCCCAAGAGCCCCTACAAGAATTACACAACTGATTTAGCATTGAAAATTCACTATCCCGCCTGAATTTAATCGATGCTGGCCAAGCTTGGCGGTTACTGATGGAAACCCCCAGACATTACAAATATGAAGTCACCTTCACTGATTCATTAGGAGAAATGTCCGTAAATTGCAGTATTCTGGAAGAATACAAAGACTGATTTAGCCATGTTTTAATAAGTAAGGTGCGCGGGCGCACCCTACGCCTGGTAAGCAGTAAGGAGCGAAAACTTAATAACTTAAGCACCTCCAACAGTCCTTTCTCCTGTAAGTTTCGAGATAAAAGTCGGCTATTCCTCGCCTATCTACGTTACCAAGCTTTTCCTGGTAACAAGCAATAGCATTTTCATTTGATTAATAATTCTATCATTTTAAGTTTTGTCGGGGCGGGTTAGCTTAAATATTTGATAAGTATCGACAAATTATATAAACCCGCCCCGCCCCTACTACAATTCCGATGTTATCCGATTTGATATAATTAGCCGGACATGACATCAAAGCCTGTCCGGGAATCTTAGCGATTAGGCATGAACCATTAAATATTGGCCATTACCATTGTATTCACCATCACAACTCGCGAAATTAGCAACAAACCAAATCAAGTAAAACCGCTAGATGCGGCGGAATTTGGCATGGTCGATGCCGTAGTCTAAATCTTTGACTATCGCCTGAGAATCCTCAAAGTTTTGCAGCCAGTTAGCAAAGGTTGTTGAGTAATTGTAGCCGTTGAGATACCATTGTTTGATGGTTGTTTTCAGGTCTTTGTTGTGGCTGGGAATGGCATCGTATTTCCAGTAACGGCCGTGGGAGAAAACGCTGAATATGTTGTTAGGGCTGCGAACTGTGAAGATGTGAATGAAAAGGCGGCCGTTATCTTTGAGGAAAGAGGCGAGCTTTTGGAAAGCTTTGGTTAAATTGCCGACATGACAAAAAACTCCGATGGAGAGTATCTTGTCAAATTTGGTCTCGAATTGGGCGTCGTTCAAATCGCCTTCATATAGGGTAAATCGACCGGAACTGAGGTAGCTTTCGGGTTCTTGCATCTTGTGACGCATATACTCGCATTGGTGCTGGCTGAGGTTGATGCCAGTAAACTGGACATTGGGGAATTTGGCAAGAATGTAATTGGGAACGCAACCCCAACCGCAGCCAAAGTCTAAAATGCGATCGCCATTTATACTGAATAAATCAGGCAATGCAGAAAAGATGTCGAGAAACCGGGTTTGCATACAAGTTCGCTGCAATAACAGATGTCCGCGAGATTCGTTCCTAATTAGCTAGAAACGCCATATATGCCAGAGATTCACTATCTGCCGGACGATCGCACGATCGAGATAGACAACGATGATATAATTCTCGAAGCTTCCTTACGTGCCGGCATTCCCCACACCCACGCCTGCGGCGGTAGCGCCCGGTGTTCGACTTGTCGCGTCTTGATTGTCGAAGGTTTAGAATTTTGTTCGCCTCGCACCTCACCAGAAGAAGAGCTCGCGAAAAAATTAGGCTTAGAGCCCGAAATTCGGCTGGCTTGTCAGACACAGGTTGCGGGTGGAAAGGTGATTTTGCGCCGATTGGCGATCGATTCTGAAGACTTGGAATCATTTAACGACCAAATGACCGGAAAGTCAATTTCTCCTCCGATCGGGCACGAGAAAAAAATTGCGATTTTGTTTGCCGATATTCGAGGATTCACGCCTTTTGCAGAATCGCTGCTTCCCTACGACGTAATTTATGTTTTAAACCGCTATTTCCAAAAAATGGGTTATGTTATCAACCGCAACGGTGGGATGATCAATAATTATATGGGCGATGGTTTTATGGCGCTGTTTGGGTTAGAAAATCCCGACAAAGCGGCCGAACAAGCAGTCAGGGCTGGAGTAGAGATGCTGGAAGAATTGGATAAACTCAATCCGTATTTTGAGACTTTATACCGTCACCGATTACGGATTGGGATTGGGATTCACTGCGGTTTGGTGGTTGTGGGGAATTTGGGGGCATCGGAGAGTCAGTCGGTTACGGCGATCGGGGATGCGGTGAATTTGGCCAGCCGCATTGAGGCTGCGAATAAGCAAGTGGGAACGAGTTTATTGATTTCTGAGGAGACTTATCAGGAAGTGAAGGAATTGGCGATCGTCGATCGCTGCGTATCAGTTATAATCCCCGGAAAGAGCGGCGAATACCCGCTTTACGAAGTAGTCGGAATGCCACCGCTTCCCGTGGAAATCGAAAATTTGTCTGAGGTAAGAAAAGTTTCAATTTGGCAAATTTTTGTAAATAAGTTACGGGCTTTGTCTGCTGCGGTGTACAATTGGATTAGGAAAATATTTTGATTTTAAAAATTAGGTTGAGCCGATCGTAAATGCGATCGCCCTTATTGCCAACAGCGACATTAGCAACTAATCTTAGTAGCAGTCCCAATAGTATCATATTTTCGCTCTCAATGCAATCAAGTTCAAGTGGTAGTCCAGGCAGTTCTAATCATCTACCATCCGAACTCCAAGAGAAAATTCTCTATGGAGAACGCCGTCCACCCAACTCTAACAGGATTGTCGGTGCCCATTCACCCCAAATTAAAACAGACCCAAATTTTACAGTCCGAGTTATTAACAATAATTCAGATGGCACAACATTTGTCGAGTCAATTAAACAATTTCCAGACGGCAGTTTTTCTCGCCCCAAAAAATCAACTCTAGCACCCGATAGTTGGAGTAATGCTAAAATTATAGATGTTACCAATCAAGTAGCAAAAACACCTACTGTTCACACTCGTTCTTCTGATGGTGTGACTTTCCATCGCGAAACAGTTGATGGAGTAGAATGGCTAGTTATCAAAGATGCTGCGGGCAGCATAGAATCATCCTATCCTACAGGCGGCAATCCAATCACTTTCTAAATAAGGAGTTAAAACAGTGATGATTTTTCAACAGCTAGACGAATATTTAAACAAAGAATTTTCGGCGGA
Organism: filamentous cyanobacterium Phorm 6; assembly: GCA_003003725.1. Classification (GTDB taxonomy): domain Bacteria; phylum Cyanobacteriota; class Cyanobacteriia; order Cyanobacteriales; family Microcoleaceae; genus Microcoleus. Next base: position 504 of record PVWI01000134.1, on the reverse strand, counting down.
TTTTTGGTCTGATTGTGCAGTCATATCTGCCATTGATTTAGTTCAAAAAATGACTCCTACTGATTGGGATTCACTCAAATCCTGTTGGCGCGATCGCCCCCAAGAGTGGCAGTACCGCTGCGCCGAAATTATTTCAGATGCAGACTCCCAACAAGTAATTCCTATTTTACTCGAAATGCTTCAAACACCGGATGATGAGCTTACCATCACAGCAGCAGATTCTTTAAGATCGATTGGTGTAGCCGAACAAAATGTTTATCTGGAGCAAGATATTTTAAAACGCTTGCAAATACTCTCTGAAAATAGTTCTATCGCTAAAATCATTGTCAATGAACTGCTCAAACAATTGCAAGTGAGAGTATGAGTATAACTTCACAATTCAACCGCAGATATCCGCTTTCATCCGCGTGCATCTGCGGTTAAAAAAATCCCCAAATCTAAGCCATCACCATTCCCCCATCCACATTAAAAACCTGCCCCGTAATATAAGCCGCCGCCGCATCC